>CAMHEL010000138.1 GCA_946184125.1 uncultured Prevotellaceae bacterium
CAAAAACCATCACACATGCAAGTATCAAAATCAAGGTAATACCAATTCTCTTCATTTCAGTTTCAATTCCAGTTTTTGTCATAGTACTCTTTTCTTTGCAAATATAAATAAAAATATCGTTTCAAAAGCAGTCGTCCGGGGGTATCGGTGGACCGATATCGGTCCACCGAAAAGACGAAGACGAGATGAGCGGGGCTGCCGCAATTCACAGTTTGCCCTGCTCGTGGTAGGAGTAGTAGTCGCCATCGGTGACGATGACATGGTCGAGGAAATGGATGCGCATAATCTCGCAGGCTCTTTTCACCCGCTGGGTGATGTTGTCGTCGTCGCGGCTGGGACGTGGATTGTTGCTGGGGTGGTTGTGTGAGAGTGCGAGGACGGTGGCGTTGGCGAGGACAGCCTGCTTGATGATTTGCCTCACATCGACCGACGTCTCGCTGATGCCCCCTGACGAGATGCGCTCCACCTTGATGAGTTTGAAGTTCTGGTTCAACAGCAGCACCCATGCCTGCTCCACGCCGAGGTCCTGCATTCTGGGATGCATGACCCCATAGATATCGCTTGCCGTGCTGATGGTTTTTCGCTGCTCGGCAGTCTCTGCTGCCCGGCGCTTGCCCAGTTCGCATGCCGCGAGAATGGTGACGGCCTTCGCCTCGCCGATGCCGTTGTATTGCATGAGTTCGTCGAGGCTCATCTTCCCCAGCGTGTTGAGGTTGTCGTTGCAGTCGTTAAGGATGCGCTGCATGAGTGCGACGGCGGTCTCCCTCGAGGAGCCGGAGCCGATGAGAATGGCCAGCAGTTCGGCTTTGGAGAGGGCCTCAGCACCTTGGGCAACGAAGCGCTCGCGCGGCCGGTCTTCGGGCGACCATTCGTTGATGTTGAGTTTCTCCATCGTCAGTCGTAGAAAGTGTGTTCGAAAGCCTGGAACTCATCCTTCCCCCTGACGCAGCGCTTCCACCAGGCGGCGATGAAGCCCGAGCCATAGCCGGTGAGTTGTACGAAAGCCGCTGCGACGCTCAGCAGGCCGATACGCAGGCTGCGGTGGCGGACGGTGGCATCGACAAGCAGCAGCAGGCACAGGGCGAGGATGGGCAGCCACGGAAGGGCGCACACCAGATACCACCGGTGGAAATGGGTGGGGTCGTAGTGCATCAGCGCACGCCCCACCGCAGAGATGAGGATGAGGGCGGACGTGCCCACGGTGAACACCGCCGGCAGCATGTGGACCAGTTTCAGCGACGAGGGGTATTTCTTGTAGAGGTTAATGCGGGCGATGCCGCTGTTATAGACCTGCCGGAAGAACTTGCGGAAGTCGGTGCGGCGCTTGTGCCACACCCATGCCTCGGGAAACAGACGGCAGCGGCAGCCAGCCTCGAAGAGACGGATGCTGAAGTCGATGTCCTCGCCGAAACGCATGCGCGAGAAACCGCCGAGGCGCTTGTACACGTCGCGCCTGATGCCCATGTTGAACGACCGCGGGTAGAAGCGGTCGAGCTTCTTCTTCCCGCCACGGATGCCTCCCGTGGTGAAGAAGCTCGTCATGGCATAGGAGATGGCCTTCTGGATGTCGGTGAACGACTCATGAGCCCTGTCGGGTCCTCCGAAGGCATCGGCAGGCTCGTTGTCCAGCTCCCGGCTGACGGCAGCGATATAGCCCTCGGGCAGCACCACATCGGAGTCGAGGATGAGGAGATATTCTCCCCTTGCCCTCTCGGCACCGTAATTGCGGCTCTGCCCGGGTCCGGAGTTGTCCTTCACGAAATAGTGGATGTCGAGCTGCTGTGCAAAGCGCTCGCACACCTCACGGCATGGGCGCGACGACCCGTCTTCAACCACCACCACCTCGAAGTCACCCTCGGTCTGCTTTGTCAGGCTCCCGAGCAGTTCCTCCACCTCGTCGGGGCGGTTGAAGACGGGTACAATAATGGAATATCTCATTCGCCGGTCTATTCCTTCATGCGCTGCAGATAGCTGCCGTCGCGGGTGTCGACCTGGATGAGGTCGCCCTCATTGACGAACAGGGGCACGCGCACCTCCACGCCAGTCTCGAGTGTGGCGGGCTTTGTGGCATTCGTGGCGGTGTCGCCTTTGATGCCCGGCTCCGAGTGTGTGATGCGCAGTGTGGTCTTCACGGGCATCTCAGCATAGAGGATGGTGTTGGTGTCGGCATCGCTCACCACTTCCACGATGTCGCTCTCCTTCATATAGTCCACGCCAGTGATGAGGTCGCGCGAGATGGGGATTTGGTCGTAGGTCTCCTGGTTCATGAAGATGTAGTCCTCGCCCTCCTGATAGAGGTACTGGTAGGAGCGGCGCTCGACGCGCACGTCCTCAAGAGCCTCACCGATGTTGAAACGCTTCTCGAGCACTCGCCCGCTGACCACGTCTTTCAGTGTCGTGCGCATGATTGTGTTTCCTTTGCCGGGCTTCACATGAAGGAAGTCGATGCAGAAATACAGTTTGCCATCCATGCGGATGCAAGTTCCTTTCTTGATGTCTTGTGATTTAATCATTGTAGTTATTCGATGTTAATGGGATATTCTTGCGCTATTGCGGTGCAAAGGTAAGGAAAATATGGTAAAAAATCATACTTTCAGACTAAAAATCGCATAAATTCTTGGTTGTTTGAAAAGAAATCACTACTTTTGCACCCCAAACCGAGAAATATCAAAAACAAATATTTAGAAAATGAAAAGAACATTTCAGCCCCACAACCGCAGGAGAGCCAACAAGCATGGCTTCCGTGAGAGGATGTCGACCAAGAACGGCCGCCGCGTGCTGGCTTCCCGCCGCGCCAAAGGCCGCAAAAAGCTGACAGTCTCCGACGAGCACCACGGCAAGTAATCGTGTCGCTTAAAAAGACAAGAGCAGGAAGGGGTATGACGCTTTCCTGTTTTTTTGTGCCAAAAAGGAAGAGGAAATCCATCACGTTATGATGTTTCCTCTTCCTCTGTTCATAATAATCAATTGAGTTTTTTTCTGATGGCATTGATGATGAAGAGCCGCTCTTTGCGGGTCAGGCCTATCGTCACAATCACTATAAAGGCGAACACCTCCATCAGCACGATGCGCAGGATGGCGGCTCCAATAGTCGTGCTGGGCCATATCACCTTCAGCAGCAGCGGCAATGCCACCGAGGGCACCACGACACGCAGCGCGACGAGCAGCACCCTCGAGACGTAGGTGCGCACGGGAAAGTCCAGCTGCTCGTGGAGGATGTGCAGACGTATGCAGAGCGTGACCATCGATATGGCAACAACGCCACAGATGGTGGACTCGGGGAAAAGTCCTAACCACAGCAGCAGATAGGCCAGGGGGAAGCAGAGCAAGGTGGTGCAGCTCACCGTGACAGTGAGCTTGCGGATGTCGCCCGTGGCGAGCAGAAGCGTGATGAGGGGGTTGGAAAAAGAGTCGACCATCACCTGGCACAGGATGAAGATGACGAAAAGACAGGTATGTGCCGGCACCTTGACGAGCCACAGGCCGAGCAGCGTGTCGGTCTCCATCACCAGGGGAAGGCTTGAGAAGAAAGACAGCAGGAAAGCTATCTTGGAACCCGTCATGGCCAAGTGCTCATACTCCGCTTTGTTGCCAATGGCATAGTTCTTCGTTATCTGCGGATTGATGGCGGTGATGAATCCCTGCGAGAAGCGCGTCACCGCCTTGTTGACCTGCATGGCAAGTCCCCTTGCGGCATTCACAGTAGGGCCACAGAACACATTGAGAAGCATGTTGATACCCTGAGTACGCATCACACCAGCCATCACCCCGAGGAAATTCCAACCCGAGAAGCCCAGCATCTCTGCTACGAGTTGGCGATTAGGCGACCACACCAGGCGGCACTCCTCGAAATTGATCCGGCAGAACCCATAGTACAACGCCAGCACGACAACCGCCAACACGACGGTGAGGGCCGTGTAGAGCACCAGCCGGTCGGTGGAGGAATGTGCCACGATCTGTGCCACGATAAGTCCGGAAAGCCCTTCGAAGATGCCCAGATAGGCATACACCGACATCCGCTCATGGGCTACGATACAGGCATCGAAGGGGGTGCGGAAGAGCAGGAAGATGAATTGCATGAGAGCGAGCTGCAGCACGATGTTGGCGGCATCCATGCGCTCCGGGGGGATGTCCATCTTGTGGTTGAGAAACCAGACGAGCGCCACCTCGCCCACAATGAAGACGAACAAGGCCAGGCCTGCCTGGATAAGAAGCGCATTGGAGAAGACAGACTTCGTGCGAGCAGTATCATCCTTGCCCAAAGAGAAGGTGATGTAGCGGCTGATGGCCGTCGACATGGTGTTGGAGAACATGATGAACATCGCCACAAAGCCCGACACCACATTGTGGATGCCATAGTCAGTCTCTCCGAGAGCTTTCAGAATCACTCTCGTAGTGTAGAGATTGATGAGCATCAGGATAAACATCCGAATGTACAGGAACAGCGTGTTGTGCGCTACTCGCTCATGATTGTTGGACGGGCTCTCCATATTCCTTGTTCAATATCAGCGTTCACCAAGTGCGGCGAAAAAGCTGACAGCCGTGAATTGTCGGGCACAAAGGTAGTGATAAACTGAGAAAAAACCCAAGAATACCCGTGAAAATTGAAAGTCAAGGGCTATATGGCTGCTAAGTTGCCCCAATAATCAAGTTCTGATGAGGTTTCTGCTGGCATCGATGCGCAGGAAGATGAAGAGCAGGATGGTGAATCCCCACAGCGAACTGCCCCCGTAGCTGAAGAATGGCAGCGGGATGCCGATGACGGGAGTCAGCCCGAGCACCATGCCCACATTGATGAAGACATGGAACAGGAAGATGCTCAGCACACAATATCCATATACCCTTCCAAACTTGAACGGTTGTCGCTCAGCCAGGGCGATGAGCCTCAGGATGAGCGCCAGGAACAGCAACAGCACTCCGGCCGAACCGAGGAAGCCCTCCTCCTCGCCCACCGTGCAGAAGATGAAGTCGGTGTCCTGCTCGGGCACGAACTTCAGCTTCGTCTGTGTGCCGTTGAGGAAGCCCTTTCCCCTCAGTCCTCCCGAACCGATGGCTATCTCGCTTTGGTGCACATTGTACCCCGCCTTCGAATCATCGGTCTCCAGTCCGAGCAGCACGTTGATGCGCTCGCGCTGATAAGGCTGCACCACCCGCTCAAGCATGAGGCTGGCCGAGTAGAAGAAGATGATGGAGCCGAGGGCGAACAGAGCGACATAAAGGTAGTTGCCCACACGCCCGCTCAGTCCCTGGTACATGAGATAGCCGATGAGCGCCGCACAGACGATGAGCTGTATCCACACGATGTCGAAGGGGATGACATATTCAGAGAAGAGGAGGAACACCATGGTGATGCCGACGGTGAATCCCCCGAGCTGCATGGCCTTCTGTTTGTCGTGGCAATAGACATACACCATTCCCACGGAGAAGAGCTGGATGAGCAGCAGCACCACGAACTTTCCGATGGAGGTGGGTGTGTCCCACAGCAGCACCTGTTCGTAGCGTATGCCCACCACGAAATAGAGCACCAGCGCCACGCCGGTGAAGAGGATGCTCCCCGGCATTCCCTCGCGATAGAACATGAGGAAGAATGCGGAATAGACAAGTGCCGACCCCGTCTCGTTCTGAAGGACGATACATGCCATGGGGGCGAGCACGATGGCGCAGGAGAGCAGGAAGTCGCGCAGGCGGCGGATGTTGTAGCCGTAGGTGGTCATGAACTTGCTGATGGCCAGTGCCGTGGCAAACTTGGCGAACTCGGCGGGCTGCACCTGCAGCGAGCCGAGGCGGAGCCACGACCGTGAGCCTTTGATGCTGACGGGGTTGAAGATGACGAAGAAAAGCAAGAGCACCATCAAGCCGTAGAGCACATAGGCGAAAGTGTCGTAGTAACGGTCGTCGAGCATGAGGATGACGAAGCCGAGGCAGATGGACGTGCCAATCCACACGAGCTGCATGCCCGAGCGCGTGGAGAGGCTCAGCACGTCGGGCTCGCTGAACGAGTAGCTCGCTCCGCAGACACTCATCCATCCGAAGACGAGCAGGGCCACATAGATGGCGATGGTCCACCAGTCGAGGGAGCGAAGCACACCGGGCTGGTTATCTGTCTTTTGTGCCATATTTCAGATGTTGACTTTGGATGCGTGCTGCCTGGCGCTTGGAACCTTCCGACAGCTCGCCTTTGATATACTGCTCCATCATGAGCGAGCCGATAGGCACGCCGAAGGTGGCTCCGAATCCGCCGTTCTCGACATATACCGCCACGGCGATTTTCGGCTCTTTCATAGGTGCGAAGCCCATGAATACGGAGTGGTCGCGGCCACGGTTCTGCGCCGTTCCCGTCTTGCCGCACACCTCGTAGTCGCGGCGGTTGGCATGGCGGCAGGTGCCTCCCGTGACAGCACGGCGCATACCACGTGCCACCAAGTCGTAGGCCACAGCCGAGGCTTTGGTGTATTTCTTCTGATGGTAGAGGGTGTCGATAGGCTGCCCCTCTATCTCCTTGACGACATGAGGCGTGATATACCATCCCCTGTTGGCGATGGTGGCACACAGGTTGGCTATCTGCAGCGGGGTGAGCGTCACCTCGCCCTGGCCGATGGAGATACTGATTACCCCGAGCGCGTTCCAGTTCTGATGGAACACCTTGTCATAATAGGTGCCGTTGGGTATCATGCCTCTTTTCTCGCCAGGCAAATCGACGCCGAGCTTGTAGCCAAAGCCCATGCTCACCATATAGTCGCGCCAGACGTCCATGGCCTGCTGCAGCGAGGTGTATTTTTCGCGATTGTTGAGCATGTTGTAAAGCCCCCAGCAGAAGAAGCCGTTGCACGACGTCCCGATGGCTGGGATGAGGTTGAGTGGCGAGCCGTGGCCGTGGCATCCCACGCGCATGCCCCTGACGACGAAGCCACGGTGGCAGGGATACATCGTGGTGGAGTCGATGATGCCCTCGGTGAGGAAGGTGAGCGCCTGACTGGTCTTGAAGGTGGAGCCTGGAGGATACTGACCCATGATGGCGCGGTTGATGAGCGGCTTCATGGGGTCTTTCTGCAATGCGGTATGGTTTTTCCCTCTCTGGCGGCCAATCATCATGCGTGGGTCGTAGGAGGGCGACGACACCATGCACAGCACCTCGCCTGTCGACGGCTCGATGGCGACGATGCTTCCCAGTTTTCCCTCGAGAAGGCGCTCCCCGAGGCGCTGCAGTTCGATGTCGATGCCGAGTGTGAGGGCTTTTCCCGGCACAGGCTTGGTGTCGAACTCCCTGTTCCGGTAGTTGCCTTGAATGCGCCCGAAGTTGTCGCGAAGCAGTATCTGTATGCCCTTGGTGCCCCTGAGCTCCTTCTCGTAGGAGCGCTCGATGCCTATCTTCCCGATGTAGTCGCCGGGCTGGTAGTACTCGTCCTCCTTGATGTCCTCGGGCGACACCTCGGCCACGTCGCCGAGCAGCAGGGCGGCATTGGGATACTCATACTGACGGATGCTTCGGCGCTGGATGTAAAAGCCGGGGAATTTGTACACCACCTCCTGGAAGACACTGAACTCTTGGTCGGACAACTGCGACATGAAAAGCTGCTGGGTGTATTTCGAGTAACCGGGGTTTTTCGAGCGGTCCTTGATGTCCTTCATGCGCTTGATGAAGTACTCCTTGGTGATGTTGAGCGCCTTGCAGAACTCGAGGGTGTCGAGACGGCCGCGCTGCTCGTTGACAATCACCATGATGTCGTAGGAAGGCTGGTTATAGACGAGCGTCTTGCCGTTTCGGTCGGAGATGATGCCCCTCGAGGGGAACTCCACTTTTTTGAGGAAAGCGTTGCTGTCGGCGTTCTTCTTATAGTCGTCGCTCATAATCTGGAGTGTGAAAAGGCGCAAGATATAGATAGCCACGATGGCTACCGCCACCCCGGCTATGACATATTTCCGCTTGTCCAGTTCATAATCCTTCATTGCACATACATTTCCAAAAATACCAATTCCGCTTGTTTACTATTCCTGCCAGGCTGCCGCCTGTGGAGCGCTCACGCTCTGTGCAACGCCTTGTCGGCTGCAAGTATCAGTGCCACAGTGACCACCGTGCTTCCGACGACACACTCCAGCCAATGGAGCATATTGAAGAAGCTGAACATCTCGAGCGTGAAGAAGAGTACGCAATATCCTCCCACCAGCACGATGGTATAGTTGACGAAGGGTTTGACCCCCAAGGTTTTCATCGAGGGTATGAAGGCCTCATCGCCCTCCCTCGAGATGAACAGTTCGAGGAGTTTGGGTTGCGCCATGGCCGCTGCAGTCATCGCCGCCGCCGCCACGCCCGGCATATTGTCGAAGGTGCCGAGAGCGAGGCCGAGGACAAATGCCAGCACCATGATGACCCACCGCGGCGTCGACTTGCGCATGCTGACGACAAGCCACACATAGAAGAGTGGCATGGCGCAGCCGAAGAGCTGGCAGTGGTTGAGCACGAACACTTGTATCGCACAGAGCACAACCATCATGAGCGGCAGTCGGATCACATCATTGTTCATATGACTTACAATATGACTTACAAGGTGTGGGCTATTAATTAAGGTTCCGCTGTGGGCGTATGGAGTCTGTCGCCTGTCGGAGCAGGTCGAGGCGCTCCTTCACGGCTGCGTCGTCGATGACGCACACATCCCGCAGGTTGCCGAAATTGGTCGACAGTTTCACGCGCAGACTGTAGGAGAGGCCGTCCTCGGAGTCATCGGAGCCGATGACATGGCCCACGAGTATTCCGGCGGGGAAGACCGACGAGTATCCGCTGGTGACGATGGTGTCGCCTTTCTCAAACTGTGCGTGCCTCGGTATGTCGTCGACCCGCGCGATGTTCGATGGGCCACCCTTCCAGTGCAGATAGCCGAAATATCCCCTCCCCTGTATGGCGCAGCTGATGTTGGAATGGCTGCTGAGGACGGGGATGACGACGGCATAGTGCCCCGACGACATATACACCACACCGACGACACCATTGCCGCATGCCACCCCCATGTCGGGATGCACGCCGTCGTATCTTCCTTTGTCGATGGTGATGAAATTGTCGGTGCGGTTGATGGTGTTGCCGATGACTTTCGCCGGGATGAGTTTGTACTGGCTGAGCAGCGGCATCTGCCCGTCGTAATAGTAGCTCGAGTCGTTGCGCTGTTTCTCCTCGGTGAGCATGGCACTGAGAATCGCCACCTCGCGCTCAAGCATGAGGTTGCGCTCGGTGAGCTGCTGGTTGACGGCTCCCTGGCCCATGAAAGCACTCATCTTGGAGTCCATCTCATAGGTGAGCCCCGCCATGTAGTTGGCCGATGAGAACCACACGCTGCCGTGGTAGTTGTTGAACTGGAACATCAGCGCAAGGCTCACCACCTCGAGCACAACAAAGACAAACCAGTAATTGTATTTCTTGAGGAACGCTAAGAGATTGCGCATGTCCCGGCCCGTTTTATCTCATCAGGAACGAATATCGGTCGACGTTTTTGAGAGCCACTCCGGCACCCTTTGCCACGCTGTGGAGTGGGTCCTCAGCGATGTGGAAGGGGATTTGTATCTTGTCCTGAAGCCGCTTGTCGAGGCCTCTGAGCAGGGCACCTCCACCAGTGAGGTAGATGCCGTTGTGCACGATGTCGGCATACAGCTCGGGCGGGGTCTTCTCAAGGGCAGAGAGCACGGCATTCTCTATTTTCGCCACGGTCTTGTCGAGACAGTGTGCGATTTCCTGATAGCACACCGGCACCTCCAAAGGCAGGGCTGTGATGCGGTTGGGGCCTTTCACCACATAGTCTTCGGGGGCCTCGTCGCCAAGGTCGGTGAGTGCTGAGCCCACATGTATCTTGATACGCTCGGCCATTCTCTCTCCCACCTTGAGGTTGTGCTGACGGCTCATATAGTCCTGAATGTCGGCGGTGAGGTCATCGCCGGCGATGCGGATGGAGTTGTTGGAAACGATGCCGCCAAGAGAGATGACGGCTATCTCGGTGCTTCCGCCGCCGATATCGACAATCATGTTGCCCTCCGGGGCTTCGACGTCGATGCCGATACCAATGGCAGCGGCCATGGGCTCGAAGATAAGATAGACGTCGCGGCCGTCGGCGTGCTCTGCCGAGTCGCGCACGGCCCTGAGTTCCACTTCGGTGGAGCCCGACGGCACGCCAATCACCATGCGGAGCGAGGGTGAGAAGAAACGGTTGCCGGTATGCACCATCTTGATGAGTCCGCGCATCATCTGCTCACAGGCCGAGAAGTCGGCTATCACACCGTCGCGCAGCGGCCTTACGGTGCGTATGTTGTCGTGCGTCTTCTCATGCATCAACTTGGCTTTCTCGCCCACAGCGAGCATTTTGTCAGTACGCTTGTCAAGTGCCACAACGGAAGGCTCGTCAACCACGATTTTGTCATCACTGATGATGATGGTGTTGGCGGTGCCAAGGTCCATGGCTATCTCACGAATGAATGAAAAAAATCCCATTTTTCTGAAGTCTTTTTTTAGTCTTGAATGATAGATTAAGCCCCACTCCTGGGGTATTGTTACTGCTCAAACCACTGGTGGATGGCAGTGTCGTAGCTGCTGCTGACCTGGAAAGCCCTTGTGGCAAACGCCCTCCTCTGGCAGAGGGTAGTGCAGGGACCCTGCTGGCGGAGGATGTCGACGAGTGTCGCATACTCGGCCTTGCTGGGTATAATCACCACATCGGCGAAGTTCTTGGCAGCTGCCCTGATGAGCGAGATGCCGCCAATGTCGATTTTCTCGATGATGTCCTGCTCGCCAGCCCCTGAAGCGACAGTATCCTCAAAAGGATAGAGGTCGACCACAACGAGGTCGATGGCAGGGATATCATACTCTTTCATCTGCTCCTGGTCGCCTTCGTTGTCGCGACGTGCGAGAATGCCGCCGAAGACTTTGGGATGAAGCGTCTTCACCCTTCCCCCGAGAATGGAGGGATAGGTGGTGACACTCTCCACGGTCTGGCATTCATAGCCCAGAGACTCGATGAACTGCTGTGTACCACCAGTGGAAAGAAACTTCACTCCGCCGGCATTCAGCTCGGCAAGAAGCTCCTCAAGACCATCCTTGTGATAGACGGAGATGAGGGCGGTCTTTATAATCTTTTCTTGTGCCATAGAAAGTCTTTGTTTCGAATCGGAATGCAAAGTTACGAAAAAATAGGTATACTCACGCCATATTGAGCATACTTTTTTATTTATTTGCCCTGATTATTTGATTTATGTTATTTTTGTACTAATTTTGCACGCTGATGAAGACAAACATTGCAATATTCGTATCGGGCAGTGGCAGCAACTGCGAGAATCTGATCCGTTATTTTGAACATTCCGACGTGGTGTGCACTGCCTTAGTGGTGAGCAACCGCTCCGATGCCTACGCCCTGACCCGTGCCCACCGTCTGGGTGTCCCCTCTGTGGTTATAGACAAACGTGGACTGAACGACCCCACGGTCATGCAACCGCTGCTGTCGCGCTACGACATCGGCCTGATAGTCCTGGCTGGCTTCCTGCCGATGGTTCCCGACTACCTCATCGCCCTTTATCCACGGCGCATCATCAACCTGCACCCCTCACTGCTGCCCCGCCACGGCGGAAAGGGCATGTGGGGGCATCATGTGCATGAGGCAGTGAAAGCCGCCGGCGACACCGAGACGGGCATCACCATACACTACGTCAGTCCGGTGGTCGACGGAGGGGAAATCATAGCACAATTCCATGTGGCACTTTCGCCCGACGACACTCCCGACGACATCGCTGCCAAAGGCCACGAACTGGAGATGAAGTATTTCCCGGGGGTGGTGGAGCAAGTGGTGCGAGGACTTGACACACCATAAGAGGTGGGCTCTATAAAAAAGAACACACCTTACAATTATTACTCCATTTACTCTGTCATGAGCA
>CAMHEL010000139.1 GCA_946184125.1 uncultured Prevotellaceae bacterium
GCCCTCGACTAAAAGTCGAAAATCGCCTCGACATAATTAATAGAACCCACCTTAATTTAAATCTTCTATGCCGTCTGCGGTGTGATAACGGCGTGAATGGTTTCGATGTATTTGGCGAGTGGCAGCATATATGCCGAGAAGACAGACAACCGTTCATCAAATGGTGGCTCGTTCACCACTGTTTCCTTGGTGATGTCTCCGTTCTCGCAGACATAGGCAATGATAGTCAACAGGAATTCTTCTTGCTCGGCATTCAACTCATTTCCCGATATGTACTCGGAGAATCGTCTGACTGCATTCTTCCTGTCCACACCGACCATCGAACGGATGAAGATGGCTACGTTGCTGCCACAGGTCATCCCATGGGTATAGCGGTCGTAATCAGCCTTGCTGCCCAATTCCTTCCATAGGATACGTTCAAGTTCGGCAATGTCTTTCTCTGTCAGTTGCTCCATGTTGTATATCTTTTGGAGCACAGGGTGGTTTCTGTTGTTCGACAGGAAATCCAACACGCTCTGCTTGTATGATATCCGTGGGGTGATGCCTTCCATTGCACCATCATCGGTTATCTCATCCTCGATATCCACAACGAATGATTTGTCGTTATTCCCCATAAGGAATTTCAACAGGTCTCTGAGGTCTTTTCTCACCTTTTCAAGCCAAGCGAGCGAGACGTTCTGCCATGCCACTTCTGATAGTACTTCTTTGATGGTGTCCATCTTCGCTTGCACTTGTGGCAATGTGGCTTTCTCCTGTAATTTCTCTGCGATGGTCTGAACCGACTGTATGGGTCTCTTGGCATTGGTCTCCTCATCAAGCAACGACAGTTCTATCTGCAAGACCAACAGGTCTAATTTCTTGGCATTCTCATCCAAAGTGTTCTTGGGTAACAGTGGTGCTATCTCTGTACTCAGCGTGTTCACGTCAACCTCCGACAGATATACCCAAGCGTCATCATCCTTGAAATGGCTGACCGCTTCCCATTTCTCCCTGACGGAGATATGGCTGTCGGACAATACTGACACCTGCTCTTTCAACAATGCTTTTACCTCATCGTGCAGGCTCTTGGCATATTCGACTTCTTGGTATTTTTGGTGTTGAAGATGGAACGCAATTTTTGTTCTGAGCGCAAAAAGTTTCTCTGTCAGAGAAGGCATGACGGTGGCTTTCTGACCATCGGGATTCTTGTCGAAATACTCAAAGTTCCGACACCAATCAAAGATATAGAAGAATTTTTTGTCCTTCCCTGGACCGAAGATGTTCGCTGACAACCGTGTGCCACGTCCTATCATCTGCATGAACTTGATTTTGCTCTTCACCGTCTTGAAGAACACAAGGTTCAGTACATCGGGAACGTCTATTCCTGTGTCGAGCATATCCACCGATACGGCTATCTGCGGATTGGCATCACGAATCTCAAACTTGTCGATGAGGTCTTTGGAATAGGTCACATAGTTATCGATGAGCGCACAGAACTCCGCACCGTACTCAGGGTAGAGGGCATTGAACCGCTCCACTATCATCTCTGCGTGTCGGTGGTTGAAGGCGAAGATGATGGTCTTTCCGATACGCTCACCGCTCTGCACTGCCAGACCATTCTCCATCAAGTCCTGCAACACATGGTCAATAGTGTCCTTGTTGAAGATGTATTTGAATATCTCGTTGTTCTCGATGTTGCGATGGTAGTCTTCATCGTCAATGGCTTTCCTTGCCTTTTCATACTCCCATACGCTTTCCAACTGCTCCTTCTCTTCCTTGCTCAGGCTGTCGTACTTGATACCCTCTTTCAGTATCAGAGAGCCACGCTTGAAACCTTTGTAGTTGACGAGATAACCGTCCGATACAGCATCCTCCAACTCGTATGCATAGTTGGGTTGTCCCTGTTCCATTTGGAATGTCTCGTATGTGCTGCGGTCAACCTCGTCTCTCGGTGTGGCTGTCAGTCCCACCAACAGGCCGTCGAAGTAGTTGAAGATGGCAGAGTATTTGCCAAAAATGCTGCGGTGAGCCTCATCGATGATAATCAAGTCGAACCGACCGACGGAAAAGGCTTTCTCATCAGTGTCGATGTAATTAATCATCGTCTGATAGGTGGAGAACGTGATACGTGCCGTGGTGTCGGGGTCTTTGTCCTCACTCAGTATAGAGGTGGTCATGTGGGGCAGCAATTTCACGAAATTCTTGTGTGCCTGACTGACCAATGGGATTCTGTCGGCAAGGAACAGCACGTTCTTCACCCATCCGTTTCGGGTGAGAACATCAACCAATGAGATGGAAACCCTCGTCTTTCCTGTTCCTGTAGCCATGACCAGCAATCCTCTGCGGTACTTGCCATTAAAGTGCTCGCAGACTGATTTAATCGCCATTTTCTGATAGTGACGGTCGGTGATGCTGTCCTTCACACTGAAGTCCGTGATATCATGCCGATTACGCTTTTGTATCAGCAACTCCAAGTCGCTTTCGGTATGGAAGGCATACAGTCTGCGTGGTGGGTAGCCCAAACCATCGATGATATTGGTCTCAAAACCATTGGTGTAATAGATGACAGGGCGTGTGCCATACCGTTTCTCCAAACAATTGGCATATAGTTCGGCTTGGTGCTTTCCAGCGAGGGGAGACTTGCTTGTCCGCTTGGCTTCCACTACGGCAAGAGGCAGACCGTTGCTGCCAAAGAGCACATAGTCGCAATAGCCTTTGCCTGTTTGGGGGAAGGTCATTTCTTCAGCAGCGAATCGTTCTTCAGAAACCACTTGTTGGTTTTCCGGTCTATACCCATAGGGCATTCCCTGGACCTCAACTTCGACACAAGCCTTTGAGGGCTGTATTGCGCCCTCGGTTTCAAGCACGTCCCACCCTGCCTCTTTCAGCATAAGGTCGATATACAGTTTGCGCGTCTCCGCCTCTGATATGTCGGTAGGAACCTCTGCAACAGGTTTCTTGTCATCCACAGCACTTTTGTCGGCAGCCTGCACGATGGTTGACTGTGGTGTGACAGTCACCGTTGCAGGTGTCAGACTTGGAGCCTGTGGCTTCTTGGGGAGCAGTTTCTCGTCAAAGGGAACGACCTCTTTGAGAAGGGTGAGTTTGTGCAGGATTGCCGCAACGACATTGTAGATGTTGAGCAGACAGAAGAAAGCCTCTCTCTTGCTCACAGGAGTACTATGAGCACCGTTGTTGCCCACCTTGCGCACATAGTGAGCAGCCATCATCACTCGCTCATCACCTATGAAACCACGGAAAACCTCGCTATCTACCAACTCAAACAGTGATGCCCTTTCGGGTATCTCTATGTTCTTCATCACATAAAGTGACTTGACCATATATTCCAATGCCTTTCTTGCGCTGATGGCACTGAGGTCGGGATTGCTGACTTGCAACTCCTCTGCTGCTGCACAGAACTGATGCAATTCGGTCAGACCTAAGTCTTGTAGATAGTCGAAGTTTCTCATGATTATGTTACGATTGTCTGCTGATTTCTAATGCCATTAGGTTCATCTGTTGGCATTGCTCTGCAGTGATTTTCCTTTTCTCATTATGGTGCTCCCATGGAGAAAGCATTAGCAGTTGTCCTCTTGCGCATGCATCAAACTGTTCACCATGAGGTTTCGACATTGGAGTGAAACCGTTTTCCATGATGACGATGATGGGCAAACCTGCATCAAAGGCAGCCCGCATAATGCTCTTTTCGCCAGGTGATATGGCTGGCGAGACGAGGACGGCGCCCTGTTTGGCGGCATCCAGGTAACGGAAGGTCTCTGTGGCGATTTCGCTGTCGCTCATTCTCCTTGATATACGCACTGCTATTCGCTTGGTAGCAGCAAGCAAACTACGGTTGCCTATGCCACTATAACTATGTGAACCTATGCGCAGACCAAAGAAAGGCCGCAGGAATTCTGGGCGGGCGCGTTTCATCATCAGACGCCGTGGGTTATCGTGGAGATAGTTCTTCCATATGGGAAACTCATCAAAGGAGCGGAGTATCAAGTCGTTATAGCCCTTGGCAAAGAGCTGGTGACTATGAGGCTTGGACGGGGGTAACGGCGAAGCCGTTACATACGGCGAACCACTTGCTTCGTGCATAGCGGCTTCGTGCATAGCGGCTTCGTGCATAGCGGCTTCGTGCTTAGCGGCTTCGTGCTTGGCGGCTTCGTGCATAGCGGCTTCGTGCTTGGCGGCTTCATGCTTGGCGGCTTCATGCTTGGCTTCACTCCTTGTATCCTTGGCCGTTGTTGCTTCGTTCTCAGCATACTGCGGTTCCACCGCAGTTTCCAAATCCCAGGCGGCCTCCAAGGCCTTTTGTGCCCTTCGGCACCCAGTTTTAAACCCCGAAATCACTTGCCCGAGATGCACGGGCAAAGTGTCCTTCACGAAAAGGATGCCATGTAGATGGTCGGGCTTCATTTGTATGGCCATTACCTCTATTTGCGGGTAATAGCGCTGAATGTTTAGCCATTCGCTCTGCACAGCCTTGCCCAGTTCCGACAGTTCGATACGCGGTTCGTCACGGCTGCCACGTTCAGCAAAGGCATTGCCAACAAGACGGCCGAAGACAGGTTTTCGTCCTTCCACCTCGAGCGTTATCATATACATACGCCGCTCTGAATAGTCGTGATAGATATTACGGCGTTTCATCGAGGTCTTTTTCTCTCCCGCGTATTTCTTTTTCGCTATAAACTCCTCTTCAGTCACTGTCGTTGTGTTTTTATTTTTTTCTCTTCCCCTTTGGTTGCAGTTTCACCGCTGCCATCATGAAAACCAATAGTCCATACGGCTGTTGAACAGGGTTTCTGCCTCGGTGATGGATTGCCGAACAAGAGCCTTTTGTCGCTCTATTGCTTCTATTTTTGAGGCAAAATGGTTTTGTAATTCCAATGAAGGTATTATGATGGGTATAGACCCAACAAGTTTCATATTGAGATTTGCTTGATTTCCACCTTGTGCCATCGCTCTAATGTCTTCATATTTGATAAGCAATAACGTATAAATGAAATCCAAATTACTCACCTTTTCATCTAACATTATGGCTGCACACGCTTGGTTCGTTGCTGCTCTTATCTTCAATTTTGCTATTTGACCTCTTGTCTTCCCTTGACCATACATAGCCATCAAAAGTGTGTTAGGTGGGTATATTTTGCAATTTGTTTCCTCTATTGCTAATTGAGTTATTGTCTCTTCTGTATTTATGATTTCACAATTATGAACTTCTGTAGTTTTAACCCAATTAATATCTCCACCGTAATATAAGTCTTCTTTTTTCCTATTTGGGGTTGCACCTGTACCGATTGTACCTATTTCGCCCAACGTTTTCACCTCCCATCCTTTTTCATTCGTCACAGGGTCTCCGAACATATCATAGAAGATGGATTGGGCGAGTTGGTCATATTCTTTCAGTTGTGCCTTTTTCTTCTCGATGATACTCGACAGAAGGTCAAGTTCAGAAACAATTCGCTGCTGCTCTGAGAGGGGTGGAACGGGGATAATATAATCTGCAATAGAATTCCTATCACCTCTTGGCATCTTTGCTCCATGTGTGTGAGCATTGTCATATTCAAAAAACATATTTGACGATAGAACCTTAAAAAGATAAGAAGAAATTATGCTATCTTTATTGTGAGGGGAAACTCTAACGACAATGATATCACCACTTGCTCCACCATTCCTATCTGACATCCATATTTTTTTCAAATATGGACGTATATTGCCAATTAATACATCATCCTTTATGAACTTTATTGCAAAATCGGTACTTGGCAAACTATCACCAAAAGAAACACCACCTCTATCTTTTACCAATGTTTCAACACCAACATATTGATTAGCAGAAATCTCAGATAATGCTATTCTTTCTTTAGGGTAAAAGCATACCTCCCCCAATTTCTTATATGTCCAACCTTCTCTCATAGATACTTCTCCTTAAATTCATCCATTGCCTTGTTGATTTCCTCTTGTAGAGAAGCAATCCTATCGAAGATGACATCGGGAGCATCGTATTCCACTTTGACACGCTCCACCTCTTTGTATTTGTTGATGGAGAGGTCGTAGTCGTTGTTGCGGATTTCATCCACAGGAACGAGGAACGACTGCTCTTTGCGTGTGCGGCTGCTCTCGGCTTCCAAATTCTTGAAACGAGCAATGACATCAGGGATGTCGTTTTCTTGGCATTCCGTCCGTTTTTGGTCAAGGGTATAGCCATCGGCTTTCATGTCGTAGAACCATACCTTGTCCGTGCCTCCTGCGTTGGTCTTGGTGAAGACCAATACAGCGGTGGAGACACCCGAATAGGGTTGGAACACACCCGATGGCATGGAAATAACTGCTTGCAGCCGTTGGTTGTCTATCAGTTCTTTGCGCAATGCCTTATGAGCCGTACTGTTGCCGAACAACACCCCATCGGGAACGATGCTCGCACAGCGGCCACCCATCTGCAACATACGGATGAACAGGCTGACAAACAGCAGTTCGGTTTTCTTGGTCTTGGTGATGGCAAGCAACGACTTGCTCACTGCCTCATAGTCGAGACTTCCCGTAAAGGGTGGGTTTGCCAAACAGAGGGTATATCGGTCGGTGTCTGTGTTGTCGGTCGATAGGCTGTCACGGTATTGGATGTCGGGATTGTCTGCTCCATGCAACATCAAGTTCATTGCACCGATACGCAGCATGGTGAAATCCGTGTCGAAGCCGTGGAACATACCGCTCTTGTAGTGGTCGGCATGCTCACGCTTCAACAGTTCTTTCTGATAATGCTCTTTGATGTATTTGGCACTTTCCACAATAAAACCTGCACTGCCCATAGCAGGATCACAGATGGTGTCTTTCAAGGTGGGCTGCATAATTTCCACCATCATACGGATGATATGCCGTGGGGTGCGGAACTGACCGTTGTTGCCCGAAGCAGCCATCTTGCCAAGGATATACTCGTATGTATCGCCCATCGTGTCTCGGTTGTTCATATCGAGGTGGTCGATACCCTCCACTATCTTGGTCAACGTGCGTGGGCTTTGGATAAGGAACGTGGCATTCTCCATGAAGCGGCTGTATGCCGACTCCTTACCCTCATTGAGTGTCTTGATGAAGATAAAGGCATCCTTGCTCACCGTGCGGAACATCATCTCGGGTTCCTTGTTCTTGAACACGCTCCATCTTAGGTCGTTGTAGTCCACATCCCTGTCGGTTTCGGGGTTGTGCCACACACCCTGTTTGAAGGTTGGGGCTTTCACTGCCACACCAAAAGCATTGGCATTTGCCTCTTTTGTGCGCTGTGCATCATCGAGCATCTTCATAAAGAACAGGTAAGTCATCTGTTCCAAGATTGTCAGGGAATTGGTGATGCCACCTGTCCAAAAGGTGTCCCAAATTGAATCTATGCGGTTTTTAATCTCTCCTGTTATCATTTCAAATAGATTGTTTCATAATATTACCGCAAAAATACAATATTTTTTGAACACTTGACCAAAAACATTGGCAAAAACAATCAAAATGAAAGCAAACAGGACGATTTGGGAGGATGAAGAGGCCATTAAATCATCACAATTTGATGATGGTGGCTGGTGCCGACGACAAAAAAATGGTGGAAAAGGGCGGCGAGTGAAAAAAAAGCAGTACTTTTGCGTTATGGACGAGATTACCCGTTATTTGGAGCTTCTGCGTTTCAGTTTGGATGACGACGCCCCGGTACCCCCATCGGTGCATGACATCGACTGGGACAAGCTGTATGCCTTCGCCCGCCAGCAGACGGTGGACACCACCTACTGGCATGGCATCGAGCGCCTCGACCGCCTCGGCATTCTGAAACTGAGCGAGGAGACGGTGCTCACGTGGATGGCACGCGTGAAGAAAGTGGAAAAGAAGAACCGCCTGACCTACGAGAAAGCGGCTTGGGTGTGGCGCAATTTCCAGCGTGAGGGTTTCCGGTCGTGCGTGCTGAAGGGCCAGGGCAATTCCCTGCTCTACCCCACCCCGTGGATGCGTCCTCCCGGCGACATCGACATATGGGTGGAGGGTGGCGATGACAAGGTGATAGCCTATGTCGACTCCGTGGTGCCCGGTTTCCGGCGCCTCTACCACCATATCGAATTCATCAGTGCCGGCAAGGGTGCGGACAAGGTGCCCATCGAGGTGCATTACCGTCCGTCGTGGATGAGCAATCCCGTTCACAACCACCGTCTGCAGAAGTGGTTTGTCGACCACTCCGATGCTTGTTTCTCCAACAAGCAGGAGGAATGGGGCTTCTGTGTGCCCACTTTTGAGTTCAACTGCATCTTCCTGCTGGCCCATCTATACGCCCATCTCCTGCGTGAGGGTGTGGGCCTGCGCCATGTGGTGGACTATCATTATCTCCTCGTACGCCATGCCGGAAAGCCCCGCCCCACAGAGCGTGAGTTGCGCCATCTCGGATTGTTCAAGATTGCGCAAGCTCTGATGTGGGTGCTACAGCATGTGCTGGGCACACGCAGCGAACTGCTGCTATGCGCTCCCGACGAACGCCTTGGCCGACTGCTGATGCGCGAAATCCTCGAAGGCGGCAATTTCGGCAAATGGGACGAGCGGGCACTTGGCGGCACGCCGCACAGCGCTCTCCAGCGCAACCTCCGCGTCGCAAAACGCGACCTGCAACTGCTGCGCTATTTCCCCTCGGAGTGCCTGTGCGAGCCTATTTTCCGGATATATCACTTCTTCTGGCGCATGAAGCACAGGAGAGGTTAGACGCTAGACTTTAGACGCTAGACTTTAGACCTTAGACCTTAGACTTTAGACTTTAGACGCTAGACCTTAGACCTTAGACTTTAAACCGTGTGCCCACAAAGCATATGTCTAAACTCCTAAACTACTAAACTCCCAAACTCCCTCAAAAAAACTCCCTCAAAAAAACTCAGGTGCGGAAACTATGGTGATAATACCATTTTCCGCACCTGAGTGGATGAATAAAGACGAAGAATATTAATCTACGTAGCTGTATTGGTCAGAGACCCAGATGATTCTTCCTTTGTAACTGACTTTGTACCAGCTGCCTTGTGTGCCAAGATAAGGCAGTCGGGTGCCTTTGAACAGCCTGACGCCCGTGTCGGCTCCGGCAGGTGATTTACGTCCAATCACCTTGTTGCCAGTGATGACGACATAATTGGTCACCTCTTGCTGTCTTGTTGCGGTGTAGACCTTAGCGTATGACGAAGACACCCAGCGTACGCCATTGCCAAATTTCACTTTGTACCATGAGCCATCCATGCCGTAGCATGTGAGTTTTTGACCTTTGTTAAAACGTGCGCCAGTGTCGTATCCAGCAGGACCGTCACGCCCGATGACTCCATTTCCAGTAATGATGATGGTGTAGGGGGCTGGCTGTTCCGTCACCTCATTGCTTTTAAGACCGGCTTTTTCACCTGCCATCACGTTGCATGTCATCATCAACAACATTATCAACGTCGTAAGAATAGATTTCATTTTCATAATACTTGATATTAGTTGATTAAAAGATTTCTGCAAAGATACGATGAATAAATGAAAAAATCAAATATTTTGCTTAAAATGTGATTGAAATCACAGCCAGCCGGGGGAATAGCGCTTAGCGAGCGTATCTGTCGGAATTATTTCAACACACACGCCGCCGCCTGCCTCATGCCATTGAGGAAGTCGGCGGCGTTCATGCGCCTCTTCCCTGCCATCTGCAGTTCTTCGATACGCAGCAGACCGTCGGACGTGGTGACGAAGAGTTGGTTTTTCTCCACCACGATATCGCCCGGCTCCCCCACCGCTCCACGGTTGGTCTTCGCAGTCTTGAACACCTTCATCACTACAGGCTGCGCCCCTTCCTGGCATAGAGTGGTCCAGGCGCCCGGGTAGGGACTGAGTCCTCTGACGAAGTCATAAACCCGCTTCGAGGTCATGGTCCAGTCGATGCGGCAGGTGTCCTTGAAAATCTTCGGTGCGGCATGCAGCGTCGTCATCTCCTGGGTCATCTCCTCCTGGCTGATGCTCTCCACCTGTCCGTCGCCCTCGATGATGCGGTCGATGGTGTCGATGGCTGCCTCAGCTCCGAGGCGCATCAGTCCGTCATAGACATAAGCCACATCGGCCTCGTCGGGAATGTCGAACGTCCTGCGCAGGATGATACGTCCGGTGTCGATGTCATGGTCGAGGAAGAAGGTGGTGACCCCGGTCGTGGTCTCCCCGTTGATGACCGCCCAGTTGATGGGAGCCGCCCCCCTGTATTGCGGCAGCAAGGCCGCATGAACGTTGAAGGTTCCGAAGCGTGGCATGGCCCACACCACCTCGGGCAGCATTCTGAAAGCGACCACCACCTGTAGGTCGGCATTGTATGCCCGTAACTGCTCGACGAAGAGCGGGTCTTTCATTTTCTCGGGCTGCAACACGGGAATGCCTTTCTCCAAGGCATAACGCTTCACTTCGGAGGGCTGCAGCACACTTCCGTGACGGCCCACGGGTTTATCGGGCTGGGTGACGACAGCCACCACGTTGTAGCCGCCTTCGACAAGGGCGCTCAGGGTGCCGACAGCAAACTCCGGCGTGCCCATAAATACGATTCTAAGTTCTTCTTTCGTCATAATGGTTCTTGCTTTTTAACGGGGGGGGCGACCTGACGGCACGCCCCACGGTGGCACACAGCTAACGTCTAAAGTCTAAAGTCTAGCGTCTAAAGTCTAAAGCCTAAAGCCTTACTCATCTGACATATCTGCCACCATTTTTCGGTACATGGCATACATGTGTGTGCGGCTGATGTAGCCGATGAGATGGTTGTCGGTATCCACCACGGGGAGGGAGAAGGCGCCGGTGGCCTCAAACTTCCCCATCACATCCTCCATGGGGTCGTCGACACCGAGCGTGGAGGCCGGCGGTGTCATCAGCTGCGCCACGGTGAAGTGGTGGTAGAGCTCCGTGCGGAACATCACGTTACGGATGCGGTTGAGGTCCACCTCGCCGAGCAGTGTGCCGGCATCGTCGAGCACGGGGAGGTACGAGGTGTTGCTCATGCTGATGACATGCACGAGTTTTCCGAGGGGCATGTCACGGTCGATGGGTGTGTAGGTGCGGTCGATGATGCTCTCGAGGCTCATGAGTGTGAGCACGGCACGGTCGGTGTGGTGGGTGATGAGTTTTCCCTCACGGGCGAGCCTCATGCCATAGATGCTGTGCGGTTCGAAGATGATGATGGTGAGATAGGCACAGATGCTGACAATCATGAGAGGGATGAACATTTTGTAGCCTCCGGTGATTTCGGCGATGAGGAATATTCCGGTGAGCGGAGCATGCATGACGCCAGCCATGACGCCAGCCATGCCGAGGAGGGCGAAATTCTTCTCGGGCAGATAGATGCTCAGCCCGTTGGTGTTCCACGCCCTTGAGAAGAAAAAGCCAGCGAAGGCTCCGATGAAGAGCGAGGGTGCGAATGTTCCGCCGCAGCCGCCGGCTCCGTTGGTGGCCGACGTGGCGAAGACCTTCGTGGCGAGCACCAGTCCGATATAGACCATGAGCAGTTCGCCATGGCCGTAGAAGATGGAATTGTTGAGGATGGTGTCCCAGTCGGCCGCGGTGCGCCCATTGAGCAGGATGTTGATGCTGTTGTATCCCTCGCCGTAGAGTGAGGGGAAGAAGAAGATAAGGCTGCTGAGCACCACGCCTCCGAGGATGAGTTTGAGGTAATGGTGCTGCCCCATACGGGCGAACACTTTCTCGCAGGCGGTCATCAGCCTGATGAAATAGAGGCTGACGAGGCCGCAGAAGATGCCGAGGAGGATGGTAGCCGGCACCCGCTCCACCTGCCATGGAGCATCGAGGGTGAAATGGAAGAGCGAGTCGCTCCCCACGAGGATGTAGGTGAAGCAGGTGGCGGTGACGCTGGCGATGAGGATGGGCATGAGCG
>CAMHEL010000140.1 GCA_946184125.1 uncultured Prevotellaceae bacterium
GAACGGGATACCAAACTGCCACCCATCCTATGGCTATCACGGTGACGAACACCAACACGATGTCCCAGAAATGGACGCTGACGGGATAGGAGTCGATGATGAAGGCGCCGCTGGTGTTGCCCAACCTTACCAGTCCGAAACGTATCTGCAACCAGCAGAGCAAGAGGCCGAGAATGATGCCGAGCACTGCACCTGCCGCCGCTATCATGCGGCCTTCTATCATGAAGATGCTGGAGATTTGGCGGTTGGAAGCCCCAAGGCCACGGAGGGTGGCCACGTCCTCTTTCTTGTCGATGATGAGCATCGACAGCGAACCGATGATGTTGAAACAGGCCACCATGAGGATGAAGGAGAGGAAGATATAGGCGATGAATTTCTCGATGTTCATGATTTTGTAGGTGTCGGCCTGTTGCTCATAGCGGTCGAGCACCTGGTATTTGTCGCCTGCGATGCGTCGCATCTCCTCTTTCACGTCGTCGAGGTCGCTGCCCGCTTTGAGTCTCAGTTCGAGGGATGAAACCATGCCCTGCTGCCCGAATATCGTCCGGGCGAAGGCGATGGAGGTGACGATGTAGTTGCTGTCGTATTTTCCCTGGCTGACGCAGAACACCTCCCCGAGTGAGAGCAGTGAGTCTTCTACGAATGCTGCCTCTGGATTGGTCATGTCGAGCTGACCTTCACGCTCGGGGGCGTAGATGTGCAGGTAGTCGCGCCACAGGGCTCCCGTGCCGAGCGTCTGAGCGAGTCTGATGCCTGGCACTCCATATTCCAGGTTGGCGACGTGGAACTGCACCTCACTGCCCGAATCGGGGTAGAGTATCTCGGAGAAATGCGTCAGTTGTGTGAAGTTGTCGTCAACGCCTTTCACCATGACCATGGCCTGCCGGTCGTGGTAGATGGCGAGTGCCTGGTCTTCCACGCATTCCATGGCAACCTCCACCTGAGGGAGCTGCTTGATTTCGGTGAGAATGGGGTCGTCGGCCGGTGCTGTCTTCCCTTTTGCCGGAGTGACCTTGATTTGTGGGTCGAAGGTGGTGAAGAACGAGGCGACGAGGTCGTGGAAGCCGTTGAACACGCTCAGTGTGACGACCAGGGCCATAGTGGCCACCGCCACCCCTAACACAGAGATGGCGCTGATGAGGTTGATGGCGTGCGTGCTCTTTTTCGAGAAGAGGTAACGCCGGGCGATGAAGAATGGGAAATTCATTTCTTGAGGAGCTCGTCGATGTGCTCGATGTAGTCGAGCGAGTCGTCGATGAAGAAGCGCAGTTCGGGGATGATGCGCAACTGGTTGCGCACGCGTGTGCCGAGCTCATAGCGTATGCTCTTCACGTTGTTGTTGACGTTGTCGATGATTTCCTCGCCTTTTTCTGATGGGAAGATGCTCAGGTATGCGGTGCACACGCTCAGGTCGGGCGAGATGCGGCAGCGTGTGACACTGACCATCACGCCTCGCATCATTCTTGTCTGCGACTGGAAGATGAGGCTGAGCTCTTTCTGCAGCAGTCGTGCGATACGGTTCTGTCTTGTCTCTTGCATTATTCGGCGCGGTTGAAATTCAGTGTCTCCCTGTCATTCTCATTTTTGTCGGTGAGTGTGAGCTGCTTGTCGGTGAGCTTATCGATGATGAAGGTGGTGTTGAGGGGTAATTCCTCGATGACTTTGTCTTTCTCGCCTTCCACGGCCTTGTTGAAGAGCACTTTCAGGGCTTCTTCGAGTTCGGGCTGCTCTTTGATTTTCTCTGCGGCCTCACCGAGGTATTCTATGTTTTTTATACCTATTTGTGCTTCCTTGGGGTCAAGGTTGAAGGTGAGTTCGTTGCCGGTTTTGGTATAGGTACCTTTGAATTTCATTTCGAAGGTGAGGCGCACGGTGTTGGGCTCCTCCATCTTGCACGCTGCGGTGAGGTTGAGCGACTTGCTGTCAGGGATATTGAGCGTGAAGACGGCTTTTATCTCTTCAGCTTCATTTCGTGCCAACTCTTCCGAAACCCAGTTGCCGATGAGGCTTTGGGCCGACACGCATAGGTGTGCCATGACGAAGAGGCATAGGAACAATAGTTTTCTCATTTGAAAGTTATTTGATGATAAAGTTATTGGATGATAATGATATGGTTGAGAATGCAAAATTAGGGAGAAAAATCCAAACTGCAAAGCGAGGCTACATGTTTTTTCATTTCACGCGTATGAGAGTGAGGCCGTCGCGCAGGGGGAGGATGAGGCTTTCCACGCTGTCGTCGTGCGCCACGAGGTCGTTGAAGGCCCTGATGCCGAGGGTCTGATGGTCGTGGTCGTAGGCGTTGTCGGCCACGTGCCCGTCCCACAGGGTGTTGTCGGCGATGATGTATCCGCCGTGTGTCGTCACCCTCCGTGCCATCTGGTAGGCATCGGTGTAGGTCCGTTTGTCGCCGTCGAGGAACACCATGTCGAATGTGATGCCGAGGCGTGGTGCCTCGTTGATGGCGTCGCCGATGGTGAATATGATTTTATGAGCGACGGACGAGCCTTCTATCCATGGCCTGGTGAAGTCTTCCAGTTCATCGTCTATTTCGTAGGTGTAGAGCAGTCCGTCGTCGTCGAGCCCCTCGGCCATGCTGATGGCGCTGTAGCCGCTGAAGGTGCCCACCTCGAGGATGCGGTGTGGGCGGATCATCTGCACCAGCATCTTCAGCAACCGCCCCTGCAGGTGGCCGCTCGCCATCCGGCCTGCGAGGAGGTGGATGTTGGTGGCGCGCCACAACCGTCTTAGGTAGTCGCTCTCGGGGATGGTGTGCTGCAGGATATAGTCTTCGGTGGCCTGGCTTGGGAACATGGTGGTGCGGGGTGTGGTGGTCAGTGGAGCAGGGCTTCGACGGCCAACCGGTAGGAGTCGAGTCCGAAGCCGCAGATGACGCCCTGGCATGCGCTGCTAATCATGGAGTGGTGGCGGAACTCCTCGCGCTGGTGGACGTTGGAGATGTGCACCTCGATGACGTGGCAGGGTAGGGCGCGGATACAGTCGTGCAGTGCGACGCTGGTGTGGGTGTATGCGCCGGCGTTGAGGATGATGCCGTCGTAGGTGAATCCCACCTCTTGCATCTTGTCGATGAGTGCTCCTTCGCAGTTGCTCTGGAAGTACTCGATGTCTACTTGTGGGTAGTGTGCTCTTAGTTGTGGCAGGTAGCTCTCGAAGGAGTTGTTGCCATAGATGCCGGGCTCACGTACTCCCAGCAAGTTGAGGTTGGGACCATTAATGATTTGTATTTTCATATCTCATGGATTATTGTTATCTTTGCAGTCCGAAAGGTTTACCCAAAAGGTTTACCCCGAAAGGCATATTTCGAAAAGATTTATCCTTAAAAGATAATATCGAGTGTGGAGTGACGATTCGCGTAGTAACCACTCCCCTCTCCCCTTGGAGAGGGGTTGGGGGTGAGGCTCGGCTTTGGTGGCAAAAGTAAGAAAAATCATGCAGACAGACAAGAAAAGCGGCAGGAATGTTGTCGATATGTACCGTCGTTACCTCAGATTGCAGCGCAATTTCTCGGTGAACACCATCGATGCATATCTTCGCGACGTGCAGAAATTGCTCGTCTATCTTCATGGTGTGGGTGTCGAACCTTTGGAGGCGACCATCGATGACCTGCGCCATTTCGCTGCCGGACTGCACGACATCGGCATTGGCCCACGCTCTCAGTGCCGCATCCTGAGTGGTGTGCGCTCGTTCTACCGCTTTCTGCTGCTCGATGGCTATATCGAGAGCGACCCCACCGAACTGCTTGAGTCGCCGCAGTTGGGCGACCACCTGCCCGAGGTGCTGAGCACCGAGGAGGTGGACAGGATGGAGGCGGCGATCGACTTGTCGAAGTGGGAGGGGCACCGCAACCGTGCCATCGTCGAGGTGCTCTTCAGCTGCGGCCTGCGGGTGAGTGAACTGGTGATGCTGCGTCTCTCATCGCTCTATCGTGACGAGGGGTATGTGCGGGTGATGGGAAAGGGGAGCAAGGAACGTCTGGTGCCCATCTCGCAGCGTGCGCTGACCGAACTGGAGTTCTGGTTCGACGACCGGTGCCGGATGGATATCAAACCGGGCGAGGAGGACTATGTGTTTCTCAACCGCCGGGGTGCTCATCTCACGCGCACCATGGTCCTGATTATCATCAAGCAGTTGGCGGCGGCAGCGGGCATCCAGAAGACGGTCAGTCCGCACACGCTGCGTCATTCTTTCGCCACGGCGCTGCTCGAGGGGGGAGCCGACTTGCGCGCCATCCAGACCATGCTGGGTCATGAGAGCATCAGCACCACCGAAATCTACACACATATCGATACCACCACGCTCCGCGAGGAAATCCTCTTACACCATCCCCGGAATATACGAAGAGGAGAAAATTGATGCTCCTTTCAATTTTCAATCCTCAATCCTCAATTTTCAATTTTCAATCCTCAATTTTCAATTTTCAATTTTGAGTCCACTTTAAAAAGTGTGCAAAGAGCGACAGGCGAAGCTCACGCACCCATACCATTTAATGAGAGATAATGATAGATGGATTAAATAGCTCTAAAAATCAATAAGTTACAGACCCCACCCCCAACCCCTCCCCTTGATGGGAGGGGAGTGCCTAACGGCTCTCGGCAAAGAATTTGGACTTTTTAAAGTGGGCTCAATTTTCAATCTTCAATTTTCAATTTTCAATCTTCAATATTTCAATAATCCACGGTGCGATGTCGGTTTGGCGGATGGAGTCTTGGCGTTTGGGCTCGATGCCCGGTCCGTATGCGATGAGTGTGGTGGCATCCTGTCCGCTGATGAAACCGTGAGTGCCACCCCTTTGTGATGCCACGACGTCGCCAGTGCGGTTGTTGGTGACCGCCACGCCCACGACAGGTTCCAAAGCCAGAGCCACGGCAGGGTCGGCGCCCTTCGCAGTGAGTTCGTCCTTCTCCACGATGCGGAAGAGGCACCGCACGTCATCGGGCAGTTTGTCGAGCATTTTCCGGATGCGCCGTAGCGTCTTCGTGTCGGCAGCGTTGCGCAGATAGAGGAAGCTGGTGTTGCCGCCAGCGTAGAAACATGCTTTCCATTCACCGCCGGGCCGTTCGCTGAGCAGTTGAGCCTGTGTGAGCCACACATTCGGGCTAAGCGTCTGGTGGTAGTCGCAAAAGCCGTGGTCGCCGGTGACGATGACCACCGTACTGTCGAGTCGGTGTGTCAGCCTCAGGTTCTCGATAATGGTGCCCACGGCATGGTCGGCGCTTGCCACGTCCTGCAGCAGCCTCTCACTCTGTGTTCCCAGGTCGTGCTGGCTGTAGTCGGTGGTGATGAGGTGTATGGTCATCAGCCGTGGCTGGTAGTGGTTCATCAGGTAGTTGGCCATGGCGGCGGTGCGCCCGTCGCGCTGCATCGACCCCGCCTGATAGGTGATGGTGTCGAGCTTCCCGCATGCGTTCCGCTCCAGTTCGTCGAGTATACCCAGTGGGGTGCACGATGGTTTGATATACTCCATCTGGTCGCAGCTGTAGTCGAGCGACCAGAACTCCGGCACGTTGTAATCGATGTATGGGCTTCCGGTCGATACGGGCCAGAAGAGCGAGGCTGTGGTCATGCCCGCCTCGTGTGCCCTCTGCCAAATAGTGGGCACGGCGATGCTGTCGGCATACCAGTAGCTGATGCGCGCCGTGTCTTTGTTCCAGAGGAAAGGACGGTTGTAGAACACCCGGTGGCGTGCCGGCACCTCGCCTGTCACCAGGGTGGTGTGCGAGGGGTAGGTGGCTGCTGGAGGTATGCCCTCGACACGTGCGATGCGCAGTCCGTCGCGGCTCATCATCTTCAGGAAGGGCGATGGCATCAGCGGGTCGTCTATCATCTCTGCCCTCAAACCGTCGATGGTGATGAGGATGACATAGCGTGGCTGACCGCTGGCCATGGTTGCTGACATGGTGAGCATGGCGAGGAGCATTGTCGCCAGTGCTCTGCGGCAGGAGATTATCTTTCTCATGAGGTGTGGTCTTATTCGAATGGAGCGACATCTGCCGAGCGGGCGTTGTCGACGATGACGCGGTTCATGTTATGGGCGATGGTGACGGTTTTCGCCTCTTCGTCGATGGTGAAGTCGTCGAGGCCATAGTTCTTGGGTACGAACTGCGGTATCCAGGCCTCGGTGTAGCCTGCGGCGTTTTTGGCATTGGCAGCCTCCACCTCGCATAGTGGCAGGCGGATGCCCAGGTCGGCGGGTCGGCGGCCCTCGGCGAAGAACACTTCTTGACGCATGAGATAGACCGTTTCGAGAGCGCTGTCGTGGTTGTCGAGACCGTCAATCATGGCTTGTGTCACCGATGTGCCCGAGATATAGGGTATGTCGATGAGGCATGGTGGCCGGCGGTCGATGATGAGTCCCTCGCGCAGCGGGTCGTTGGGCGATGCCTGCACACGGTAGGCAGGGTTGTTGGGGAAGGATTTCAGCCCTCCGTTGTACCGTCCTTCGAGCTGGTCGTTGATATCGGTCTGCACGGGGCGGGTCTTGATGAGTGCCAGCAAGCCGGAGAGTTGTTTCTTCGCTTCTTGCAAGTCGTTGCTGGCGAGTGCTGCCTCGGCGAGGATGAGGTAGTTCTCCTCGGCCTTGGCGATGGTGATGGGGCACTGGTCGCTGCTGCTGATTTGGAAGTATTTTGGGTCGAGGAAGTCGAGTCGTGGCAGTGGTTGGAACCAGTCGCTCCAGATGGCCTCCTGTGCCCTGTTGAGCACTCCGTTTTTGCTGTCGAAGAGCACCTGCCGGCAAAGGTTGGGTGCTGCTGCCAGGGCCAGCTTCGCCTGTTCGGTGGCCTGCTGACGGTCGCCTATGCGGTGAGCTGCCCGTGCGTATAGGGTGTGTACGAAGGCCTTCTCCTCAGCGTTCTGAGCCAGTGGCAGAGCCTCCTTCAGCACCTCGATGGCCCGCTGCATCTGTCCATCCCATTCCACGACGTCGCCTCCGTTCTCTATGGGCAGTGCGCGGAAGAAGTCGCCGGCGAGGATGAAGGAGTAGGCCTTGATGCAGAGCAGGTGGAAGCGCTGTGCGTTGGTGGTGGCAGCATCGGCCTTTGCCACGGTAGTCAGCCCGTAGTCGGCCATCTCGCGAAGTGCGCCCACATGGCGCTGGAGGGTGGTGACATCGGCGTCGGTGTAGAGCAACTGGGGGATGTCGAACACCTTGCTCGAGCGGGTGTAGTTGTTGAAATAGTTGTCGGAGAGTATCTCCATCAGTTCAACGAAGTCGGAGAGGTGGAGGGCGAGTTCCTTCTCGGTGCCGTTGACCCACGTTTCCATGGGGTTGTCGGAACGGAGGAAGGTGGACTCATCGACATTGGGGTTGACGATTTCGTCGGGGCTTACCAGGTCGCAACTGCTCAGCAGAAGGGCACCTACTATGGGGAAATATCTCAGTTTCATCTTTTTGGAGGTTATTTTGGAGGTTTATTTTGGAGGTTTATTTGGAGTTTTGGAGTTTTGGAGGGAGTTTGGGAGTTTAGGAGTTTTGGAGTTTAGACAATAGTTCGCTGGTTCTCGAAACTCTTGGCGGGCGGAACTGATGGCTGGCGACCTAACGGTGCGCCCCACGGTGGCCCATGTCTATCGCCTATCGGTCACCGATGGCCGATCTCGGCCGTCGGAAGTCTAAAGCCTAGCGTTTAAAGTCTAGCGTCTAAAGTCTAGCGTCTAAAAACTAACTTTTGCGGTCAGCACATACTGTCGTGGGAGGCTGTAACTGCTGTAGCTGAGGCCTCCGGTGGCGACGGCGCCCTGGGTTCTTGCGCCGCTGAGCACCGCCTCTGGGTCGACGCTGCTGCTTGTCCATGAGAGGGGATTGTAGATGTTGAGTGCCAGATTGAGTTCTCGCACCACGCCTTTCTTGAACTGGAAGGGGTAGTCGAGCCCGATGTTGCGTATTTTCAGGAAGTCGGCTTTCTCGACGAAGAAGTTGGTGAAGTTGAGCCATGACTTGGCCTGTGTGGTGCCATTGAGTGCTGCAGCGGGTATGGCGTCGTCGGTGATGCCTTTAGCGAAGCGGAACTGCCTGTCGAAGGAGTGTACGTAGGCTCCTGTCTGGTAATCTCCCGTGATGGTGAGTCCCAGTTTCTGCCATCGTGCCGCGAGCGAGAAGTTGCCGAACAGTGAGGGTGTGGTGCGACCGAGGTCCTGGTTGTAGAGCACTTCCGCCACAGTGTTGTCGTCGTTGAGCTTGGTGGCTGTGCCGCGGAGGAAGCCGACGGGCTTGCCCTCCTCTACGACGGTGACGATGGTTCGCGAGGAGAAGCCGCCGATGGCGAAGGGCACCACGCCGCCGGTGGAGAGCACCTTGTTGGCATTGGTGTTGAGCGATGTGCGGAGCGTCAGCCCCCAGTCCTTCGTGTTGATAAGGTTCAGTCCCAGTGCGACCTCGATGCCACGGTTGCGTATCTTCCCGATGTTGGCGAGGTAGGAACTGCTCTCTCCCGAAGAGGGCAGTGTGGGGACGTTGAAGAGGGCGTCGTGGGTGATGGCTTGGTAGTAGGTGAGCCCGATGTTGACGACGTTGTGCAGGAATGTGCCTTGGAGTCCCACTTCATAGGAGTGTTTCCGCTCCGGTCCGAGGTTGGGGTTGCCTCTTTTCCCGAAGGTGTTGGCCTGCTTGTCGAGATAGGGGCTCACGTCGATGGTGCGTTGGTATTCGAACGGTGGCGGGTAACTGCCGGCGACACCGTAGTTGGCCATGAGTTTCAGGGTGTTGACCCATCCTTCCTCGGTGAGAGGGCGCATCCATGGCTCATCCGACAGGATGTACGACAGTCCTACCTTTGGGTATGCCTGCCATGCCACGTCGTCGCCAAAGGCGGTGTTGTAATCGACGCGCAGTCCGAGGTCGAGGAAATAGCGGTTGCGCCATCCGAAGTTGTCCTGCACATACAGTCCGTAGCTGTGAAGGTAGCTGAGCCATTCATCGGCATAAATGGTGCCTGCACCGGTCATGATGCGTGCTCCGTCGCGCACGTTCTGCCCTTTGTAGAGGCTTTGGTGGTCGTGTGTGCTGAAGTATTGGAAGCCTGCGGTGAGAATGTTGCTCAGCAGGTCGTCGTGGTAGTATTTCCACTGTCCGTTGAGCTCTCCGGTGATGCCATAGTAGTTGCGGTCGTAGTTGCCCACGCTTCCAGCATCAGTGGTGCCTGCCGGCTTCATCTGTGTATGGACGAGGTAGCGGTTGGTCTCCACCAACTTGTCGGTGTTGTAGCGGTAGTCGAGGCCGAGTGTGGCATGGAAGGTGAGGTTTTGGATGGGGGTGAATTCTATCTGCTGTGAGGTCTGGAATCGTTTCACCTCCTCCTTGTGGTCCTGCATGGCTTCTGCCTCGGAGACGAACTCCTTCATCTTCTGATAGGTGTAGCTGTCGGCGGCATCGATGTCGGCGGGGAAGTTGCGCTGTGTGCCGTCTAGGGCGTTGTAGGTGAAGTTGGCGGCTGCGCTGCCCTCCGCAAACCACAGTCCGGTGTAGTAACCTTGGTTGCCGTTGCGGTTGCGACGGTATTCCTCAGCCACGAGTCCGAACGAGTTGGTGTATTTCAACATGGAGTTCATGCGTATGGAGGTGCCGAAGCGTAAGTCGTATTTCTTCTGCTCGTTGCCGTCGTGGATGAGCGTGCCGGTGTTCTGGCTCATGCTGGCGCCGAGGGAGTAGCCCATGCGCTCGGTGCCTCCCGAGAGCGACAGGCCGTAGCGCTGCTGGAAACCTGTCTGGTGGAGGAGGTCTTTCGTGCGGTCGAAGTGGTAGAACTGAGCGTTGGCGACGTCGATGCCCATCTGCGCGGTGACCGAGGCGCTGAACCGACCTTCGCCATGGTTTTTCGTGAAAATCTGTATCACTCCGTTGGCGGCATCGGAACCGTAGAGGGTGGTGGCGGCACCGCCAGGCACATACTCGATGTGGTCGATGTTCTCCATCGGGATGTCTCCTATGGCGCTCGATGCTGCCGTCTGTCCGTTGATGTCGCCATAGGCGTTGTTCATCACGTTGAAGAGTGCAGAGCCGGTGTTGAGGTTGTCAACACGCACGCCATCGACATAGATGATGGGGGTGGAGTTGGTGAAAGCCGAGGAGAGGCCTCTTGACTTGATGATGGATGTGGTGCCTGGCTGACCGTTGGTCAGTGTGATTTGCATGTTGGGCACGGCATTCTGCAACATCTGGTCGATTCGCCCTATGGGGAGTTTTCCCAGGTCGGCAGCCGAGAGTTTGGTGACGTTCGACGAGAGACGGCGCTTTGAGACACCACCGCCCTGGCCTGTCACAACGACTTCATTGAGGTCCTTGTCCCACACATACTGCGTGTCGGCAGGATTGACCGTCGGTGGAGTGCCCACCATCGCTTTCAGACTGTCGGGAGCGTCTTCGGTCTCCCACGACTTCATGGTTGTGAAGTCCTTGTTCCCTGCTTTGGCTGTAAATGGCAAGAGCAGGAAAGCACCAATCAAAATGGTCAGTTTCTGCATTCTCTTTTCTTTCTCTTTTGTAAAACAATTCACCTCAAATACCGGTTTTGCATTTTCAAGGTGCAAATGTCGGCATTTTTTAGTGAATAGAACAAGATTTATGCCATTCTTTTAAAAATATGAAAAAATCGACCCAAAATGACGTATATTTATGCCATTTCTTGCATGAATATGAGTAGAGTTGAGGGTTGAGAGTTGAGAGTTGAGGGTTGTGATTAGTTTTTTTGCTTTATGCATAATGCAATATGAATTGAGGGTTGAGAGTTGAGGGTTAAGAGTTGTGATTAGTTTTTTGCATTATGCATTATGAATTATGAATTGTGCATTATGAATTGTGCATTGTGAATTATGCATTGTGAATTGTGCATTATGAATTGTGCATTATGAATTGTGCATTATGAATTATGCATTATGAATTATGCATTATGCATTATGAATTATGAATTATGCATTAAGCTCCATCTATTCGTCGAAAAGATTGGGGTATTCGTCGAAAACTATTTTGATGTGGGTGAATCTGGGCTTACCTTTGCATCGTAATTCATCACAAACCCCAAAGCAGAACAATAAAACAATTCATAAAACCCCAAAAAATAACCATTAAAAATTCACGATTATGAAAAAAGTATTTGCAATCATCGCCGTATGTCTGATGTCTTTCCAGTTTGCCACAGCACAGGACATTGATAATAACGAACCGTTTACCATCCAGGAGCAGATGCCGCAGTTTGTTGGTGGCCCGGACGCTTTTGCTGAGTGGATAGAGGACAACATCTCATATCCTCTGATGGCCGACGAAAACTACATTGAGGGCCGTGTTGTCATCACTTTCGTTGTTGACGAGGATGGCTTCGTAGGTGATATCGAGGTGGAGGAGGCCGCCGACCCCATTCTTGCCGACGAGGTGGTCGACAGACTGCAGTACATGCCACAATGGATACCCGCTATACAGAATGGCAGATGCGTCAAAGTGAAATACACGCTGCCGATACTGTTCTGCAGATGAATTGATGATAGATATTTGGTAAGACCTACTTAGTAAATTTAGGGAATAATGAAAAAAGAGGTGCCGTCATCCTTGCGATGACGGCACCGATTGTTTTAAGATGTGTACTCTAAAATAAAATACTATAGAGTATTCTGTCTTTTTTAGAAGTTGAAGTTGACACCGATGAGGAGGTTG
>CAMHEL010000141.1 GCA_946184125.1 uncultured Prevotellaceae bacterium
GGGGACAGAGGAGATGATTGAGATGCTAAGATTCTGATTTTTTGGAGATGTGGAGGTTCAAAGATTCAACACAGAGGCTCAGAGACACAGAGAAACACAGAGTTTTTGACACTTTGGGAGGGAAAAAGAGGGGACAGAGGAGATGATTGAGATGCTAAGATTCTGATTTTTTGGAGATGTGGAGATTCAAAGATTCAACACAGAGGCTCAGAGACACAGAGAAACACAGAGTTTTTGACACTTTGGGAGGGAAACAGAGGGGACAGAGGAAATGATTGAGATGATAAGATGCTGATTATTTGGAGATGTGGAGGTTCAAAGATTCAACACTTTGGGAGGGAAACAGAGGAGACAGAGGAAATGATTGAGATGCTAAGATGCTGTTTTTTGGAGATGTGGAGATTCAAAGATTCAACACAGATGCCTCAGAGACACAGAGAAACACAGAGACTTGATAATCATGATGGGATAAGAGAGAAGAGAGAAGAAATACCAAACAAAATGCGGCCCATGGGAGGGAGAAAGAGAAAAAGAAATAAAAAAACGATTTCAACCCGAAAGGAGAAAATTATCTGTCGAAAGCAATGGCGGCCCGAAGGGCCAACAAGCACTCAGCCCAGGGCAACGCCCTGGGTACGTAAGACAAACACTAATAATCGCCCTGAAAGGGCATAAGCTTTTGATAATAAGGATTTTGCGAATAAAATAAACTCAGTAAACTAATGATAATCTGTATCCTTTCGGGTAATACTATGGCTATTATACTCGTAAAATTCGTGATACTCGGAAAATTCGGAAAATTCGGGATAATTGTGGGAGCACCAGAGTTAAGGGCAAAAAAAATGGGGCTCCGCTGAGTCCCAACCTTGTTAACCTTAAATCTAATACTATGAAAAACACGATGCAAAGATAAGGTATTTTTGCCCAACTTGCAAGCAAAACTCAAATTAATTGTACTTTTTACCCTTTTTCTTGATTTATATCAATTCGGAAGTATTTCTCGCCGAAAAGGAACAATCCGAAACGGAAAAGGTCTAAAAAAAGTCGACCCAGTTGAAAGCCATGTATTCCTTGTATGAAATGTAACGCCCCCCCATGCTTTTGAGATGGGGTGTTTCAAACTGACAGTCGATGACATCGAAGCCATTCTCCTTCAGGTGTTGTGCCAGATAGATAAGGGCCAGTTTGCTGCCACTGGGCACGAGTGAGAACATGCTCTCTCCGCAAAAGACATGCGAGGCAACGACTCCATACAGGCCTCCGACGAGCCGTTCGCCCTCCCAAACCTCCACACTAGCAGCATGGCCAATGCGGTGGAGTTCGGTATAGGCTTCTATCATGTCCTCGCCCAACCAAGCATAGACATTCTCGTAGCGGCCGTCGACCTTGCTGCACTGCCTGATGACTTCTGAGAAGGCCTCATTGTACGTCATCCGGTAGCGTTCCTTCCGCATAAGGGTGCGCATGGAATGCGACACATGGATTTCGTCGGGGAAGATGACGAAACGCTGCATGGGGCAATACCACAGTATTTCGCTCTTTCTGAACGAGAACCATGGGAAGATGCCCAGGTCGTAGGCAAGAAGGAGTCGGTTTACCGACAAGTCGCCCCCGACGGCTATCAAGCCGTCTTCCTCCACCTCAACGAGCCTCGGGTCGGGGAAAATGATTTCGTCAGTAAGTCTGTAAACCATCTGGAAAAAGGATAGTATCCTGTCAGGGTCATTTAATATTGTCGACCAGGTTGAAGAGTCGGTTCCACCTGTATTTCTTGCCCACGTTGTCGGGGTTGATGGAGAGCCAGATGAAGATGGGTTTTCCCACCACATGGTCTTCGGGCACGAAGCCCCAATAGCGGGAGTCGAGCGAGTTGTGCCGGTTGTCGCCCATCATCCAGTAATAGTCCATCTTGAAGGTGTAGGTGTCGGTCGCCTGCCCATTGATGTAGATTTTCCCGTCCTTCACCTCGAGTTGGTTGCCTTCGTACACCCTGATGGGCCTCTCGTAGACAGCGATGTTGCTGAGGTTGAGTTTCACGCTCTTCCCTTTCTCGGGAATCCAGACGGGTCCGTAGTTGTCGCGTGTCCATCCGGTGTTGGCATCCACGGGATAGGTTTTCCCTCCGTCGGCATGGTGCTCATCGGTCACCTGCTGCACATATTCGACGAGGTCGGTGCGCTTGGCGAGGGCTTCTGCCGCCTGTCTGGTCATGGGCATGTATTTGTTCACATTCAGGCTTAAGACATCCTCCTCGGTGATGTTGAGGTCGATCATCAGTTCATTGGTGAACCACATACCGGGTTTGAACTTGACGAAATAGGTGTACTGCACGTTGTCGGGCTCTTTGTTGGCCTGTCCGTCGAGATATACGATTTTGTCCTTGATTTGCAGCGTCTGCCCAGGCAGTCCCACGCAGCGTTTCACGTAGTTCTCCCTTCTGTCAACCGGTCTTGAGCCGAGCACGCCGAATGTGCTGGGGTTGCCCTTCACCACTTGCGCCCCCATGTCGAGCACTTTGTGGTAGTAGTCCCACTGCTGCTGTGGCGTGAGGGAGTCGACGACGACGCTGCGTCCATACTCCTGCATGCCATAGGCATAGCACGTCTGGTAATAGTCCTGTGCCTGGTATTGGTCGGCCATCATCACACTGTCGCCGGCAGGATAGTTGAACACGACGATGTCGTTGAGCTGCACCTTACCCAGTCCCTTGACTCTCCTGTAGTCCCACTGCGGCCACTCGATATACGACTTGGTGTTGAAGATGGGCAGTGTATGCTGTGTGAGGGGCATGGTGAGTGGTGTCTGCGGGATGCGCGGACCATAGCTCACCTTGCTGACGAAGAGGTAGTCCCCCCGTAGGAGAGACTTCTCCAGCGAGCTCGACGGTATGACATAGTTCTGGAAGAAGAAGAGGTTGATGAAATAGACTGCGATGAGTGCGAAGATGATGGCGTCGACCCAACTCATGACGAAGCGTATGGGTCCTTCGGCATCCTTCCACCACTGCCAGTTGATTTTCTTCGAGATATAGGCGTCGTAGATGAAGGGCACGACGATGAGCCCGAGCCAGCTTTTCACCCAGTAGAGGAAGAGCAGATAGAGTGCGAGTACGATGATGAACTTGGTCCACTGCACTTTCATGTTGAGCTTGGCTTTGCGCTTGTCTATCATTGGATTCGAGATTTGAGGATTGAGGATTGAGGTTTGAACCTCCTCAATTATGCATTATGAATTATGAATTATGAATTAAAAAGCGAACAGGTCGCTGGTGGAGAGCAGTCCGCTGTGCTGTGCGGTGTATTCAGCAGCGAGGACAGCGCCGAGAGCGAATCCCTTTCTGGAGTGTGCGCTGTGGCTGATGGTGATGCTGTCGGCATCGGAGTCATAGCAGATGGTGTGTATTCCCGGCACCTCGCCCTGTCGGACGCTGCTGACCACCAGTTCGTCGGCTTGGTGGTTGTTGGTTCCGCTCACCGTACCGTCGGCCGCGGTGAGTGTGCCCTTCACCCATGCCTGCTTTCGTTGCACCTGCCCGAGTATGTCCTCGGCGAGGGTGATGGCAGTGCCCGAGGGTGCATCGAGCTTATGGACATGGTGGACCTCCTCCATGGAGACATCATACTGTGGGAAGCCATCCATGATGTGTGCGAGATATCGGTTGACGGCAGAGAAGATGGCGACACCGATGGAGAAGTTGGAAGCCCAGAAGAGGGTCTTTCCTTCCTCGGTGCACAGTCGGCGCACCTCATCGCCATGCTCGCTCATCCATCCTGTAGACCCCGACACCACCTTCACATTCTTGGCGAAGGCGCGGAGGTAGTTGCCGTAAGCCGCCTGCGGGGTTGTGAACTCGATGGCGACGTCGGCTGATGCAAAGGCGGGAGACTCGAAGTCCTCCTGGTTGTCGATGTCGATGATGCTTACAATCTCATGGCCACGGGCAATGGCAATCTGCTCTATCATCTTGCCCATCTTGCCATAACCGATTAATGCTAATTTCATAATGCCTTTTTGGTTGATAAATGTAAAAGTGCAGCAAAATTAGTCATTTTCATACACTTTACCCATTTTTCTTTCTTAAAAGAATGAAAAAACAATGATAAAAATATGAAAAAGTTCCCCTCGGCGGCTTTTGCTGCCAGAAGGGGAACTATCGTTGTGTGAGAAGGTGTTGCTGCTACGAAGGCTTATGCCTGTGCGGGTAATTCCTCAGCAATTTCTCTTTCCTCTTTGATTTTGCGTCCCATGGTGAGGTAAGCAGTCGGGGCGGCGATGAAGATGGATGAGAGCGTACCGAAGACGACACCGAGTATCATGGCGAACGAGAAGCTCCTGATGCTTGCTCCACCGAAGATGAAGATACAGAGCAGCACGATGAGGGTCGACACAGAGGTGTTGATGGTACGTGCCAGTGTCTGGTTGAGCGAGTCGTTGAAGAGCGTCTGCAGTTCACGTTTCTTGTACAGGCGGAGGTTCTCGCGCACACGGTCGAAGACCACCACCTTATCGTTGATGGAGTAACCGATGACGGTCAGGATGGCGCCTATGAACGTCTGGTCGATCTCGAGCGAGAAGGGCACGATGCCCCACAGAGCCGAGAAGAAGCCGATGACGATGAGGGTATCGAATGCCAGAGCGACGATAGAGCCCACCGAGAAGGCGACGTTGCGGAAGCGGAGGAGGATGTAGAGGAAGATGGCAATCAGAGCGACGATGACACTGACGATGGCCTTGTTGGTGACGTCACGTGCGATAGACGGTCCCACCTTGGTGCTGCTGATGATGGAGCCACCCTCTCTGAGGTCTGGGTCTTTGAATGCCTCCACGCTCTCCTGAGTGACGATGCCCGCCTTCTTGAGTGCGTTGAAGAGCATGGTCTCTGCCTCATCGTCCACCGTGGGGCTGTTCGACTCGATGTTCCAGTTGGTCGAAACGCGGATGGTCTTTCCGTCGGTACCGATGGCGATGACGCTGGTGTTGGCGGGTTTGTCCTTGTTGGTGCCAATGGTGTTGACGAAGACGTTGTTGAGTGCGGTACGCACGTTCTCCACCTCCACTTGCTTGTCGAGGGCGATGATGTAGTTACGTCCACCGGTGAAGTCGATACTCTTGCTGAGTCCGCGGATGGCGAAGAAGCCGATGAAGATGAGTGCGAGGATGCCCCACAGGGTGTACGACTTTCTGTAAGCGCTCATGAAGTTGTAGTGCTTGTTCTGCATGAAGTTGCGCGAGAACGGAGTGTCGAATGTGAGGTTGAACCACTTGCCCTTGCCCATGCGGTTCTCGTAAACGAGGCGTGTGAGGAAGACAGCGGTGAAGAACGAGCAGCAGATACCGATGATGAGTGTTACTGCGAAGCCCTTGACCGGACCAGTACCGATAAGTGCCAGGATGACACCAGTGATGATAGAAGTGAGGTTGGAGTCGAAGATGGCCGAGAAAGCGTTGCTGTAACCAGCCGTGAGTGCTTGCTTGGTGTTCTTTCCTGCCCTGAGCTCTTCTTTGGTACGCTCATAAATCAGCACGTTGGCGTCGACGGCCATACCAAGTGTCAGCACGATACCGGCGATACCAGGCATGGTGAGAGCCGACTGGAACGACGCCATGATACCCATGGTGAAGAAGAGGTTGAGGATAAGGGCGCAGTTGGCTATCATGCCGGGGATGAAGCCATACATGAGGATCATGTAGAGCATCAGCACGACGAATGCGACGATGAAGGAGATGATACCCTGACGGATGGACTGTGCACCGAGCGACGGTCCAACGACTTCTTCCTGGACGATGCGCACGGGAGCCTTCATACGGCCCGACTTGAGGGTGTTGGCGAGGTCTTTGGTGTCCTCGACGGTGAATGAGCCGCTGATCTGCGAGTTACCGCCGGTGATTTCCTGGTTGACATTAGGTGCGCTGTAGACGAGGTTGTCGAGCACGATGGCAACGGGCTTTCCGACGTTTTTCTTGGTAAGGTTGGCCCACTCGCGTGCGCCATCCTCATTCATCTGCATGGTGACGACAGGACGTCCGGTGAAGTGGTCGAAGTCGTCCTTGGCGCTCTCGATGACGTCGCCCTCAAGGGGTGCGCGGTCGCCGCTGCCGGTGAGGCGGAGGCAGTAGAGCTCATAGATGCGCTTGTTGTTGGGGATGCGGTCGGAGGGTTTTGCGCTCCAGAGGAGTTTCACGTCGGAGGGGAGAACCTGCTTGGCAAGTTCGGAGTGGATGAAGGCACCGATGGTAGCGGTGTCGGCCACGTTGGCCATACCGACGATACATCCCTGGTCGGCGTTGAGCATGAGTTTCGAGAGCAGTGGGTGCTCTGCAGCAGCAGCATCCTCGGCCTTCTTGGTGTCGGTGCTGTCTTTCTTGGCGCTGGTCTTGGTGTCTCCGAGCACGAGGCCTTTGTCCTTGGCAGGAGCTGCGGTGCTGTCGGTCACTGCAGTGCTGTCGGCAGCGGCTTTCTCGTCGGTGCCCTCGGTCACGCTTGCCAGTCTGCCGTCAAGCTGCTGGAGGTAGGGAGCAATCTCCTGCGAGGTGTAGGTCTCCCAGAACTCGAGGTTGGCGCTTCCCTGGAGGAGTTTCCTCATACGCTCGGGATCTTTCACGCCAGGCATTTCCACCATGATTCGTCCCTGCTGTCCTTCGAGCATCTGGATGTTTGGCTGGACGACGCCGAACTGGTCGATACGGTTTGTGATGACGTTCTTGGCGTCGGCGACGGTTTCCTCGAGGCGCTGGCGGATGATTTTCTCCACCTCGCTGTCGGAACTGTTGGTCTTCACCTCAGGCAGCTGCTGTGTGGCGAACACCTCAGCCAGGTTGTGGCCTGGTGCGTTGGCCTTGTAGTGCTTGATGAAAAGTGAGATGAAGTCGTCTTGTGTGGCTTCCTCTTCTGCCCGTGCGTCTTTCATTGTTTTCACGAAAGCGGGGTCTTTCTTGTATCCAGCGAGGTTCTCAACGAGGTCGGGCACCGACACCTCGAGGATGACGTTCATACCGCCTTTGAGGTCAAGTCCGAGACCCACCTGGGTTTCGAGACATTTCTGATAAGAATAGACACCCAGATACTTCACGGAGTCCTTGTAATCCTGCTGGGCTATTGGGTCCTCGATAGCCGCAGCTTTCTTGTCGTAGTAGCTCGACGCAGCCGAGAACGACAAGTAGAAGATACATGCCAGGGTCAGCAAGACCGCTGTAACGATAACAATTCCTTTGTTTTGCATTGCTGTTTATAGATGATTTTTGTTTGTATTTCGCTGGTGACGCACATGTCATATTGGGCTATTGTGCATTTTAGCGTGCAAAGATAGTGAATTTTTCACTTTTGGAAAAATTTCTTTCACAATATTATTGTTTTTTTAGGGTTTTGCCCGTTTTTTCACCCAACATAAAACGGGATAATGGTCGGAGAAGGTGTTTTTTGTGTCGATTTGGCACTTATAGGGCTTGAGGTCGTGCGAGCAGAAAATATTGTCGATTCTCACGAAAATGCCCGATTGTTTGAGGGTGAATCCCGGCCCTGTTGCAGTTGCGGTATAGCAGTCGTCGAGCCACTGGCTGATGACGTGGTGTGGATAGCAGTTTGGCGAGCTGTTGAAGTCGCCGCAGAGGATGGTTGAGGTGTGCGTTCGTTTTTTGATGCCTCTGACGAGGTGGTCGGCCTGTGCGGCCCGTCGCTGTGCTGTGGTTGCGACTTTCTCGATGATGCTGCTCTCGTCGATATTCTTTCCTTTCCGCTTCACGAATTCCTTGATTTCCTTCCGGTCTTCCGGGTTGAGGCGTATGCTCTGCAGATGTGCGTTGAAGACCAGCAGCGTGTCGTCGCCGAGGTCGATGCTGCACACCATGATGTTGTTGCGCCTGGTCATGTAGGGTGCCTGTATGGCCCACCGTATGGGATGTTTGCTGTAGACGGCGATTTCCTCAAGCACTTTCTCCCTGAAACGCCGGCAGTAGGGATAGGTGCGGCGCAGCCGTAGGTCCACGTTCTCTCTCCCACTCTTGTTGAGGGGTGAGGTTTCCTGCAGGCATACGATGTCGGCATCCTGCTCGCAGATGTATTCCGCCACGTCCATCATCTGGCTCTTGTTGTTGTTGGGCCCGCTGAAGTTGCACACGTTGTAGGAGAGCACCTTGATGGCGTCTTCGGGTGGCGAGCTGCTGAAGGGGTGGATGGGGCAGTAGTCGCGCAGTGCCCCCGCGCACACCAGCATGCCTGCAATAGGAATAAGGGTATTGCGCACGCGCACGAAGAGCCAGAACAGGAGGAAGAGCAGGTTGACAGCTGCCGGGAAGGGGAATGCAAGTGCCACCACCTCGGCATATTTGTGCTCCTCGGGACTGACATGTCCGGCATAGGCAGTGATGACCATCAGAATGATGACCACGACATTGACGAGTGCGATAAGGTGCAGTGTGAGTTTCTTGAGCGTTCCGAAAAGACGCATGACGGGTTGATGATAGTCTATTTACGGTTTTTCTGGCTGCTCTCGAAGAGGAATCTTTTCTCTGCCTCTGTGAGGCTGGCATAGCCATTCTTACGTATCTTGTCGAGTATAGCGTCGATACGCTCCTCGGTCTCCTTCTTGTCGGCATTGTAGTCCCAGTCGGTCTTATGTGCGACGTCATCGTCCTGCTGCCTTCTTCCGCCGAGGTTGGAGCGCATTCTCTTGAAGAACTGCCTTCCTTGGCTGCGTCCGAATCGGCTGTTGGGGTTCCGCTCCCAATAGCGTATGAGCAGGAAGCCGAAGAGCATGCCGCCGAGGTGTGCGAAATGCGCCACTCCGTCGGTCGATGAAGTCTGTGCCATCACCAGTTCGAGCACGACGTAGAACATGACGAACCACTTGGCCTTGATGGGTACGGGCAGTGGGAAGATGAAGATGCGCTCCTCGGGGAAAGTCATGCCGAATGCGAGCAGGATGCCGTAGATGGCCCCAGAAGCTCCCACGGTATATCCATAGTTTGCTTCGAGGAAATACTGAGCCAGCTCCTGTACGAGACCGGCTCCCAGACCGCACACAATGTAATAAAAAAGAAACTTCTTCGGTCCCCACACTTGTTCCATCACACACCCGAACATCCACAGTGCGAACATATTGAAAAAGAGATGTGCCCATCCACCGTGCATGAACATGTAGGTGAAGAATTGATAAATATGGAACTGCGGTTCCTGGAAGTAGAACAGACCGAAGATTAGATTGAGTTCGGTGCCTTTGTTAGCGAGAATATACGTGGCAAGGAAAGCCAATATATTTATTATCAGCAGGTTTTTTGTAATGGTGGGAATGCTTCGCATTGGAATAGTCGGTTGATGGTTTAAAACGGCGCAAAATTACGAAAAATATCTATCAATCTGCACTGAATCAACGATTCTACCACTATTTTTTATCTTTTTTCTCACTTTTTTCCGATTTTTGCTTGTTTATATGAAATGATTAATCTATATTTGCCGAAAAATCATTACACGTTATTCATTTTTCACCAATTATTTAACTTTTTCACTATGAACAAGTCAGATTTAGTCGACAAAATCGCGGAAAAATCAGAGTTGAGCAAAGCGGCTTCTAAGAAAGCCCTTGATGCTTCTCTTGAGGCAATCAAAGAGGCTCTTGCAGCCGGCGACAAAGTAGCGCTCATCGGTTTTGGCACCTTCAGCGTGGCAACTCGTCCCGCTCACGAGGGCATCAATCCGAGCAACAAGGAGAAGATCATGATTGCAGAGAAGAAGATTGCCAAGTTCAAGGCTGGTGCCGATCTGGCAGATGCTCTTTAAGAAAAGTAAAGAAATTTCCTATTTTAAAAAACCGCCGCCCTTCATTCAGGGTGGCGGTTTTTGATGTTAAAGTCGAGATGTTAATCAGGGCTGTTTTCCGATGTAGGCAAGGATACCGCCATCGACGTAGAGCACATGGCCATTGACGGCGTCGGAGGCATGAGATGCGAGGAAGACGGCCGGTCCTCCGAGTTCCTCTGGTTCGAGCCATCGTCCGGCAGGCGTCTTGGCGCAGATGAACGAGTCGAAGGGATGGCGTGAGCCATCGGGCTGGCGCTCACGCAGGGGTGCAGTCTGCGGTGTGGCGATGTATCCCGGGCCGATGCCGTTGCACTGGATGTTGTACTCGCCATACTCGGAGCAGATGTTGCGTGTGAGCATCTTCAATCCGCCCTTTGCAGCAGCGTATGCAGAGACGGTCTCACGTCCCAGTTCGCTCATCATAGAGCAGATGTTGATGATTTTGCCCTCTCGACGCTCCATCATCTCTGGGATGACAGCCGAAGAGCAGATGAACGGTCCTACGAGGTCGATGTCGATGACCTGCTGGAACTCTGCGCGCTTCATCTCGTGCATGGGTATGCGCTTGATGATGCCGGCATTGTTGACCAGGATGTCGATTTGCCCCACCTCTTGGTGGATTTTCTCGACGAGAGCCTTGATGTCGTCCTCCTTGGTCACGTCGCATACATAGGCCTTCACATTCTCGATGCCAGCCTCACGGTAGTTGGCGAGGCCACGCTCAACAGCAGCCTCACTGATGTCGTTGAAAATAATGTTTTTGATACCGGCAGCCACAAAAGCCTTGGCAATGTTGAAACCGATACCGTAGGAAGCGCCTGTTATCCAGGCATTCTTTCCTTCAAGGGAAAAGGGGTTTGACATAATTGTTTGTTTTTTAGAGGAGTTTGGGAGTTTGGGAGTTTAGGAGTTTCGACATTACCTTTTATTTCTCACATTCTTTGCTTCGTCGCCTATTTTTGGCAGACAAAAACGCATTGAAAGAAAGACACCTTCACATTTTTTGTGATAGACGGAGATGATGTCAAAACCCCAAGCACCTATACACCTTTACTCCTGTCATTTTATAGATTGTTGCTTATACCATTGTTATTGATTATACCTTTAGAATAGGCTGTCAGCAGTTTCCCTGCTCTTTCAATGTTGTCTTTCAAACTGTCATGCTGGACATCATTGATGAAACCAAGGTCTTTTGAGAGAATGATATAGTTCATACATTCTGCCATACTGCCTTCAGCAATGTTCAAGAACCGAAGTTTGTCTGCTTTGCTCAGTTTTTTGTAGCCCTCCGCAATATTCGCTCCTATTGACACTGCCGCCCGACGGAATTGGGCCGTCAAACCAAACTTCTCATCTTCAGGAAAATCCTTCGTGGTTTCATAGACTTGTAGAGTAAACTCATGGGCTTTTTGCCATGCGAGGATATTCTGAAATGTAAAAGTCGTCATTGGGATCATATTTTGCAAAAGAACTGACGAATAAACTCAGATATACTTGAAAATGGGATGCCAAAAGTTGGAAGTTGGAAGTTGGATATTGGAAGTTGGAAGTTTGATATTGGAAGCTGGAAGCAAGAAGCCACACCGCCATATTATCAAGGTAATGTCTAAACTCCTAAACTACTAAACTCCTAAACTCCTTCAAAAACTCCTAAACTCCCAAACTCCCAAGAACATCACTTCAAATCAGTAATCTTCGAAAAATCTTGGTCTCCGTAGTCGAGGTTCTCCCCTCCCATACCCCAGATGAAGGTGTAGTTGTGGG
>CAMHEL010000142.1 GCA_946184125.1 uncultured Prevotellaceae bacterium
ATGTAATGTATAGAAATGCCACCTCAAAAATTCAGAATTAATAGAACACACCTAAAAAGTAGAAAGCTATAGGTTTGATTTCCTATAGCTTTCTACTTTTAAAATCACTTAAGCATAATCTTACGAGAGCCACGCGCATCCTTGATGATGAGCAGGCCACGGATATCGATATCGTCGAGACTGAACCGACTTGCAGGAGCCTGATGGATGAGGCGCCCACTGACATCATAGACTGACACCATGCCGTCGGCTGGGGACGATGCGACACCCTCGATGCCCTCGGTAGTGAAGACGAACATTTTCTCCTCACTCCACTGCGATAGATTGCCCGCAGCACCCTTGGCACGAACACGGTAGAAATAACGGTTCGAGAGGTTGAGATTGGTGAAGGTGTAGCTGTTGGTATCGGAAGTGAAGTATTTCACTTCAGTCTTCTTCCTCACCTTTGATGACATATCGGCGAAGCCTGAATTGGCGTTGCTCAGGCCTAACTGTTCGATTGACCATGTGCCATCATAGACCGCGAAGTAGTTGATGTACATCTGCACATCGGGCTCGATGATGAAGAAGAACAAGTTCTTTCGGACGTTGTAGTTGAACACCAGGTAGGTAGGTCCGGAAAAGCTAAAAGACCGGTCGTCGTAAGTGGCCTGGTCGCCTTGGTTGCCATAGCCCAATCGGGTTCTTCCTTTAACAGTGCCTTCCTTCACCACATCTACACCGATGACGATGGTGAACTCCGATGAGGCAGGCACCTCCCATGTAGGAGTGCGAAGTGTGCCGGCAGTAGATGAGGTGCCAATGCGCAGTTTGTTGGGAGTGGTGAAAAGTTTGCTGCCCGACCACCCTGCGAGGCCGTATTCGCCGAGTTTCGATGAGATGTCGGTGAAACCAGCCGACTTGCTGACACATTTGTCGAAAGTGTACTTTTGAACAATCGAATTTTCAGGGTCGGTGGATGCAGCACCGATTTCAGTGAGTTCCAACTCGTAGGAAGCTGCTCCGCTGACGGCAGGCCAAGTGACGGTGAATGCAGCCTGGTCACCCACCTGAGTTCCTTCGCCGGGCTGGGGCTGACTGAGGGGAGGCCTGCAAGCAACGAACGACACCGTGTGGGTCGTATTGTTCTCGGTGATGTTGTCGATGGACTTGTTCATGAATTTCGAACCATCGGTATTGGTGTTATAGACCTCAGCAGCAGGCTTGGTGTAGTTGGAGAGCTCCCTGTTGCCAGTGATGCCCGGCCAGGGGTCGCCCTGCAGTTCGTTGTAAGTGTAAGAGAGCGAGTTATCGGCAGGAATGATGGTCATGCGCTGATGACCGTTGGTGGTATTGACCGAGTTACTCGCCCATGCCGACTTGCTGTAATCGACATGCACCACAAGCAGGCCATGACCATAGAGTCCCTTGTCAAATCCCACGGGCTGGCGGTTCTCGAGAAGATAATACTCGTCGGGGTAGTTGTCGTTGTACAGGATGTACGCCTCTGGAGCCTCGGCCAGCGGTTTCATATCGGTGATGGTGGTCTGGGATTTAATTTCTGTGGGGGTCATCCATTTTGAGAAGATGCGCTCATAAGCAGTGTATCCAGCCGGGATACGCGACGACTGGTTATAGCTGCCCTGGTCCATGATGTCCCAGATGCACATGCCGAAATTACCATTCGTCGAGGTGTCGTACATATCGGGCAGACCGAGACAGTGGCTGAACTCATGGCAAGCAGTACCGATACCATCGGGGATGCCGGTGTTGCGTTTTCCATCGCCCATCAGCTCGGAGGAGCAGCCATAGGTGTTAATCACCTTGCCATTATAGTTTCGACCGAGGCCCCAGCCCACGAGTTGCGACTCATGAGGCCAGATGGTGTTTTCGTCGGCACCCTGCGCCTGGTTGTATCCTGCATAGACCACAAAGACCTGGTCCACCTCGCCGTCATTGTCCCAGTCATAGGGAGTGAAATTGACCACGGCGGATGCCGCATCCACAGCCTCTGCCACCATACCCACAGGATTGGAGTCATTGCTGTTGCCTCGCGGTGAACCATAGTATGCCATGTCGTGCTTGGTGGTAAAGGGGCCGACCACATCAAAGTCGATTTCCAGCTGTCCATAGCTCTGACTCTTGAAATAGTCCTGCACTGAACCAACCATGCTGTAGTCACTGAAACCAGGCTCATTGAAGAAACGGTTGAAGAAGGCATTGGCATCAGGCATGCTGAACTGCATATCGGTAAACTGCATGAGGATGACGAGTCCCCTCACCTTGCCCGTTGTGACACTTGAAGAGGTTCCCACTTTCCGTGGGGACTTCCTTGCATCTGCGTGCCGCCCGGCACGCTTCAGGTTGATGTCCTTGATTTCAGTCCAGGTGTTGTCGATGAACTCATTGGTGGTGGGCATGAGGCGCCCATTGGCACCCTTGACATAGGGCATACCGGCAGCATCCTTGTAGAAAGAGAAATGCTCGTCGCCACAAAGTGTCACCTCGGCAACGGTTCCGTCGGCCCTCACCATCGTCTTCTTCACTGGCTTGGCGGGAACGGCATTGGCGGTCACAGAGAGAAAAAAGACAAAGAAGATGGAAAAATATCTCAAAAACATAGCAAATTGTATATTAAATAAAAAAGGCGTGCCCACAATACATGTGCAGCTACGCCTTTTTTCTAAAAGGATGATTTTACTTCTTGAAGGGTTTCAAGTTGTTTTTGATTGTCTTAACCATTCTATTATGCATCATCTTGCCGCGTTTCATGCCAGTGTTCAAAGCCTTTGCCCTGAATTTGAAATCAGACATAGAGCAAGTCATAGCCTGAGCCTTGGCCTTGGCTTTTACAGATGCAGCAGCCGAGGGAAGCACAACTTTAAAGGAGCACTTGAGTCCTGCATAATAAGTAGAGCTTCCTTGGATCATATATCCCTCGAAAAGAATGGGTGAACCATCTTCGTAAGTACGTGGATTACCTTCTTGGTCGGTGGCTGTCACAGCAGGAAGTGTGATGACTCCATCAGTAACTGAACCGAAGAAATCGGGGAAAGCATCAATAATCTGTGCTTCAGAATACCCTTTACTAGTATAGTACTCAATATAATCACCACCATAGCTGAGAATAGACATCAAACCATCACTATCTGAGATACCTATCGATTGAGTAGTGAAATACACACCTTTGGGGTTCTCGGCGTGGATAACGAGGTCTTCGCCTTCACCTTCAACGCCATCAACTCCATCGGCAATGACTTTGTAAGGTTTCTTGAGGCGGTACAGACCTGGAGTCTCTTTGCTTTCCTCTATCGTTACTTCAAATGTATAAGGATTGTTAAGGATGAAGTCTTCTGTGTAATATCCCGTACCCAGCGTCTTCCAGGGGTTCTCACCACCGCCGAAGTACTCGAAGCTTGTGCTGGTCACGTTCTCCACCTTACCATCGTTGATAATGGCGACGACCATGCGGAGCGCACCGCTGAGGTCCTCGGGGAGGGGCAGGTAGATGGTACCAGCCTCCACCTCAGTACCCTCGATATCACCAGCGGCAAGTGCGTCGGCCACAGCACCCTCATCGGCAGCGCCATCAACGACAACACCCAGAACAGTGGCGTTTGCTGCATCGGGACCAAGCTCAAGCTCACCAACGGCGAACGTATCGTTGTCCTTATTGGTAAAGACACCTGTATAGTACAGAGCAGCACTGTAGTCGGTCACCACTGCACCCGGCAGGAGGAGACGGAACATTCCGTCGGCATTGACCTGATAGAGGCCACCGTCGTTGTAGTCGGCCATAGAGAAGAGAATGGATTTTGCAGGCATGGTAAGGACACCATTGACTACACTACCAAAGAATTGTGGCTGAGTACTCTTGAGCTCATCAAGGGTATAGCCATTTTCCATGTAGTAAGCCACCATACTGGAAATGCTCATCATACCATAGCCCCAGTCGACACCCAACTCAGAGGGCTTCACCCATACGAAATTGGGGTCGGTGGCATCAATCTCGACATAGTAGTTTTTCGAGGCATCCCAGTCACCTTCTTCATTATAGGGGTAAATCTCACCGTATGGATTCTTGAGGCGATAGAGACCGGGATTGAAAGCGCTCTCAAGCACCTCAACCGGATATTCAGTGACAGCGGCAGTGAAGAAACCGGCGATGACATTGTCGCGGTACATGCATTTGCCGATAGAGTTCCAATCACCTTCACGTAAGACACTGACGGTGATTTTCTTCTTCTGAGTGTTGGTGATGGTGTCGGCTGTTGCGATGTCGGCATCACTGAGGGTCATGGTATAAGTGTATCCCACTTCCTTCTCAAGGTTGTTGGCAGAGACGTTGATAATAGCAGCCTCCTGACCGGGAGCGAACTCTACGGTGCCATTCTTATCATCGGTGAAGATACCATCGGCACTGGCAGAAGCAGTGTAGTGAGCTGTGTAGGCGTTGGCGGTGTTGGCACGAATGATGCGCACGGGTACGGTGGCCGACGAGACGTCATTCGCCACGCTGACACTGGCTGATGCCACATCAAAAGAGACATTGTTGAAGTCGGAGCGATAGTACTCACCCTCCACATCGGTGTTGCAGGCCGAGAAGGTGCCCATCACGACAACGGCAAGTCCCAGTAAATATTTATTCAACTTCATATTCTTATTCTATTTATTTGATTGAAAGAGAATTACTAACTTATTGCCATTTGTCACCCGTCGGGTTCTGGTCTGTAGCCTCACTCAAGTTAACGTTTCCATCGAACTCAGCCTTGGGGATGGTGAGCACCCACATGGCACTCTCGGGGTCGTCGGAAGGACGGTTGGTGAGCAGACAGGCATTTTCATCTTCCGACCAGCCTTGAGCAGGCGTACGGATGAAGCCTTGCTTCAGGCGGCGGATGTCGTAGAGGCGTCCATACTCACCCCAGAGCTCGATGCGGCGCTGGTCGATGATAGCCTCGCGGAGGGTGTTGGTGCGGTCGGTGGTGAGGGCACCCAGACGTGTACCAGTAGAAGTGCAATTGTAGTCGGCATCGCGGGTCTGCACGAGAGTGTTGAGGTATTCGCGTGCAACATCCTCGCTACCCTTCATACACTCTGCCTCGGCAGCGATGAGGTACATCTCCTCGATACGCATCCATACATAGTCGCCTAAGTAGGTGTTGATGTCGCTGAAGACGAGTTTGTGCTGCTGATAGGGGTTGTCGGCATCGCTGGGATCCCACCAGCAACGGCGAGTGTCGTTCGGGCCCATGAGTGCGTAGGTCTCGCTGTTGATGCGCTTGGGAGAAGCAGCATAGCCACCATACATGTCAGCATCCACATCGGTGTGGGCGTAGAGGCTGGCATAGATACCCGACTGGTCGGCGATGATGGAAGCACCCCACATCACGTTGCCAGAAGCGACGTTGTTGATGAAGTTGCTGGAGTTGGCTTTGAAAGCTGAGGCAGCAACGGGCTGGATGCTGTACTGATGGAGGTTGATGGCCTTCTCGGCAGCCTCGGCTGCGAGGTTCCAATTCTCCTGGGTGAGGGCGATACGAGCCTGGAGACCGAGAGCGACGGGATAGGTGATGAAGCTCTTGTCCTTGTCGAGGCTGGTGTTGGTGCTCTCGCTCAGATAAAGTACGGCCTTGGCGATGTCGGCATTGATGACATTGTAAACTTCGGCAACAGTGGCACGTGCCTTACCCTGTGTTCCTGCAACTGTGGGCTCAGTGTAGAGCGGCACACATTTCTCACCCTCGTGTCCGACAACGGTACGGGCAAAATACTGTGCGAGCATGAAGTAGCTGTAAGCACGTACGGCATAGGCCTGTCCGAGGACATATTTACGGTCGGTGTCGTTGGTGGCCTCATCGTCCATGGCAATGAGGTAGTTGGCATTGGAAATCCACTGATAGAAGGCGAACCAGAGGTCATAGGAACGCCAGGAGCTGGAGGTGTAGCGTGCCTTTACATTGTAAGTGCAGTCGTACCAGAACCAGCCGTTACCCGAGGCGGCCATGATGAAGTCGTCGCCCATCACTTCGGCGCAAAGGTTATAGGCTGAGATACCGAAGCACTGGTGGGTGTTGCCAGTGGTTGACCATCCGGAGGTGTACATAGAGCGGTAAATACCGTTGAGAGCAATCATGGCGGCATCGCTGCTCTGGGTCATCGTGCTACCCGACACAGCCGTGGTGGGTGCTGTCTCAAGCTGGTCCTCGCTGCAGGAAGCGGCGAAGGAAATGACAGCTACACCTGCAATCAAATAATAAAATATCTTTTTCATCTTCATACTCATGTTTAGAAGTTAATGTCAAGACCGATGGTGAAGTTCTTGTTGGGAACATAGTCGTAGTCTGAACCGTTGCCCGAGAGGCTGTACTGCGGGTCCATACCCTTGAGGTGTGTGAACGTTACGACATTGTCGAACGAGCCATAGACGCGCACCTTGCCCAGACCGGCCTTGCCAGTCAGACGCTGGGGCAGGGTGTAGCCGAGTGTGATGCTCTTGATAGCGAAATAGGAAGCATCGATGAGGTAGCTGCTGGTCTGCACTTCCTTGGCGGCGATTTCCACACGTGGGATGTCGGTGATGTCGCCTGGCTTCTGCCAGCGGCGAAGGACGTTCTTGTTCCAAGTGTTACCGTAGTAGAGGTTACTCATGGAGCCATAGTACTTCGAGTCGAAGATCTTGCCACCAAGCGAATAAGTGGTGAGGACGCTCAGGTCAACGCAGTTGAAGAGCAGCAGGTCGGTGGAGATACTACCATAGAGGTCGGGAGTACGCTTGCCACAGAAGAAGCGGTGAGCAGAAGCGTTAGAATAGTCGCTGGTAATTCTCTGGCCGGGGTCTTTAAGAGGATTGCCGTCCTTGTCGGTCAGCACCTTGCCGTCGCTACCATAACGATAAAGGAAGGTGTTTCCATTGTCGTCAATCTCATCATAGGTGTAATAGAGCTGCTTACCAGTGGCGGGGTCTACACCAGCCGACTTGGGAAGATAGAAGGTGTGGATGTCGAAACCTTCCTTGATAATCTGGTAGCCATTCTGAATCTGGTTCGACTCAGCAGTGAGCTTCTCCACCTCATTTCTCTGATGGGTACCCATGAAGGTGAGGTTCCAAACCACGTCCTTGGTCTTGATGACAGAACCGGAGAGCATGAACTCAAGACCGCTGTTGCGCATGCTACCCACGTTGGCAGCATAACCGGTGAAACCAGTGGAAAGGGCCATCGGGTAGTTGAGCAGAAGGTCGGTGGTCTTCTTGTGGAAATACTCTACGCTGAAGCGCAAACGGCTATGGAACATAGAGCCCTCAAGGCCGATGTTAAGCATTCCGCTCTTCTCCCAGGAGAGTTTCTTGTTCTCAAGTGTGGAAACGAAACCACCGATACGGCTACCGTTGGTGTAGTTAAGGTCGTAGAGGTTCTGCCATACATAGTACGAACCGATGCGGTCGTTACCGTTCTCACCGTAGGAAATCTTGAACGAGAGGTTGTTGAGCCAGGTGAGGTTCTTCATGAACTCCTCAGAGGTGACACGCCAGTTGGCACCGACGCCCCAGAATGTACCCCAGCGGTTGTCCTTGTAGAAACGTGAGTTACCGTCGCGGCGGATGTGGGCATCGAAGTAGTACTTGTCGGCATAGTTGTAGTTGAGTCGGCCGAGCCAAGCCTCGATGTCGAGCTCCTCGCTGTAGGAGTCAAGGTCGGTGATGGTGGCTGCGGGGCGAAGTTCGTCGATACCATCGACGATGTTCGACTTGCCGCCATAGAGATACCTGTATTTGTTCTGATAGAACTCGTGACCGCCGAGGAGGCCGATGGAGTGGTCACCGAACTTGCGGTCCCAGGTCAGATACTGTCCGAAGGTATAGGTAAAGTCGCGGGTGGCATACTTATAGACACGTCCACTGGCGTTCTTCGCATTGCCATGATACTTGTTGTAAGTGTTGGTCTGGCTCTGCGACTGATAGTCGCCACTGAAGGAAAGCTTGAACTTAAGTCCCTGAGCCCATCCGAAACTCTCCTTGTCGGAACCAAAGGTCATATAAGTACGAATGGTGGCATTGTCGGTGTCGTACCAGTTGTGGTCGAGCAGGAGGTCGCCAAGGGCGTTGAAGTCATTGGCAACAGGACGTCCGCCCTCACCATAGTCGAGCTGGATCTCACCCTTCTCGTCATAGACGTTCTTACCATTGGCGTCTTTGAGATAGACGGGATAAATCGGACCCATGAACTGTGAGGTGTACCAGGGGTTGGAGGTGGTGCTGCCGTCGTAGGGGTTGTAGGTCGACTTGGTGTAAGCCAGGTTGATGTTGAGGCCTGCCTGGAACCAGTCGGTCACCTGAGAGTCAACATTGGTACGTCCGCTGTAGCGCTGGAAGTTGGTGTTCTCCAGAATACCATCCTCGTTGAGGTAGCCAAGCGAAACGATGTAGCTGGTACGGTCGGTACCACCATTGATGGAGAGTGAGTGCTCGTGACGGAGGGCACCCTTGTTGTAGATTTCCTCATACCAGCGGTCATCCCAAGCCGACACAGCGTCGGAGCGAACCTTACCTGTAGCGGGGTCGATCAGTGTTGCCCAGGTATAGTTCTTGAAGGGGTTCCACTGCTCAGGATTGCCATTACCACCGAGGGTGGGACCAAGGGCGTTGATGGCACTCTTGACGGCGTCGTCGTAGGACATGCCGTTGGTGAACTGTGCGCTGTTGCGCAGAGCCTCGAATGTCAGCTCGACGAACTCCTTCTGGTCGACGGTCTCATAGTTGTCGAGGCCTTTCCACGACCAACCCACGGTGTTGTGGAAGTTGACCTGCGGGCGGCCGTTCTTACCTTTCTTGGTGGTGATAATCACAACACCATTGGCAGCACGCGAACCGTAAAGAGCGGAGGCGGAGGCATCCTTCAGCACGGTCATCTGCTCGATGTCCTGCGGGTTGATGGCATTGATGGAGCCACCATAGGGCACACCGTCCACCACATAGAGCGGGGTCTGAGTTGCGCTGATGGAGCCGAAACCACGGATGACGAGCGAGGAGCCCGAACCAGGCTGACCGCTACCAGAGGTTGTCAGCACACCAGTCACCTGACCGTCAAGGGCTTTGGTAACATTGGATACAGGCCTTGAGGTAAGCTTCTCACCGTCGATGGCTGCTGCCGAACCGGTGAACGAAGATTTCTTTGTCGTACCATAGGCGACGACCATCACCTCGTCGAGGACGTTGTCATCGGGAACGAGCACGACTCTCATCCTGTTCTGTGCCCTGACAGTCTGGGAAACCATTCCCACGTAGGAGACTTCCAACTGGGTGTTCAGTGAAGGCACAGCAAGATTAAACACGCCATTGATATCGGTGACCGCACCTGTGTTATGGCCAACGATTTTCACAGTGGCACCAACTACAGGCTCGCCGTCCTCTGAGCTGACGACCGTACCTGTGATGTTGGTCTGCGCGTATGCGAATCCCACAGAGAGGATCAAGCACACGAAAAACAAAGTTAACTTTTTAATCATAAACTCTCTCACTAATTAATTATATATAAATGTTGAATTCTTCGAATGCCATCATGCAAAAAACTCCGCTAAAAGCGGCGAAGGGACCATCAAAAGTGCCAGTTTTTCACATATTCACACATCTTGCTGTAACATATTCAAAAGAATGTGGCGACAAAATTAAACATTTTTTGCATAACAGCAAAAAAATTAAAAGAAAAATGCGTGACACAGGTAGAATCACACGCAAAATATGGCAGAAAAAAGACAAAAAGATATCAAAACGTTGGCAAATACACCAAAAATTTACTATTTTTGCACAATAGCCGATGAAAAAGTGTAAAAATACCCTTTTTATTCTCCTTTTGGCCATCCTCTTGACGGGGTGCGCGAAGGGTGCGCGCGAGCGACAGCAGCCGTCCGCAGACCCTCCAAAGGGCAACATCACCACGACGCTGCACACCGATTCCATCATCCAACTCAAGCGAACTCCCCAAGGCAGCTGCGAGGCGCGCATCGACTATCCCACCTCGGGACCTAAGGCGCTCGTCGATGCCCTCCGTACGTTCATCCGCTCCACACTATTCGAGGATGGGGGCGAAAACATCCCCAACGACCCACAGGAGATGGCCCGACAGTATTGTGAACAGCAGACAGCGGCACAGGCACGACAGATAGAGCAAATGGGACTGCGAACAGTGGGGGCCAACGAAGCACCCGAGGAGGGAACATACATACGACTGGTATGCACGGCCGAACGCTTCGTCACCTACGAGGTGTATCGCTACTCGTACATCAGCCAGGGCGCTCATGGTGAGTACGCCGACTATGGAGTGACTTTCCGCACTTCGGATGGGAAACGTATGAGCTATATATTAAATAAGGTGGACGAACAGCTCTTTGCATTTATCCGTGAGGGGCTGCGCCGCTACTTCAACGTACGCAACGACGAGGACCTCGACGAGCTATGCACCGTGGACCTCTCGCTATTGCCCATGCCCACCTTTCCGCCCTATCTGGTGAGCGACGGCGTGCGGTTCCACTACTCCATCTACGACCTCTGCAAGTTTGAGGACGGCGACCCTGCCCTCACCATCCCCTACGAAATTGCTAAACCCTACATGACCCAGGAAGCCCGCGACCTTGTGTTCGGACCCAACACACATCGATAATCATCTTTCACATGCACGTCATCAACTCTATCGACGACCCCGCCATCGCCGTATTCAGCAGCCTCACCGAAGCGCAGTTGCGCAACCGTATCGAACCGACCAAAGGCATTTTCATCGCCGAGAGCCCGAAAGTCATACGCGTGGCGCTCGATGCCGGCTACGAACCGCTCTCGCTGCTCTGTGAGGAGCGACACATCACCGGCGACGCCGCAGACATCATCGCCCGATGCCCGAACATCGAAGTCAACACGGGACCTCGCGAACTGCTGGCATCCATCACCGGCTACACGCTCACCCGGGGGGTGTTGTGCGCCATGCGCCGCCCTACCCCACTCCCATTGGAGGTGGTATGCCAGAATGCCCAGCGCATCGTCGTCATCGATGGCGTTGTAGACACGACAAATATCGGTGCTATCTTCCGCTCGGCAGCAGCATTGGGCATCGACGGGGTGCTGCTCACTCCATCGTCGTGCGACCCGCTCAACCGACGGGCTGTCAGAGTGTCGATGGGCACTGTGTTCCTCGTCGCATGGACATGGCTCAACGGGGGCATCGAAACCCTGGGAAATCTCGGCTTCCGAACCGTGGCAATGGCACTGACCGACAACTCCGTACCCATCGATGATCCTCGACTGGCTGCCGAACCACGATTGGCCATCATCATGGGAACCGAAGGCGACGGGCTCCCACACTCCACCATCGCAGCAGCCGACTATGTGGCACGCATACCCATGCACCACAATGTGGATTCGCTCAACGTGGCTGCAGCAGCTGCAGTAGCGTTCTGGGAACTTAGGAAGAAATAGACGCTTGACTTTAGACTTTAGACTTTAGACTTTAGACTTTAGACTTTAGACTTTAGACTTTAGGCTTTAGACTTTAGGCTTTAGACTTTAGGCTTTAGACT
>CAMHEL010000143.1 GCA_946184125.1 uncultured Prevotellaceae bacterium
GTCGGGTTCGGTGAGTCAATCTTCAACAAAATCACCCATCCACGCCTTATTTTCGAAAGGATAATCTTTGTCGTGCTCGGAGATCACGACCTCCTTAGTTAGCTCTGATAATTTTGACCTTTGATATTATGCGTAAATAATCCCTCCGAAAGCAATGGCGGCCTGAAAGGCCAACACGCTCTCAGCCCAGGGCAACGCCCTGGGTTCTTAATTCGGGCCGCATTATTCCGCCCTGAAGGGGCAAAAGCCTTATAATCAATTGCTTATGCCATTTTTTTAATGGCTTTTCGGTCTTAGACGAGCTAAGACCCTACGAATAAGTTCGGAAGGATGGTCTTTGTCGGGTATTCGTTGCGCGCGCATAAATCACATCTTCCGTGTGCCTATGGCCAATCAAGGGGACAGGTTCTTGACGGAATTCTCAAATTCCATCAAAAACCTGTCCCCTTTGATTGACCTGTCCCCTTTGATTGACTGTTGGCTTCGAGAGAAATGTGGCTGGTAATGAAACCACTTCCTGCCGTAGAACTACTTTTCGCTATTTAACGAAGAGTTTTTTGATGAATGTCACGTTTCCACTTGTGAGGCGGACGATGAGGAGTTGGTTGGCGAAGGCTTGGACATTCAACTGGGCGTGGATGCCGTCGGAATTGGAAACGGTCTGTCGTGCGACAGTTTTGCCCGTCACGTCGGTGACTGTCACGATGCCGGTGGAGGCAAGGCGCGGCGACAGGCAGTCGATGTAGATGGTGCCTTGCTCGCAGGAGCAGAGCACGCTGCCGCTTTGCTCCACATCATCTATACCGTCGATGTCGGTGGGCATGATGCCTATCTTCATGGCGCCGGAGGCTTCTTTATAGAAATAGGTGGCATTCGGCTCGCCCCATACCTCTGCGGAGTTCTGGTACTGCACGTGGAAGACATGCTGCCCCTCATCGTAGTCCTTGGCATAGAGCGTGTAGGACCTGGTAACCATCTCACTGGGGTTGCTGATGGTAAATGGTGCAGGGAACTCATCGTCCATCCATTTGCTCTCCGCCACCACGGTGGCTGCTACCTTGTTGTACTTCTCGGTGATTAAAACAGGCGCTTCATAAATGACACCATTGTCAAAGCCGTTGGCTGTGATGCGGTATTTCAGACGGTGCATGCCCTTCGATGCCATGGAGAAGTCAAGCGAACCTTTGACCAAGGCCGTCGTCTCAGTCATCCCCCGGCCACTCAAGACACGGATATTTGCGGGGTCATATTCATCGTCCAACCAATAGGTGATTTCCGAATGCTCACCCTCAGGCAAACGCATCACATAGTCGCTATAGACCGGACTGTAATTTCCGTTGGCGACCACGCGGTAGTTGAGACGGTGGAAACCCAAGGGGAACCGTGTCTGGTCGGAGAAGTCCAAGTCGAGGATTTGCATCGTTTCCGTATTGGCATTGATGGGCATGGTGGCATGTGAGGCGTAGTCGTCATCAAACCAATATTCGAGATTCGAACTGGTGGAGGCAGTGAACTTGATGAAGGTGGAGGAGGTGACAGGGCTGTAGGTGCCGTCGGTGGCCTTGATACGTATATTGACCGTATGGAAGCCCGGTTCCAAGTTGCTGACATCGACATCTCGGTTGAAAACTGGTCCTGAAAAGGACACTGTCATGATCTTTGGCTTGTGATTGCCTTTTTGATCAAACCAATATTGCAACCCATAGGTCTGTGCCCTCACGCCCACTGCGCAAAGCAGCAGGAGTAGGCACAAGAGCCGAGGCGGTAGGTGCTGTCTGTTCATAATACAGAAATTGATGGTTGAAACGTCATTTGGCCTTCACCGTCACGTTGATGGTCAACGTACCTACGGCATTGCTATGTTCATCCACCTTCTTGGAGATGATACGGGGAATGGGGGCAACAGCCTCTGGGCTGAAACCAGAACCGCCCTCAATGCCGATGGTAGTACGGTCGGTACCTATGAATTTTGTCTTGTCTACAGTGTTCTTTAAACGAAAGTCAGAACTAATATTGACGCCGCCATTTCTTATAAATATATCATTCCATCCTAAACCTTGATCCAAAACGACGGGATCCTCATCATTTCCCCAAGAGCTAACTCCGATACAGTTTCGGGATATATAGCAATTGTAAATATCAGCAGAATAATATCCGCAAAAAAGGAAATTGTTAGTAATGGATGAGTTGTTAATATGAAATAATGTATAATCATAACCACTATAATTAATAGAATAATGTTGAGTGTATATCACTACATTATGATTGATAACACCACCATCAATATATTGAAGAGAATGCAAGACGTTATTTTCCAATTTTACATTGCAATATCCGAAATAACTATTGTTTCTTAGATAACATTGGTTGACAACCATTCCGCTTGAAGCACCATTGCTCACTTGAATGGAATTGACATTGCAAAATCTCACAGTCAAGTTCTCCACAGCATCCTCAGCGGTACCTACATTAATGTTTCCAGAGATATATGCACCCACCACGGAACTTCCTGATGAACCTCCGATAAAATTGAGGTTGCCGGCAATGATGGTTGCCCCATCGGCGTTATCGGTGTCACCGCGGTGGCTCACCCCCATGATAGTGAGCTTCTTGTCTATTTTGGATTCATCCTTCACTTGAAAAGACCCTCCGGGCAGATAGATGGTGCTGCCACTTACCGTTTCCTCATTGGTAATGGCTTCGTCGAGCGTTTGGTAGATGCTCGTTTCATTACTTGGGCTGACAACGGCGATGTTCTGTGCTGCTGCCGTCATGGTTGCGGCGAGCGCAACTGCAATCAAAATGTTTCGTTTCATGATGATATGTTTTTATTGTTTTATTTGTTTCTTTTCTTAATGCGTAGCGGCTGAGCGGCTCATGGTCTTCACCACCATGCCGTTGCTGTGTATTTCCACAGGAGTATTCTGCTGGGTGCCAGGAGCCCTCTTCGGCGCGTTCTGTTGTTCACTCGATTTCTTCCATACAGGGCGGATGCTCCTACCGTAGCAACGGTAGTAGTCGAAGTTTTCACGCTTTCCTTTACCGAAATAAAGGAACCATGCATCGTCAGGGCTGTTCTCGTCGAGAGTGGATGACCAATAGTATCCCTCCGTCCCTTTGTCATAGAGATTCACACCCTGCCGGTATCCGGCGGCGGGGAGGTAGATGGAATTCTTTTGGTATATACCATATTTACCCCTTACGATGAAACCTTTGCCGTCGTAAGTCCAGTTGCATTCTTTCATCAGTTCCTCCCACTGCTCTTTGGTGGGAATGCTGATGTCGTATCCGTAAAGGCGGGTGGTCGGGTCATCGCATCCCTCCATCTCAAGGATGTTATCTGTGAATCCACCTGCGCCATAGTTTTCTTTCGTGCAGTATTTGAGGAGTGACGTGGCTGTTCCCTGGCAGTACTTATAGGTGTTCCATGAGAAGTCGGTCTTGCCATTGTCATAGCCCGTCGTCTCACCCCATGCAAAGTAGTTGCCCTCTTGGTGACCGTTGTCCGCCCCGTAGTTGCAAGATGCCCACCAGGTGCCGGAGGTCAGACCGAGATTGACAAACGGCGGCATGTTGATAGGAACCAAGGTGGCGAGATACTCAAAATCAGTTTCTGCGAAGATAGTCGTATGAACCTCTTGATGGTGTGCGATGATTTTGTATTTCACCTTGATGGCACTGGTAGCATTGTTGCTGCTCAGTACATTGTCCAGATTGATGTCGCATTCCTTATTCTCGAGGTTCGTAAAGGCTTCTACATTCAGTTTTTTGTTAGGTGTTTCGATGTACAGCTGCACATCGTACAAGAACGGCACATGATACGCCGCCTTGTAGACATCCCATTTGAGATGAATGGTTCCGGTCATCTTTTTCTGGTAGGTTGCTGGTTCGCTCACGGTGATATAGGGACGTTCAGACTTGTCGATTATGAAGGTGCTCTTCACCGTAGAGCGCTGGTAGGCTTTGATGCCGTTCACAATGTCGAGGACTCCCTCTGCCAACTTGATGGTTTTTCCAATGAAGTTGGCCTTTTTCAAAGCTGTCAGTTCGTTCGCCACACTCTTGAACTTGTCCCTGAACGCCTGGGAGGTGGCGGAGTTGCCCGTCCATTTCTTGTAGATGTTGTAAATGAGGTTGGTGTAGGTTCGTTTGTCATCGGGATTTCCCGACGCCAACTCATTCTGAATGGTGGTCATCGTCTCATACAGGAATACGGTGAGTTGCTTTGCAATCTCCCACAGGTCGCGTTTTTTGATATTTGTTTGCAAAGTGCTCCAGTTGTTGTCACCCTCCATGAAGTCTATCACCAGTTTCAGCACGAGGGCCAATTCTGGGTATTTGCGTGACCCATAGCGGAAGTCGTAGCGGTAGCTGTCCTTTGCTCCATTAATGAGTGTACCTGCAACCTCTTTCCCGCCAATGGCAATTTCAATCAACGGCTTGAGAAAATCCTTGTAGGCACCGTGGAGTAGTGCGAACAAGATTCTGAACTTGTCCTTATCGGAGTAAGAATCCCAGTCACCTTCGAGTTTTCCCATTCCGTAGATATCGATGAAGAGTTTGTCGAACTCCTCGCCTTTGGGATTATTGAACTCCTTTCTTATTTCGTCGCTGACCACCTCATAGATGGACGAGGTTTCTCCTTTCAGCGAGCCTTTGACTATCTTCCAATAGTTGGCTTCCCCTGAGTCGAGGATGAAGGGGAATACAAGGTATGAGTCTTCGTCATCCCATCCCAAAAGCTCTAGTGCGGGCTCTATTCCAGTCTCAATCCACGATTTAAGGTCTTTGATAAACTCAATATCTTCCTTGAACTTTTCCTTGTTCAGTTCATTTTTCACGAGGTCGGAGGAATTGACCAGCCAATCGCACAACTCCGCAAAAGACATCGTAGCGTCCTCGCGCATTTCGATGGCGCCATTTTCCTCATTCATCTTCACCCTGGTGCTGTAGGCGTGAATCACCCTTTTGTAGTTGTTGTGCAGGCGGAAGGAGGCAAATTCACGGGTGCGGGTGAAGTCTTCCAAGGAGACTCCGGAGAGTTCCATGTCATGGTTGTCAAACGTCTCGGACACCAATCGGTTGATGAGTGGCGTGGCACTTGTTATGGAGGAGTAATCGGGACAATATCCACCTTCCACCCCCAATTTATAGAGGGCTATCACATCTCTTAAGAAGGGCTCCCACACATCTGCGAAATCGTCGCTCTTCAATCGTGACACCATATTGTTGTATTCCGCTTGGTTGCTGGTGATGAGGAATGGCTCTGTCATGATAAGGGCGATGGCGGTCTCTTCCGCCGTCATCCCCATTTCGTTCTTCCCGGGAATAGACCAGTTGAGGGCGATAGGCAATTTATTTCTGTTGAGCAGGAAGTTCAATTGCATCCATTCATCCGATGTCTTCACTGTCGCGGGGAAAACGAGTTCTGTCTCCTCATTGCCATTGGCTTTCTTCGCCTTTCTGACGCGCGAGGGGCCACGGGAAGTGTTCACTGGAAATTCCCCGTTGCTGTTCATAATCACGAATCCACTCAATTGCTCTTCGGGGATGTCGGCGGGCAGCACCACCTCGATTTCCTTTTCCGTGGGCTCCGAAAAGAGAAACTCCTCGTCACAGTCATCCTCCACGCCCTTTCCGACTAAAGGTAGACTGAACTGTCCGTTCTCCACCGAGGAGGAGGTCAACCTCATCTCGCCAGAGTAAGACCTGATTTCCGTGGGTTGGAAGGTGAGACTCACGCTTTTAGACTCACCAGGCAGAAGGCTGACTTCCTGTCCCGACTCCTCCACGGAGAACACCCCGTCTAACATGACGTAGTAAGTTTCGGAAAAATCGCCGGTATTGGTGATGGTGAATCCCAGCGACTTGTTAGCTCCCACCTCCACCTTGCCGAAGTCGATTTTCGAGGTCGACATCCTCAGTGTCGGAGTGATATAGCTGATGCTGTCGATGGTTGCCACGTCGATGGTGGTGCATTCTCCAAACGACCATATCATCTGCGTATTGGCATCGGTGGTGATGCTGTCAATCTCTGCAGCATTGAAATCCACCATCTCCCCTGTGTTGAGGAAGAAGCGCAGCATCTTTTTCGGACTGTCGTCGTTGATGGCGTTGGTTTTGGCAGAGAGCGCCATGGGGGTAGCCAACAGTCCCAATATCATCGTTAATGTAAACAGGGTCTTTCTCATCTTGTCTTGATTTTATAAGTTACACCATTAACATCCATCGAATAAGTTTTCGCCGTGGAAGCATCCAGAGGCAGTGTGGCCTTCTCTCCTTTCTTGACCACAAACTCCTTGACCAGTTTGCCCTTGGGCAAGATGACCTTGACACATAGGTCTTTGTCTGCGGGAAGGAAGGTGACCGTCTCTCCGTCGTTGACGAATGGCACTGTCAGAAGTGAGGACGGCTTTTCTATCTTCTCGAAGGTCATCTTTCTGATGGCCTGGAAAGCACATTCCACCGTCGTTGCCCCATTGATGGTGACGTTGTCTCCGAGGTAGGTGACCTTGGGCTTCTCGTTCAAATTGAACATGATTTTGGAACCATCCTTGTGCCATACCACCAAGTACGGTTCTGCCGTTTCCCCATAGATGATGATTTGCACGACTTTCATGACATCCGTGATGGTGATGGAGGCATCGCTATTTACATCTGCATTGAAAGCCATGAAGTTTGCGCTAACAGGTTTGCCAATAATATAGTTGACCATCATCATCACATCGGCGATGGAAACCATGTTGTCGTTGTTGACATCACCACGCAGGGTCGACGTGACCAGTCTCTTTTCTCTTGTCGTAAAACTCCATACATCACTGATGGCATATTGGCCTTTGTCGTTATACACTTTGACCTTCCAATAATATTTCGTGTTGGGTTGGAGTCCCGAGAAACTGCAACTATTCCCCGTACCAGAGTGATAAGGCTTGCCATTGATGTTGCTGAAACTGCTGTTGGTATCCAGATACAGGTCATAGTGGATGTCCTTTCCTCCATTATAGTAGGAAATCATCCAAGTGAACATGCCATACGGGGCAACATTGGCAACATTGTTGGAGGGTGACGGTGATGATGGTGTCAATGGGTTGTAAAGATATGCCACGACAGTCACTTGAATATGGGCAGTCTCTTCAGAAGCCATGTCCTTCACGGTAATGGTGGCACTTCCCGCTCCGACAGCATTGATTTTGACCGAAGAGCCCTCAATGGTGGCAGTTGCGACATCTGGATTGCTGCTCGTGACGGTATAATGGCCACTGCCAGAGAGGATGTCCACGGAGGACTCTTCCTCCAAAATCATTCCCGCGTAGTTCTCTGACAGTTGCAAATGAACGACAGGAGCATTTTCTGTCACCGTCAAAGCAATGGTGGCAGTCTCTCCGGTCTGCGTGTCGGTCACGGTGATGGTGGCAGTGCCATCACCGACAGCGGTGATGATGACCGATGACTCCACGATGGTGGCCGTTGCGACATTCGAATTGCTGCTCGCGACGGAATAGCTGCCATTGCCGGAGAGGATATCCACAAACTCATCCTCTCCAGGGGCCAAAACGATGTTGCTCTCTGACAGTTGCAAAGAAACTACTTTAGCAATAGGTCGAATACCATGACCATAGTATTTGCTGCGCCAAGTGTCACTTTCGACGCTGCCTGAGCGTATGAGAAGGTGATAGGCGAAATGGTTTTTAGAAGATTGCTGCGAAGAAGACCAATAATAGCCTTCACTGCCGTTGTTGCGAAGTCGCTCATTCTGACGGTATCCTGTGGCGGGCAAGAAGATACTGTTGCCATTAGAGCCGATGAAAATTCTTCCGTTGATACCATTGACCATGGTCCATTCAGAAGCGCAATACTCAACCAGTTCCATTTGCTGCTCATGTGACGGCATAATCCATGACATGCCCATATTCACATAGGCAGCATCATAATACTCCGAATTGGCGATGTCGTTGCCGAGATCGTGGCAGGTTTCGTATGTTCCGTCACAATGACTGTAGGTCTCCCAGGAGTAATTGCTCTTTTCCCCTACTTCGCCCCAGGCGAAGTAACTGCCGTAACCCTCTGGTGTGGAGGCTCCCACATTGCAGCAGGCCCACTTCGTGCCAGAGGGTAGCCCGAGGTCTATCACGTGCGGGTGATGGTCATTGGGACACAGAGTAGTTGGCATTTCTACCACCATTACCTCTATGTTGGCAGACTCATCTGTCCGTGTGTCGGTCACGGTGACGGTGGCAGTGCCTGGATTAACGGCAGTGACGGTCACCGAATTGCCGCTTATCGCTGCGGTGGCCACATTCTCATCACTGCTCACAACGGTGTAGTCGCCGTTGCCAACGATTCCCACCGCTTTTTCCTTTCCGCAAACCATATTAATAATGTTCTCTGCTAACTCCAGATGAACCACTTGATTAATGGGACGTACACTATAACCATTATAGCGGTAGTTGGCTTTGTTCCAGTTAATGCTGCCTGAGTAAAAACTGAGATGGTAGGCCTTATTTGCATCGGATGGTAATAGCGAAGAAGACCAGTATCGTCCGTAGTCACCGACGACATTGAGTTTATCTTCCCAGTGATAGCCTGCGGCGGGCAAGAAAATGCTGGCGCCATTCGGCCCCGTCATTATCCTTCCGTTGACACCATTAACAGTAGTCCACTGAGAAGTGCAGTTCTCTACCAGTTCCTGCATCTGCTCAATGGACGGCATAATCCATGACATGCCCATATTCACATAGGCTGCATCATAACTCGGCGAACCAGAAATGTCAGAACCGAGGTCGAGACATGTATTCACTTCGCCCTCGCAGTACATATAGTTCTCCCAGTTGTATGTGTTTCTCTCCCAAGTCTCGCCCCAGGCGAAGTAACTGCCGTATCCTTCTGGAGTGGAGGCCCCCACATTGCAGCAGGCCCATTTTGTGCCAGAAGGCAGACCGAGGTCTATCACATGCGGGTGATGGTCATCGGGGCAACTTGTACTTGTAATGGTAGAGATACCTTTGACTTCTTTGAACCCATTCCAGTACTCTGCAGCAAGGTAAGAATCTATACTGCCATCTGGAACATAAAGGGTCGCTTGGCCGCGGTCACTGAAGAAATCTTCTGAAACAGTTATCGGAACAGGGTTAAGGACGGTGAATGATGTAAGGTTATTACATTCAAAGAAAGTATTATTCCCAATGCTCGTCACGCTGGCAGGGATGGTGATAGCACTAAGCGTGCTAAATTCGAAAGACCATCCTTCAATCGTCGTCACACCTTCGGGGATAGTGAAGGAGTCGAAGGTACAACCATTGAATGAGTACTTTCCGATACAGGTTACGCTATTCGGAATGACCGTATTCTTGCAGCCAAGAATCAGTTTGTTGCTGGCTGTTTCAATAATGGCATTGCAATTGTCTCTCGAGTCATAAATGGGGTTGGCGGGGTTGACCTCAACAGAGGTAAGTCCAGAACAATTTTCAAAAGCCTCTATCCCAATACTCGTCACACTGCTGGGGATGCTGATTGATGGCACTTTTACACAACCATAGAAGGCAGCAATCCCTATGCTCGTCACGCTGTTAGGGATATTCAAGGAAATCAGGTTGGCACAGTTAAAAAACGCCATCATCCCTATGCTCGTCACGCTGTTGGGGATGGTCACCGAGGTCAATGAAGAGCGTTCGTTGAAAGCCGAATTTCGTATACTTGTCACACTGCATGTGATGCCACCAGAGGTAACTGTACTAAGGATGACCGCTGATTCCAAATTATTTGCTCCTAGAGTTACTTCAGCCGTTCTTTCTTGTAAGTTCAATTCATAGGTAATGCCGTTTATTGTTATGTTCACACTGTTTTCTTTGATTTCTTTGAACCCATTCCAGTAATCTGCAGCAAGGTAAGCATCTCTGCTGCCAGTTGGAACATAAAGGGTCGCTTGGCCGCGGGTGTTGAAAGTTGTTTCTGTGATAGTGACCGGAACAGGGTTAAGAACTGTGACTGATGTAAGGTTGTTACAATCAAAGAAAGCAGAATTCCCGATGCTCGTGACGCTGGCAGGGATGGTGATGGAGCTAAGAGAGCAAAATTCGAAAGACCACCCCTCAATCGTCGTCACACCTTCGGGGATAGTGATGGTATCGAAGGTGCAACCATTGAATGAATACCTTCCGATACAGGTTACGCTATTCGGAATGACCGTATTCTTGCAGCCAAGAATCAGTTTGTTGCTGGCTGTTTCAATAATGGCATTGCAATTGTCTCTCGAGTCATAAATGGGGTTGGCGGGGTTGACCTCAACAGAGGTAAGTCCAGAACAATTTTCAAAAGCCTCCATCCCAATACTCGTCACACTGCTGGGGATGCTGATTGATGACAGTTTTACACAACGATAGAAGGCTGCAAGTCCTATGCTTGTCACGCTGCTGGGGATATTCACGGAAGTCAGGTTGATGCAATTTGAAAACGCCATCATCCCAATGCTCGTCACGCTGTTGGGGATGGTCATGGAGGTCAAGCCAGAGCAATTATCGAAAGCAGACATCCCTATGCTCGTCACGCTGTAAGTGACGCCGTCATAGGTGACTGAGTTAGGGATGATCACAGCCCCCACATTGTTTCCGCCTTGAGTTACTTCTGCCGTTCTCTCCTGCGTATTCAAGTTATACCAGATGCCGTTTATTCCTATTCCCGCTCCATTCATTGCCAAAGGGAGCAGCAAGATTAAGAATAACAAATACTTTCTTTTCATATATAATGATTTTAGGTGTGTTCTTTTAATTCTGATAAAGTGTCAGAAAAGCAAACGTCAACAAATGAATAGGAACATCCAGCGTTGATTTGCAAATATAGTGAAAATGTTGTGATATATTAATAAAATGGTAATATATTTAAGATAATTTAAGATAATGGGGTGTAGAAAGTAATAGTTCGGTCATCGTTCCCTTGCGCCTCAGTAGGGCATGTCGTTTGTCAAATGTTGAAAAAAGCGACATTAAGATGTTTGATGGGATGCGGCATTTGACGAATAAGTTCGAAAGGATAACATTCGAGGGCACCCTGCGCCATTGTAGGGTCTTAGCTCGTCTAAGACCGCTTCACCATCGTGTTTTTCGGCCTTTTTCGATGATTATTCTGACTTTTTCCGATGATTATTCTGTTTTTTTTCGGTCTTAGATGAGCGGAGCCCCTACGAATAAGTTCGAAAGATGGAAACCGAGGTAATCTTTTACAATTAAAGATTACATTGTTTGCGAAAGAAATCTCTATGTGCCATGATGTTCTTTTTTGCTTATGCCCCGTCGGGGCGATTGGTTAGCCCGCGATTAAAAACCCAGGGCGTTGCCCTGGGCTGAGAGCGTGTTGCCCCGTTGGGGCGCCGTTGCGCTCGACATATGTTATTAGAGAGATTGGGTGTTGGTTTTGAGGTATTTGACAAGCAAATAGGTTTGAGGTTTGATGGGGACATCCCCCAGCGCCAATGTAGGGTCTTAGCTCGTCTAAGACCGCTTCGCATTCGTGGTTTTTTTCGACCTT
>CAMHEL010000144.1 GCA_946184125.1 uncultured Prevotellaceae bacterium
ATGCCCTGGAGTTCAACCCCAACTTCCCCATCTATGCCGAGAACGGCAAGTATGCGCAGGCACTCGGTGCCTACTCCGAGCGCGAGAACCCACTGAGCATGATTGACAATTCGAAGGACAACGAGTACACCCAGTGGCGTATGTTCGGCGATGTCCACCTGAGCGTCAACCCGTTCAAGAACTTCACTGTCCGCACCACTTTGGGTATGGACTATACGCAGAAGGAGCAGCGCTTCTTCACCTATCCCATCGCCAATGGCAAGGTCATGCGCACCGAATCGGCCGTTGAGGACAAGCAGGAGCACACCATGCGCTGGATGTGGAACGCCATCGCCACCTACAACCTGGAACTCGACAAGCATCGTGCCGACTTCATGGTGGGAACCGAGGTCAACCGCATGGACTATAAGATGAGCAGTGCCAAGCGCTACGAACTGGCCATCCTCAACACCGACTACATGTGGCCCAGTGCAGGTGCAGGCCGCCAGTTGGCTGAAGGCTTCGGCGAGGGTTTCTCTCTGGTTTCGTTCTTCGGCAAGGCCAACTACACCTACGACGACAAGTATCTGGCATCCTTCACCATCCGCCGCGATGGTTCCAGCCGCTTCGGTTCGCACAACCAGTATGGTACCTTCCCCTCATTCAGTGCCGGTTGGCGCATCAGCGAGGAGAAGTTCATGGAGAGCACACGCAGCTGGCTCGACAATCTGAAGCTGCGCTATTCATGGGGACAGACCGGTAACCAGGAGATCTCCAACACCGCCCGCTACACGCTCTACAAGTCGATGGTGTCGACAGGGCTGTGGAACAGCGACCAGGCAGGCTCCTCCTACGACATTGCCGGCCGCAATGGCGGCTACGACCTCGACAACGGCTACGTGCGCAATCAGCGCGGCAACGACGACATCAAGTGGGAGACCAGCACCCAGCACAACATCGGTCTCGACTTCAGCTTCCTCCATGGCGACATCTACGGCAGTTTCGACTGGTTCAACAAGAAGACGACCGACATCCTGCTCTTCATGGACGGTATCGCCGCCATGGGCGAGGGCAATGGTCAGTGGATAAATGCCGGTGAAGTGAAGAACAACGGTTGGGAACTCTCGCTGGGTTATCGCCATCATTTGTCGAATGGCTTCTCGTGGGACATCAACGGCAACATCAGCCGCTACGTCAACGAGGTTTCCCGACTGCCCGAGACGGTGGCTGCCAGCGGTCGCTACGGCGGCAACAGCAAGAAGACCGTCATCGGCCACGCCATGTACTCGCAGGTGGGCTTCATCTACGACGGCATCTTCAAGAGCCAGGAGGAAATCGACAACCATGCCATACAGGAAGGTGCCGGCCTCGGACGCATACGCTATAAGGACCTGAACGGCGACGGCTTCATCACCGAGGACGACCAGGACTGGATTTACGACCCGACACCCGCCTTCTCATGGGGTCTGAACATCTACTTGCAGTACAAGGACTTCGACCTGACCATGTTCTGGCAAGGTGTGCAGGGCGTCGATGTCGACTGCCGCGGCTTCAAGTCGCAGACCGACTTCTGGGCCAACTCCCTCATCAACGTGCCTTACCTGAACAAGGGCGTGCGCGTGCTCGATGCATGGAGCCCCATGAACCCCAGCAGCAATATCCCCGCACTGACGACGTCGGACACCAACCGCGAGGGCCGCATCTCGTCATACTACATCGAGGACGGTTCCTATGCCAAGTTGCGCACCATCCAGCTCGGTTACAACGTACCCAAGAGTTTCACCGACAAGTTGCGCCTGGAGCGCGTACGCCTCTATGCCTCGGCACAGAACCTGCTGACCATCAAGAGCGGCCAGTTCACAGGTGTCGATCCCGAGAACCCCGGATTCAACTATCCCATCCCTCTCAACTTCACTTTCGGACTCAATGTTTCATTCTAAAATACAGCAACTGATATGAAAACGACATATAGAATCATCTGCGCCTTCTGCCTCGCCTTCTGCCTTGCGAGCTGTTCCGACTTCCTCGACGAGCAGGTGCCTCAGGCCACGCTCACTCAGGACGAGGTGAAGAAACCTGAGTACATCGACAACGTGCTGATTTCGGCCTACGCCGGACTCGTCAGCATCGAGGACATGAACTCTTCGTTCTCGCTCTGGAACTACGACACCCGTTCCGACGATGCCTACGTCGGCGGCTCGAACCCTTCCGATGGTGAAGCCTTCCACATCCTCGAGAAGCACACCACTGTCATGACCACCGACTGGCCCTACAACGACATCTGGAACCGTTTCTACAAATACCTCTCGCGCATCAGCCTGTCGCTCGACATTCTGTCCGTTGCCGACCAGGACAACGCCACCATCCAGCAGCGCACCGCCGAGATGAAGTTCCTTCGTGCCTACGGTCACTTCCAGCTGAAGCGCCTGTTCAAGAAGATTCCCTTCGTCAACAAGCTCAACATGCAGGAGGACGACTACAACAACCTCACCAACACCGAGTACAGCAACGACGAGGGCTGGCAGCAGATTATCAACGACCTCGAGGATGCCTATGCCGTCCTTCCCGTCACGCAGAAGGACAAGGGCCGCCCCACCAAGGCAGCCTGTGCCGCCTTCCTCGCCAAGGTCTATCTCTATAAGGCCTATCGTCAGGACGATGCCGGCACCAACCAGGTGACGTCCATCAACGAGGCCGACCTGCAGAAGGTCGTCGACTACACCGCTCCCGGACTCTATGCCGGTTATGGACTCGAGAGCGACATGCACAACAACTTCCGTCCCGAGGAGCAGTACGAGAACGGCAAGGAGAGTCTCTGGGCCATCCAGTACTCCAAGAACGACGGCACCGTCTATGGCAACCTGAACTTCTCCTACCGACTCATCGTTCCCTGCATCCCCAAGGTGCACGATGCCGGTTGCGACTTCTACAAGCCGTCTATCAACCTTGTCAACGCCTATCGCACCAACAGCGACGGTTTGCCCCTCTTCGATGTTCCTGCCACCGCCACCGACTACGAGGTAGGCTCTGCACAGACCGTTGACCCGCGCCTCTTCGTCACCGTTGGCGTGCCCGGCACACCTTATATGTTCAACCCCAATTTCATGATAGGCAAGACCAACACCTGGAGCCGCTCCGGTGGCATGTACGGATACTTCGTCTCGCTCAAGCAGAACGTCGACCCCTCGCTCACCGACTCCTATCTCTTCGTGTGCGACAACCAGTGGGCCAGTTCCATGAACCGCATCGTCTTCCGTTATGCCGACGTGCTGCTCATGCGCGCCGAGGCTCTCGCCCAACTGGGCAAGACCGCCGAGGCCATCGCGTTGGTCAACCAGGTGCGCAGCAGGGCCCAGGGCATGACATCAGGCAGCATCGTTGCCAACTATCCTAACAAGTACGGTGTGCGCTATGCCATCGGCAAGTACAACGGCAACTACTCCAAGGACGAGGCCATGCGTATTGTCAAGATGGAGCGTCGACTTGAGCTTGCCATGGAGAGCGAGCGCTTCTTCGACCTCGTACGCTGGGGCGAAGCCGCTACCGTCATCAACCGCTTCTACACCACCGAGAGCGAGAAGATGAACTTCCTCAGCGGTTCGATGTTCACTGCCAACAAGAACGAGTACCTGCCCATCCCCGACGACCAGATCAAGGCCGCCAACGGTCACTACTCGCAGAACTGTGGACAATGGTAAAATCAGTTTGTAGTTTATAGTTAATAGTTTATTGTTATGATTACCAAGATAAAGTATATTTTTGCGGCTTGCCTCATCTGCTGCGGCATCACCGCAGCCCTGACCGCCTGCGACGACGACCATACCGGCAGCATCGATGTCAGCGGCTCATGCCTCGTCGAGAAGTTCGTGCTGAACGGGAAGTACGAGGGTACCATCAGCACCGAGAACCGGCTCATCAAAATCAAGGTGCCCGTCGACTTCAACCAGAAGGGCAACATGGAGATTACCAGCCTCGAAATGTCTTCCGGCGCTACGGCCAACCTCAAGGTCGGCGACCACGTGAACTTCGATGCCGACCGCACTCTGCACATCACCAATGGCGACCTCGAGATGGACTATCAGATCAGCGTGCGCAACGACGAGGCACTGCTCTCACTCTTCATCCTTGAGGGCGTGAAAGGAGCCATCAACCAGGACGACAAGACCGTCACCGTCTCCGTGATGGCCAACAGCGGCATCGACCTCGAGAACGCCACCTTCGAAGTCGTCTGCAGCGAGGACGCCACCTGCAGCCCCGCCAGCGGTACGAAGGCCAATTTCAAGGAGCCCGTCAAGCTGACGCTCACCGACAACACCGCCACCAACGTCTATACCGTCTATGTGACGCTCATCGAGAACCCCGTTGCCATCTTCGTTGGCGACGCCGAGAATGTCGAACTGCTCAACGATGAGGAGAAGGCCGCCGCCAAGTGGCTCACCGGCAGCATCGAAGGTGCCGCCTATGCATCGTGGGACATGGTGGCCAGCGGCAGCATCTCGCTCGACGAGTGCAAATTCATCTTCTTCCATCGCCACAGCCCCGCCTACGGCAACTACAATGGTTTTGCCGATGCTGCCACGGGTGCCATGACGGCCTTGCCTGTGATGAAGGATTTCTGGAAGCGCGGCGGTGCGTTCGTGCTCAGCCGTTCGGCAGTGAACTACGCCATTGCCCTGGGGGCTATGCCCGAGGACGCCTATCCCAACAACTGCTGGGGCGGCGGTGGCGGCGAAGGTTCCGACCTGATGGGCGATGACCCCTGGCACTTCTTTGCCTACGACGTCAACCACCCGCTGTGGAAGGGCCTCAAGGCATATCCCAACGCTGCGCCCGATGCCATCTACACCCTCGACAACGGCTACACCATCTGCAACACCACGTCGCAGTTTGCCCTCTGGAGTCCCTACACCGGTCAGGATGCCTTCGAGTCCATTACCGGAGCCCGTGCACTCAGCCACGGTGGTGACGGTGCCGTAGTGGCATGGGAGCTGAAGGCCGCCGACGGAAACTTCGGAAAGGGTGGTATCATCTGTTTCGGCTCAGGACTCTTCGACTGGAACTCGCCTACACCTTACGTGTCGGTCTACCACGACAATATGGGTGGCATCATGCTCAACGCATTCGATTATCTAACCAAATAAACCAGAAAAAATATGAAGACAATGATATATTCAGTATTCGCACTCATGCTGTCGGCCACTGCGCTGACGGCATGCAGCGACGACGAGTTCAGCGGCGACCCTGCCAAGGACTGGAATGGCACAAGCACATTCTTCGCTCCTACCGATGACCAGGGCTTCGGGACATACTACACGCCCTCCATCGGCCGTGTTGGCGACCCCATGCCCTTCTACGACCAGAAGGCTGGTGACTTCAAGGTGCTCTATCTGCAGGAGTTCATCAACAACCTCTCTCATCGCTTCCACCCCATCTGGGCCGTTTCCACAACCGACGGAGCCAACTATCAGTCGCTCGGTGAGATACTGCCCTTCGGTGCAAACGACTACCAGCAGGATGCTGCCCTCGGCACGGGCTGTGCCTACGAGAAAGACGGTGTCTACTACATCTACTACACCGGTCACAACGGCAACTGCAAGAACCGCGAGGTGGTGATGCGCGCCACATCCTCCGACTTCAAGACATGGACCAAGGACGAGCTCTGGACCCTCAACGGTCCCGACTATGGCTACTCTGGCAACGACTTCCGCGACCCACAAATCTTCGTTGCCGACGACGGACTCTACCGCATGGTCATTGCCACCTATCCTATGGGGGGAGGCGACCCTGTCTTCGCCGAGTTCAAGTCTTCCGACCTCAAGAGCTGGGAGCACGTAGGCCGCATCCGAATGATATGGGACCGTATGCTCGAGTGCCCCGACGTCTTCAAGATGGGCGACTATTGGTATCTCGTCTATAGCGAGAGTTTCCGTGCCTCATGGAGCCGCAAGGTGAAGTATATGATGGCTAAGTCATGGGACGAGTTGAAGAACTGCTTCAACGACGGTCCTAAATGGCCTGCCGACGGCCACGAGGGTGTCCTCGACAGCCGTGCCTTCTATGCCGCCAAGACAGCCTCCAACGGCACCGACCGCTTCATCTGGGGATGGTGTCCCTTCCGTGTCGGTGGCGACATCCATGAGAAGAACACCAATGTGGGGGCCGGCGACGGCAACGAGCCTGCATGGAGCGGAGCCCTCGTCTGCCACAAGGTTATCCAGCATGCCGACGGCACGCTCACCCTCGGTGCTGTTCCCGCTATGGCTGCCAAGTACAACAAACCGGTCAATGCCACCATCATGACCTCCAACGGCTACAACAACGGCACGCTCAGTGGCGACGGAGCCTTTGTCCTCTACAATCGTCTGGGCGTATGCAACCACATCTCGTTCACCGTGAAGACCTCCAACAACTGGGACAAGTTCGGCGTCTCATTCGCGCGTGGTACCGACTCCAAGAAGTATTACACCATGGTCGTCAATCCCGAATGGGAAGATGGCCGCAAGGTGAACTTCGAGCAGGAAGGCAATGAAGGCAAAGGCTTCATTGAGGCCGCCGACGGCTACAACTTCGCCCGCCCGGCAGACAATGTCTACAACATCGACATCTACACCGACAACTCGGTTATGACGCTCTACATCAACGATGTCTGCGCCTATACCCAGCGCATCTATGGCATCCAGAAAAACTGCTGGAGTATCAACAACTATGGCGGTTCAATTACAGTCAGCGATGTGAATGTGAGTCAGCAATAAACCAGCTCAAAACATTCATCCTTCCCTAACCGTCAGAAAGCGGGTAGGGAGGGATGATAAATTTCTCATTTAGTTCTTAGTTTTTTTGGGACGGCTCGGTACATGTTCTAAGGAACTGTATTGGGCCGTCATTTTGATTGCCTACTTATTGAAGGTGGGTCCTCTCCCCTAAAAGGATATCTTCAAGCCTAATGGCAGTAGGGGAGTGAATGTGTGGTCAGAGCGCCATATCCAGTGATAAACAAACTCATCGAATGGCCTGTCGGCGCATGCCCATGATTCCTCATCTTCTGCACAACTGGTGGCTATGACACGATTCTCGCGACGCAACTCATCAATGAAGCCCCCTGAGTGACACAATCCCAGACACAAACTCATCGACTCCACGTGGAAGGCATCGAGCAGCTGGGCCAGATGGGTGGCATAAAGCCGACCGCCACTCCACATCCAGGCATACGACTGCTGCATGCTGTTGCCGAAATCGCCATGGTCGATCATGAAGAGAAAGAGGCGGTCGTTGAAGGTGGGCCTCCTGTGCGCTGGCGGCGCCACAGAAGACCACGACACCTATGGCTGCGAGCAATCGAGAATACAGCCAAGTTCGCTTGAACTCCGTCGGGCAGAAGCATACTCGACTAAAGAACAATATCCAATGCAAAATGGTTTATGTTCATTTTATGATGACCTTTTTGCCATCGACGATATAGATTCCCCTCTTCAGTATGGAAGATTGGTCCACACTGACCTTGCGGCCCTGCAGGTCGTATATGGCAGGACTCGCTGTGGTGTGTTTGTTGTTCTCCACTTGAGGCATGTCCATCGTGATGTCTCCCATGTACTGTCCGATGAAGAAGATGATGCCAGTGGAACGCTCGCTGATGATGTAAAGGAAAGGTCGGTCGGCTATGAACTCTGCATACTGGGCAGGCGCTGCATTGTCGGCCATACCGATGACCGTGGCGGCTGCTGCCTCCGTTCCTTTCTCGTCGAGTTTCAGGTGGGCCTTTTGTCTCATCAGGCTGATAAAGCACTGGTCGGAGTCATCCTCATTGTCGCCAAAGTAGCAGAAGTCCAAAAAGCCGTGCCCGTTGAAGTCTTGAAAGACATTCGGCATGCCCAGTGAAGCCATAATCTCATTCAGGTCCTGGTCGGTGTCTGTCTCTATGCGGGGCATGCTCAACTGCACCATATAGTCCTGGTACTTGGCGGCATTCCAATTCGTGCCGTTCAAAGCATCCAACAAGTCGTCGAGCGTCTTTCCGTAATTGGGCAGGAAAAGCGTCATCTGGTAGGAGCCGTTGCCGTAGGGCAGGATGACAGACTGATAAAGGTCGGTCCTTGCGTAACGGAACTCATTCGTTTGGTTCATCATCATGGCGGTGCGCCGCATGTTGTCGAAATACGCATTCTGTGTTTGCTGTTCTTCGAATTGATTGACCCATGAGCCCTTGAAGCAGATGGCGTTTAGCAGGAAACTCACCAGGTTGGGGTTTTGCATGTCCTCCGGCTTCAGCAGGTCACGAATCATACCGTCGGTTTTGTCAGCAACCCATTGGTTGATGATGCCCAATGTGGCCTCGTCGCTGAAGTTGAGCACAGATGGCGTGGCATCATAGTAGGTTGCTGCCGCCTCTTTGAAAGCCGTTTTCAGTGAAATGTCCTTTCTGTCGCCGTTGAAATAAATGGTGTTGGCAATGGCCATGCGTGTGTCCTTATCGAGCAAAGCGCTTTCAGTGAGCATTTTCCGGCAGAAGGCGTTCATCGTGGCCACATCGGCATAGCCCGTCTGCCGTCCGCCGGACAGCACCTGGCATATCTCCTCGCGGGTGATGCCCTCGGCACCGTTGTTGAGCATCCCGAGGGCGTAGGTGATGCTCAATGGGGAGATGACGTGATTCTCCGTGTCGCGTGTCTTGCGGAACAGGTTGAAGGCGAAGTCGCTGTTCTGTTCCACCAACGTGCGCTCTGCGTCGGTCAAGGTGATGGTTCTCGGCTCCCCATATTGGGCAAATGATGTTGAAACCATGAGGATGGACAAAGCCATAAGTACAATCTTTCTCATATTGTCATAGTTTGGTTTTTATTTGCAAAAATAAGATAGTTTTTCTTTAATAGATTAGAAATCCGTGATATGACTGCATGGACACCTTGTTTTTTGACATCTTTTAACATTGAGAAAAGGCCTACTTGCAACTGCCAGCGGCTGTCTTAGGCAGCAGTGCCGATGCCAACCGCGTAGATGTGGAGTTTGAGGACAACCTGGATGGTATTGAGAACCTCAACATGAGCGCCATCCTTTCTAACTCAGCGTGTAGAGACACCATGCATGGTGTCTCCAAGATTCATCCTTTCGAACTCATTGGTAGGGTCTTAGCTCGTCTAAGACCGCTACATTTTCATGCTATTATACCACGTTTTTTTCGGTATTTGACAAGATGGATTTTGGTTCGAAAGCAATGGCAACACCCTGAGTTTTAATAAACGCGCAAAAACAATCGCAAAGTTAAAGAAAGGAAATAAGTATTTGATTATAAGGCTTTTGCCCCGTCGGGGCGACATTATTTCTCTCGATTAAGAACCCAGGGCGTTGCCCTGGGCTGAGAGCGTGCTGGCCTTTCAGGCCGCCGTCGCTTTCGGAAAGATTATTTTCGAAATGGATTGTAATCGTTAAGCCGCCGTCTCTTTCGGAAAGATTATTTTCGAAATGGATTGTAATCGTTAAGCTGCCGTCGCTTTCGGAAAGATTATTTTCGAAATGGATTGTAATCGTTAAGCTGCCGTCGCTTTCGGAAAGATTATTTTCGAAATGGATTGTAATCGTTACAAGTTTTGGGGTATGTTTGGCACAAAGTTAGCAAAAAAGGGGAAAATTCCCCCTATTGATTATGTTGCGAAAGCGCAATGGTGAGGATGAATCCTGTATGGCATCCCGACTGTGGTTTTTCTGCAAGGTCGAGCATGCCACCTTGCTGGATCATCATGCGGCGGCTCAGGGAGAGTCCAATACCGCTGCCGCTACGCTTTGTCGTAAAGAATGGAACAAAGAGCGACTGGCGGTTCTCTGCCGGGATGGGCAGGCCGTCATTGCCAATGTAAAGCATCAATTGCCGGTTATTCGACGGCTCCTTTATCTGTTGGATAACCATTTTCTTAGCTTCTGCCTCCACCGCATTCTTTGCCAGGTTCATCAGCACTTGCCGCAGCATCCCCGCATCAGCACGGACAACCATGTTTGCGGGAATGATAACCTCCCAAGTCAGTCCTGGGTAGGCTTTGCAGACATCATCAAGCATTGAACGGAGTGGTACGTCTGTCAGTACTGGCTTTTCCAGTTCCGACATCTTGCGGTAGTTCACTACGAAGTTGTTCAGGTGGCGGCTGGTGTCGAAGATAGCCTGAATGCCTGGTTCAAGAGGCGAGCCTTTCACGTCGTCACGGCCAAGCATGGATTGGCTGATGCTGGTGATGGGGGCTGTGGCATTCATGATTTCATGGGTCAGCACCCGGGTAAGCCGTTCCCATGATTCCACCTCATTCTGGTTCACTTGTTGTCGAACGGTTTCGCCCAGTTTATTCAGTGCTTGCTGCATGGCCCGTTCCCCTGGCAAAAGGCCATCGACAGGAAGGCGGAAGGTGAAATCGTGATTGCGGATGGCCTCTTGCATCAGATGCGCACGAAGCTGGAGGGAGCGCTGACGGCGCACTTCCCATAATGCAAATATGACTCCAGCTATAACAAAAAGCAATATCCAAATCATTTCTCTCGCTTCACATTTTTGTCCTTCATTCCAACCGCTTCATTTTGTTGTAGAGGGTCTGGCGCGTAATGCCCAACATCTCTGCCGCGCGGCTCAGGTTGCCGTGGCAGTGGTCGATGGCACGCCGGATATGCTGAGCTTCCATCTCGTCGAGAGTGACAATCTCATTTTGCATGTCGAGCACATCTTTCAGCTTTCGCACCAACTCATCATTGTCCCAAGGTTTGGCAATGAAGTCCGAGGCACCGTTTTTCAGTCCCTTCACAGCCAGGCTTACATCAGCGTATGCGGTCAGCAGCACGACAGGCGTCTGTGGATGATGCTTTCGGATGGTGCGCAGCCAAAACAGTCCTTCGTTGCCACTGTTCACTCCGAGGGTGAAATTCATGTCCAGCAAGACCATGTCGACGGGTTGTTGAGCCATTATCTTCAGAATATCATCGGGCTGTGATGTGGTCAGTATCTGCTCAAACGTGGAGTCGAGCAAATAGCGCATGGCGGTCAGCACGGCGGCATTGTCATCAGCGATTAAAATAGTTCCATACTTTTTCATGGGTGCTAAGGTACGAATAAACCGTCAAAGAATCATACGTCGGGGTGTATAATTTTTAGACAATCAGCTTTCGGATGGCTGAAAACTATTGCTTGACAGTCGGGATACCCCTATCTTTGCAGTGTCATTTGAAGAAATATAATATGAGAAAACTATTATTCATCATCCTGGTACTTGCCGTTAGCCATACGGAGGCTCAGCCCCGTTGGACCGCCCTGCAGTGCATGCAGTATGCCGTGGAGCATAATCATGAGGTGAGGCAGGCAGAACTGGAACTCGACAACTATAAGGTGGCCAAGACCAGTGCTGCCGGACGCTTCCTTCCTGCCGTGGATGCCAACATCGGTGCGCAGTATAACTTCGGTAGGGCGATTGACCCTGAGACCAACGGCTATACC
>CAMHEL010000145.1 GCA_946184125.1 uncultured Prevotellaceae bacterium
TCGAAATGGCTTACTTTTGCAATAAAAAAATCGGAACAATTCATTTCGAACTTATTCGGTCAATCGCCTGTCTGGGGCACGGGTGTCCCGATTGATCAACAGATTGTCCCCCCACACCCTTTTGTGCCTATCCCAACGAACTCTGCATATAAAGATGCGGTCTTAGACGAGCTAAGATCCTACAGTGGCACAGGGGGCAGGGCTCAGTTCCCGTCGGGCTTTTTGTTTTCGAACATCGGCGAGATAGGCCAGTTGAAGGATTGCCAGTCGTCGGGGTGGGCGGGGTCGTAGTCCTGCCAGTCGGGGCGAAGATATTTCACGAGCGGGAGGTGGAGCTGTTTGATGCCCATGACGATACATTTGGCGACCTGTGCTGCGCCATAGGGATTGAAATGGGTGTTGTCGCTCAGGGCTTTGTCTTGCCCGGGGAAGGTGTTGGCAGGATAATGCACGAGCAGATGCTTCGAGCCCTCTTCGCCACAAGCCTCAAAGAGCGTCTTGGTCATGGCATTGAGGTCGATGAGCGGTACATTCTCTCTCCGGGCCACTTCTTTCATCGCCTCGGGGAAGTCGCCATGGGTGTTTTTGAGCGTCTTTCCATCGTTTTCGAAAGCCCTGCGCTGTGTCGGGGTGCAGAACACGATGTCGGCACCTTTTGAGCGCACCTGGTCGACAAACTGCTTGAGGAGGTACTGGTAATGATACCATGGTCCGTCGCCCGGTGCATGTTCCTTCTCGTCGTTGTGCCCGAATTCCACGAAGACATAGTCGCCCTTCCTAAGTGTGGCCATGATTTTCTCGAGGCGGTTCTGGGCGATGAACGTCCGGCAGGTGAGGCCGCTCTCGGCATGGTTAGCGATGGCCACCTCCGGTCCGAACCATCTTGTGATAAGCTGTCCCCACGAAGCCCATGGTTCGAAAGCCTGGTCCACCACGGTGGAGTTGCCACAGAGATGGATGGTGGGCACCTCATCGGCAGACTCGATATGGATGCTCTTCACGGCAGGGAGTGAGCCATTGAACTCCAAGGTGAGTTTCTCATCCCATGTGAGATAGTCCTTCTCGCGCTCCTTAATCCTCACCCGCTTGTCCTGGGTGATGAAAGGAGAGCGTTTGTTGACCACAAATTCCACGGTTTTTGTCTCATTAGCCTTCTTCGTGGTGATGTTCTCCACCATCAGGCGCCGGTTCTCCGCCCTGATGACGGTGTTGGAGTTTTTCTTTCCACCCAGCACCACTCTCACGAGGTAGTTACCATCTGGCACCTTTACACTGAAAAAGAATGGCTCCGATGGCTTGGCCTTGACAGGAGCGGGCAGCAAGTCATAGCCATAGCCAACCTCCTGGCTGTATAAAGGTTGTGGACGGGTGAGGTCGAAGTCCTTAACTAACGTGCCGTCGCCATCGGTCACCATCGGACTGTGAGGGGCGGCATTGGCGCTGACTACCGAAAGACAGAGCGCCGAGAAGAAAAGAAATAGACGTGCCATAAGAGAATGATAAAATAAGTTTTCTATGGAAATAGATGCAGAAAAAGCCTCTTTGTAACCATTTCCAACAGATGAAAATAAGAGGTTGGATTGCTCTTTTAACCCTACGAGCAAAGCATAGGCCAGAAAAACGACGATTTTGTGCGTTGGACTGAAAATGAAAAATGTCAGCTTTTATTTCCTTTTATGGACCTTTTTCACTATTTTTGCAAACGATATGGACACGAACGATTTTTTCGGGTCATCAGCTCAAAGTATCCTATAAAGTATCCTATAATAATGGAATTATTAACTTAAACATAAACAAGATGAAAAGACCCATAACGCTGATGGTGGCCATGTTGCTGGCCATCGTCGCTTCTGCACAGAAGTGGCAGCAAGCTCCTTCTACCGACAGCAGCCATAGACTACGTTCCAGCATGAAAGCGAAGGCCATCACCCCTACAGAAGGCCAGTTGTGGTGGGGTTATTTCACCGACAGCGATGCTTCTTCCACCAAAGGAGTGGGAACGGGTGCCAACGAGAACTTTGAGGCGGCCATCTTCATCCCGGCAAATCATAGCGTGGCAGGAAATGCGACCATCAAGGCTCTCCGCATCTGGATGAACAACAGTCTGAGCAGCATGACAGGCATGAAGATATGGATAACGAAAACACTTGCGACCAATGCTGAGGGAGCGAAGTTTGTGCAAGTTGTTGATGTCTCTTCGCTGGCGGAAGGTGCCAACGACATCGAACTGTCCACCCCCTACCCCGTCAACGGCGAAGCCATCTACGTGGGTTTTTCCATGGATTTCAATGCTGCCACCTTCCCCATTGTGTGTGGAGGAGCATGGGAGGAGAACTCCCTGTTTCTCCGTTCCTCGGTGAATGTGAGAAATTGGGGACCCGTTGAAGGTATGGGTAAACTGGCCTTGCAGATGCTTCTCGACAATGTAGTACTAAGCAAGAACTATGCCGCCCCCTCCGACTTCGGCACGTTTTATATAGAGAAAGGAAAGGAAGTCAGCGTTCCTGTCAAAATCTCCAACTACGGAGAGAACGCCATCACCTCACTCAGCTACACCATCACGACAAATGGTGTTGCCTCATCCGAGAAGACGATAAGTGTCAACGCCATTCCCTTCAACAAGAGCAATACCGTCAACTTCCCCTTCCCTTCTGACAATGATGCCAGAAAATACACGAAGACCTTGACCATCACCAAAGTGAACGGCGTGGCCAACGAGGCGAAGCAGAAGACCGCGACGGGCGTGCAAATCACCATCCTCGAGAAACCCGTGGTGATGCCCGTGGTCGAGGAGTTCACCGGCACTTGGTGCGGCTGGTGCCCGATAGGCTTCGACGGTATGAAGTATGCTGCAGAGACCTTTGGCGACAAAGTGGCACTGATTGCCGTCCACAAGAACGACATCATGCAGATAAGTGAATACGACCCCATCAAGGCTGGCAGCTATCCCAGCTCGATAATGAACAGGGAACTTGACGTTTACCCCAGCTCTTCCTCTTTGCAATACTACATCAACCTGCAGATGCAGAAGGTGACGGTAGGCAGCATAGAGGCGGAGGCAGAGTGGACAGATGGCAACAAGACCGGCATCAACATCAGCACCCAAACCAAATTTGTCTATTCTGATGACAATGGCCAATATGGCATCGCCTACGTGCTCCTTGCCGATGGCCTCACCGGCTCAGGCTATTCATGGGCACAGAACAACAACCTTAGCGGCAACAGCAGCTACTCGACGAGTGAGTGGTACTCACTGCCCTCTCCCGTCTACGACATGACCTATGACCATGTGGCCATCGCCGCCTGGGACGTTGTCAATGGTGCCAACAACTCCATCAACCCCGTCATTAAGGCAGGCGAAAGTCAGAAGCGCAGTTTCGCAGCCGACATCTCCAACAATAGTCTGGTGCAGGACAAGTCGAAACTGAAGGTGGTGACTTTGCTGATCGACCGCACAACAGGTTTCATCGTCAATGCTGCACAGACAACCATCAAGGAGGCAAATCAGCTCAAAGGTGACGTCAACGGCGACGGAGCAGTGACCATCACCGATGCGACGATGACCGTGGCTCATGTCATCGGCGCTAAACAGACCGGCTTCATCAAAGCCAATGCGGACCTCAATGGCGATAACGACATCAATATCGCCGACGTGATGGAAATCGTGAAAATAGTCATCAACTAATTTTGGTGCTTAGGAGTTTAGACAATACTTTGATCGATAGTGACATGACGGCAATAGCACCGTGATTCGCAAAACTATTGTCTAAACTCCAAAACTCCCAAACTCCTAAACTCCCAAAAAAAGAATGAAAAAAGTCATCGCTTTCCTGATGGCAATATCGGGACTCTTCAGTGGTTGCAGCCATTCATTATACCAGAACAAGAATGTGGAGAGCTTCTCACGTTTGATTTCCGACCCCGATGTGGTGGTGCTCGATGTGAGGACTGCCGAGGAATTTGCCGAGGGTCATCTCGCAGAAGCCATCAACATCGATGTGAAGCAAGACGACTTCATAGAAAAAGCGCAGCGTGCCCTGCCATCCGACAAGAAGATAGCCGTGTATTGCCGGAGTGGGCGACGCTCGGGAATGGCAGCCGTCCTCTTGGCTCAGAAAGGATTCCAAGTGACCAATCTCAAAGGCGGCATCATCGCCTGGAAAGAACAAGGAAAAGCCGTCACAATAGAAAAATGAGTTTGGCTTAGGGGAGTTTTGGGGATTTTGGACGTATGAAATATTATCGTGGAGTTACAGAGACATAGGGACTTTTCTTGACAAAGTCTTCAGGGAGCGTATAAGCATGTGAAAAATGTGTGAAAAAGTCCATCATGTCCCACGATTTGAGACAACTTCATGCTATTTTTGCAGCGACTAACAAAAAATCATATTATGGCACTGATAGATATCGTTAAGCATGAACACAAGTTGGGTGAGATTGTCTACAAATTTCCATCTTGTGACTTGGCATTGGGAAGCCAACTCATTGTTGAGCCTGGACAGACCGCATTCTTTGTGAAGAGAGGCAAAATATGTGATCAGTTCTCAGAAGGAGGTTACACCCTTACAACCTTTAATATACCCCTTCTCAGTACACTTGTCAATCTGCCCTTTGGTGGTGACACGCCTTTTCAAGCCGATGTTTGGTTTATCAGTTTGGTCAACCAACTGGATATGCGATGGGGAACGGAAACCCCTATTTTATTGGAGGATCCCAAGTATAAAATTCTCGTTCCTGTGAGGGCTTATGGTCAATATGGTTTCCGTATTGCAGATGCACGTTTGTTCTTGTTGAAACTTGTGGGGAACATGTCGTCGTTTGATGACCAACTTTTGTCAGCCTATTTCCGTGGATTATTACTCAATCGCCTCACAGACATCATCTCCAAACGATTTGTAAGAGAAGACATGTCTATTCTTGAAGTCAACAGCAATCTGGTGGATATGTCAATTGAGGCTCAAGAGGAATTACGTCCATATTTCGCCGACTATGGAGTTGAGATAATGATGTTCAACATCATCTCTGTCAATGTACCAGAAGATGACCCGAGTGTGTTGGAGTTGAAGAAAGCCAAGAACCTCGCTGCGAGAATGAGCATTGTCGGGCAGGACAACTACCGTCTGGAGCGCTCATTTGACGTTATGGAAAAAGCTGCGGAGAATGAAAGCGGTACAGGAGCAGCCTTCCTACAAGCAGGTCTGGGAGTGGGAGCATCCTATCAGATGAGCAAACAACTCGTGGGAGCGTCTTCACCCGAGACACCACCACCACTGCCCGAAGAAATGTATTATGTAGCAATAGGCAGACAGCAGCAGGGGCCATTCAATTATGGGCAAGTATTGTCCGCACTCAATGCCGGCACATTTGACAGTGCCACTTTAGGTTGGAAAAAGGGAATGGCCACATGGAAGCCATTGGGTGACTTTACCGAGTTTCCATCAACAGGACAAGGCACTCCACCACCATTACCTTAACCCTATAACGCTATCCAACCATGATTCTTTGTCGGAATTGCGGGGCACCAGCCCAATTTGAGAATAGTCAGACTACTTGTACCTGCTCATACTGTGGCACGAAGTTGTCACTTCTTGATGATTCTGGCTCAACTATGTCCAAAATCAAGAAACTCTCGACATACGTCGAACTGGTTGAGGCTGCCATGAGGGGCGAGGAATACGATGAGATGAAGAAATATATCGACCTCGCTTTGGAGCTAAATGTGAAAGACAGTAAACTATGGTGGTATAAGACCTTGGCTGAGGCTAAGCTTGTTATTGACGAAAAGAATTACACTACATGGATTTTTGAATGTGGAGAGAAATCGATTTTATATGCTAAGGACAAAGATGAGGCTGCAGCCAACATCTATATGATTTATTTAGATTTGGCAATTGACAAATTGCTATATATGAGAAAATGGGGTGGTGAAGAACTCGGTGAGGAATTGTATCCTTTAGTTTTGGACTATGAGAAAGATGTCATCACTCTATTTAGGAAAATACCCAAAGCAGCCATTAATAAAAATCCAAAACTGAAAGAGAAGGCGAAGGTCTTAAGTCAACAATGGCTTATACATTATAATATTCACACTGGCCCTGTGAGTAGAGCCAACTATATTAAACAAATCTATTTTGAGACATCACCTCTTTCTGAAGCAGAAAAAAAAGAAGAAATCGAACTGTTTGGAATCGATTTTGACAAGATAATAAAAAAAGACGATTTGTCTAAAGGCAATGAACACTCAGGATGTTACATATTGATAATAATCTTTTTGATAGTTTTTTTGTATTTGTTCTTTATATAATCCTTTATATAATCCACAGACTCCTAAATTCAAACAGTTTGATTACTATTGCCATGAAACGAACCGAGGAGAAACCCGCTGGGTTTCTCCTCGGTGATGCGGTGCGTACGGGACTCGGACCCGTGACCTCCGGCGTGACAGGCCGGCATTCTAACCAACTGAACTAACGCACCAATCAGAACTGTTGGCGGTGCGTACGGGACTCGGACCCGTGACCTCCGGCGTGACAGGCCGGCATTCTAACCAACTGAACTAACGCACCAAGTGGGCTGTCGTTCTGATTTGCGGGTGCAAAGATAATGCATTTATTTCAATCCGCCAAACTTTTCTCCATATTTTTACAGCAATAATTGCATGATGACGGCATCATGATAGTCTTTTCCGTCGTAAAACCACTGTTCGAGACGGGCTTCCTGATGGAAACCGGCACCGCAAAAGAGTTGCACCGACCTGGTGTTGTCGGCATTGGCGAAGGCATATAACTGACGCAGATGAAGCACTATCCGCGCATAGATAATGATTTTCAAAAGTGCTGCATGCCCCAGCCCCATTCCCCTTGCCTTCCTGACGACGGCTATGCCCACCTCGGCACGGCGGTGCTTGGGGTCGAAATTGAACAAGTCGAGCAGCCCCACTGCCTCACGGTTTTCATTCTCGATGACAAGGCGCATCTGCTTGTCGCCATAGATATCGCTTGTGGAACCCATGATGTAGCTGGAGAGAGAGAAATGCGAGTAGGGCACATTGTTGTTGCCCACGTCCCAGTATTCAGGGTCATTCTCCAGCGAATAGAGGAAGTCGAGATCTTCGGGCTCCAGAGCCCTCAGCTTTACAGGAACAGGCGTTTCTTTCATGGTCGGGAAACAGATTAAACGTGTGTTTTACTTCAGCACTTCCTCGGCGGTGATGATGGTCCGTGTTTTGGGGTCATAGGTGCCTATGCCCACATTGGGCATGGGTTTCTCGGCAAACAGCTGCAAGATGGCCTTGAAAGAATAGGCATCGATGTCGTAGACCACGTATTTCTGCCTCTTCTCCGTGTCGCTGCCATCAATCAAGTCGAGATGGCCGCCTGGGTTCATTTTCTCATTGGCGACGTAGAACTCCCCTGTGAGTCCCTTTCTTCTCGCCAGGTTCCGGCACTGGGCGATAGCCGTGGCCGACCCGATGAAGAGGTAGTCGGGCTCACGCCTCCGCTTGCCGAAGAACCCCAGGGCCTTCCTCGCCTTCTCTGCCTGCATCTTCAGCAGGGCAAACGATGCCTTCAGGTAAATCGCCACATTGATGGGGATGGTGAGCCAGAAACTCGAACTACTGTAGTGTTTCCGGAAGAAGATGAGCATGGCTTCATAGAAGACGTGGACATATCTGAACGAAGACTTCTGGGTGCTCTCACCCTTGTAGTGGAGGATGACCTCGGGCACGTACCAGTTCTCATACCCTCCCTTGAGCAATCTGTACGACAAATCGATATCCTCGCCATACATGAAGAATGCCTCGTCGAGCAGACCGACTTGGTCGAGTGCCTGTCTCCTCAGCAGACAGAATGCCCCGCTGATGACCTCTATCTGTACCGGCTTGTCCCATGGCAGGTAGCCCATATAGTAATGTCCGTACCTGCGGCTTTGGGGGAAGCGCCGGCAGAGCCCTGTCATCTTATAGAAAGCCGTCATGGGTGTGGGCACTCCCCTCCTCGATTCCATGGCCTTTTCTCCGTCGGCCTTGAGCATGCAGACACCCGCCGCCCCGGCTTTCGGATGCTGGTCCATAAAGTCGAGCATTTTCGAGATGGTGTCCTCACAGACGATGGTGTCGGGGTTGAGCAGCAGCACATACTCGCTGTCGCTGTCGCGGATGGCGAGATTGTTTGCCCTTGCAAAACCCAGGTTGTGATTGCTCTCGACATAGTTGACCTTGGGGAAGCGCTTCGACACGAAATCGACGCTCCCGTCGCGGGAATGGTTATCCACCACATACACCTCTGCCTCAATGCCCTTGAGCGCCTTCATGAGGCTTTCAAGGCATTGGTAGAGATAATGCCTCACATTGTAGCTGACTATGACGACCGACAGTTTCTTCATCTCACTGTTGGTTCAACGGTTCTGTCTCAGCAGCACATCTGCCGGCCGAGGGATAGACAAACAGCAGGCAGATGGCATGGATGATGGCGAGATAGGCGAAGGTGGGACTGACGAAGAGGTAGTAGAGCACGACATCGGCGATGAGTGGCACACACAGCATGCACATCCTGAGCAGTCCCCATTTCCTCAATGCGACCGCTTTGTTCTCTTTCAGGTCACGGTCCACTTTCTTCGATTTGAAGAGCCACAATGCAAGGGGGATGAGGCATAATGCAAGCAGTTCGGCCACGACCGAAGCGACATACTCCCCTCCTGGATGATCGTGCCCGGCTCCCACGTCAAGGATTCCCAGTTCGAAGAGTGCGACGATGACCAACGCCACCGTCACCGTCCCCCAGAAGAAGGCGAGCAAACATATTCTTGTTGTTCTCATTTCATTTTCTTTTCTTGTTCCGCTTCATCACGGCAGTCAACCGACGGTCACGTCTGGCTGAATGGTGTGCGGTTGATTATCGACCTGCCCAGCGTCACCTCGTCGGTATATTCCAGTTCGTCGCCCACGGAGATGCCCCTTGCGAGCACCGACAGTTTCACATCATAGGGTGCCAGTTTGCGCGAGATATAGAAATTGGTGGTGTCGCCCTCCATAGTGCTCGACAGTGCGAGTATAACCTCTTCGATGCCTCCTGCTGCCACGCGCTCCACGAGCGAGTTAATCTGCAGGTCGGCGGGTCCGATGCCTTCGACGGGCGAGATGACGCCGCCAAGCACATGGTAGAGTCCATGATACTGCTGGGTGTTCTCCACCGCCATGACATCCTGTATATTCTCCACGACGCACACGGTGGCACTGTCGCGCCGGGGGTCGGCGCAGATGGGGCAGATGTCGGTGTCGCTGATGTTGTGGCACACCTCGCAGTACTTCACCTCGCGCCGCATGGTTGCCACCGCGTCGGCGAAGTTCTGCACATCGCCCACCTGCTGCCTCAGCAGATGGAGCACAAGTCTCAAGGCTGTCTTACGCCCTATGCCCGGCAGCCGCGCAAACTCGCTGACGGCCTTCTCAAGGCGTGCCGAGGGATATTGCTGGAGCATCCTTCGACGACAATCAGAAGAGGTAAAGCCCTATGCCGAGCCTAAGACCTACGGTGGAGTACTTGCTGTGATCGGTGATGGACTGCTCGTAATAGATGGCGGGTTCGATGGTGACGCATCCGTTGATGAAGAAGGCATAGCCCACCTCTACCGAAGGCATGAGGTCGTTGTAGTTGCGGTTGCCGTGCCTGTAGGTGGCGCCGGCGCCGAGGTAGATGCCATTCTGAATGATGTAGTAGCGGCCCTGCACGCCCACGCTGAAGCGGTCGGGGGTGTCGTCGGCACCGATGTGGTTGTAGCCCAGGCTGCCGAGCACCATCAGGTTGTCCTCCACCAGATAGCCTCCTTTGGCCTGTAAGCCGATGTTGATGTCGTTGGTGCCATCATAGCTGAAATCGAAGCCCGAGAAAGAGGCACTGATATATTTCTTGCCCTGTTCGAACTGGGCGCTGGCTGTGAGCGCCATCATGAGCGCCACAAGCAGGAAGGATAATTTCTTTGTCATAATGAGATGAAGTTGTTAGATTGATTGTTTCTGTATTTTGTTTTTCCAAATGAAGAATGCGACAAGAGCCACCACGAAGCACAGCATGCCAAGCGGGTATCCCACCTCCCAAGACCAATTCAGAGCGTTGGGACTGACAAAGACGAAGGTGGAGCACACCGTGGTCATGAAGAGTGCGGGGATGAGCGAGATGACGTAAGGCTTCTTATGGAGCACCAAGTAGACGGTGATGGTCCACAGGGTGAAGACAGAGAGCGTCTGGTTGCCCCATCCGAAGTACTGCCAGATGGTGTTGAAACCGTCGGGATTCTCGATTTGCCATGCGAGCAACAGGATGGAAATGGCGAACATGGGAAGTGAGATGAGGAGGCGCTTGAGGATGGAGCGCTGCTCTAAATTGAGCGCCGATGCGATGATGAGGCGCGCGCTGCGGAAGGCGGTGTCGCCGCTGGTGATGGGCGCTGCCACCACACCGAGGCCGGCAAGAATGCCACCGAAGACGCCAAGCCATCCCTGACAGATATGGTTCACCACATGGGGAGCCGCGAAGAACTGCACAAGCGTCTTGTGGTCCTCTGCTGCCAACTGGTCGTTGAACTGCTGGATAACATCAGCAGGCACCACCTCGCGCCAGCCACCGTTGTAGAAGAAATAGGTGGACACCGAGCACCAGATGAGGGCCACGAGTCCTTCGGTAATCATCGAACCGTAGAAAATGGGGCGGCCCATGCGCTCATCCTTCAGGCACCGAGCCATGAGCGGGCTCTGGGTGGCGTGGAAACCACTGATGGCACCGCAGGCGATGGTGAGGAAGAGGCAGGGGAACACAGGGTTCTTGGCGATGAACGAATCGGCTCCGAGGATGGATGCCGGCTCGTTGACATTGGCTGCACTGAGGTCGGTCCATAGTTCGGGAATGGAAGGCCACTTGACGAAAAGCATCACCAGAAGGGCGGCTGCCATGAAAAGCAACGAGAAGGCGAAGATAGGATAGAAACGACCGATAATCTTGTCGATGGGCAGCATGGTGGCGAAAATGTAGTAGAGGAAGATGATGACGATCCACACCATCAGGCCCGTGCCCGTCATGTTCATCAGCAACATGGCAGGACTGAAAACGAACACCACGCCCACCATCACGAGCAGGAAGACCGAGAAGACGAGCATCACCGCCTTGGTGGTCTT
>CAMHEL010000146.1 GCA_946184125.1 uncultured Prevotellaceae bacterium
GGGAAACCCCGAAAACACAAAAAAAATGAGTCATCAGGCTTGAAGTTGGGTTAAGAGTTTAGGAGTTTGGTAGTTTAGACATTTGCTTTGTGGATCTTGGGAGAGACAGAGGGGACAGAGATGGAGAGATTTTCAACACAGAGGCACAGAAACACAGAGGAACACAGAGTTTTTATATCTTGGAGGGAGAGAGGGAAAAATCTAGCGTCTAAAGTCTAAAGCCTAAAGCCTAAAGTCTAAAGTCTAAAGCCTAAAGCCTAAAGTCTAAAGCCTAAAGCCTAAAGTCTAAAGCCTAAAGTCTAAAGTCTAAAGTCTAAAGCCTAAAGTGTAAAGTCTAAAGCCTAAAGTCTAACGCCTAAAGTCTAACGCCTAAAGTCTAGCGCCTAAAGTCTAAAGTCTAGCGTCTAAATTTCACGCTTGAGAATGGTGCTTACGGAAAAAGAGCAGCGAAGCGGCACCTACCGCCAAAGCCCCTGCGACGATATAGGGGACGGCGCTGCCACCGCCGCTGTCGGTTCCCAGGTCAGCCATGTTGGTGCCGTCGGCAGCGGAGGGCTCGGCGGCATCGCCACCGTTCTCCAACTGCTGGAGCACGGCGGCGCCGTCGGTATTGTCGAGTACGGGCTCGGGCTCGGCATATTTCACCTCGAAGATATTCACGGCGTTGCCGCCCTGGTTGCCACGACCCTGGGAGGTGACGATGACATAGCGGCCGTCGTTGGAGATGTCGAGTCCCACGGGATAGGAGTCGCAGGCGATGCTCCCCTCGACGGTCATGGTACGTGTGTCGACCACGTCGAGACGGCTGGCAATGTTGCAAGCGGCGAAGACATAGTGCCCGCTGGGCGAGATTTCGATGGTGCGGGCACCCTCACCCACCTTACAGTTCTCCCATCCCGTGATGGTGGTCACCTTGTTCTTGATGGCTTTCGCAGCCGCCATGAAGCGGTCGAGCTTGATGCGTTGCACATAACCGGCCTTGTTGATGCTCAGGTAGAGGTAACCGTCGCGGATGACGAGATGACGCACATTGGGCATCATGCCCAGTACACGACCGAGATAATGCTGGGTCTGCATGTCGATGACGGCAATGCCGCCGTTGCCTCCCATGCAGCCCACGAGGAGATACCTGTCGTCGGGGGTAAACACCGTACCACGGAGGCAGTACCCGCTCTTGTTGTCGCGGTCCACCTGCTGGGTGAGACTGAAGTTGAGGGGCAGCACATAGTCCACCACGAGCAGTTTCTCATGATACCACTCATCCGGATTGAGACTGGCCACATTCACCAGGCCCACGGTGTTGTTGCCCCAGTGTGTGATGGCCACATGGCGCCCGTCGTGCGAGCATGCCACCATCTTGGGCAGTGGTCCCGTCTCCATGAGTTTCACGATGCTGTCGGTGCGGGTGTCGATGACGGCAACGGCCGAGGGGTCCTGCGCGTTCAGGTCGTAGGTGCGGCGGTAGAAGGGTATCCACAAGTAACGGCCCCCATGCGAGAAGGTGCTCTCCACGGGCTTGCCCATGAACGTGTTGAGGTGCTCGGTGTAGTGGGTGAAGGGATAGAACTCGCTGGGCTTGCTCCACAGGGCTTGGTCTTTCTCGTCCTCAAACTTGTACTCGATGACTTTGAGCCGCTTGTGCGTCTGCATGTCATAGACCACGGTGGCGCAGCCCTCGAGGGAGTTGACATAGTATTTCTTCCCATCGGGGTGTATGTTGGCCGACTTGGGCGAGTTGATGTAGGGGTCGCGGTACTCTGCCGGACTGTTGGTGTAGTTGATGTGCTTGGTGGCGATGGTGATGGATACCTTGTCGCCGCCGCCCTGCGTGCCCACGGGGGGATGGATGGCGGTGCCCTGGGCATGGGCCATGAGGGTGAGTGTCATGGCGGCACCCACGAGGAAGGCATGGCGGAAAAAATGGAGGGTCATGATGTGGTGGAATGATGGTGTGTGATGATGTGAAAAAAACGTACGGAGGCTTCTGCACTCAGAAAGCCTCACGGTATTTTGACTGATCTTTGTCCTCGAGCATGCTGACGTAGGAATTGTAGCGGCTGGCGGCGATATAATGCTCCTCGAGGGCTTTGAGCACGGCGCAGCCTGGCTCATGGGTGTGCGTGCAGTCGGCAAAGTGGCACTGCTTCGAGAAATGGAAGATTTCCGGGAAATAACCGCTTATCTCGTGAGGATCCATGTCGAACGAGCCGAAACCCTTGATGCCAGGGGTGTCGATGGCCCAGCCACCCTGGGGAAGAGGCAGCATCTCACTGAACGTGGTGGTGTGGGTGCCGGTGTTGTGAGCCTCGGAGATTTCAGCCGTGCGGAGGGCAAGCCCGGGGATGAGGGCGTTGAGCAGCGTCGACTTCCCCACCCCGCTGTTGCCGCTGAAGACGGATATCTTGTCGCGGAGGAGGCTGTTGAGCTGGTCGAGCCCCACACCTGTGGCTGCCGACACCTGCAGACAGGTGTAGCCGATGGTCTCATAGAGGTCGGCCATCATCTGCTGCAGGCGCAGGTCGTCGTCGCCGAGCAAGTCGGTCTTGTTGAACACAAGCAGCACCGGCACGCGGTAGGCCTCGGCAGAGGCCAGGAAGCGGTCGATGAAGGTGGTGGAGGTGACAGGATAGTTGACCGTGGCGATGAGCACGGCCTGGTCGACATTCGCGGCGATGATGTGGCACTGCTTCGAGAGGTTGGGCGACTTCCTGACGATGTAGTTGCGCCGGTCCTCTATCTCACGGATGAATGCCGTGCCCTCCTGGTTGGTGACGATGCACACACGGTCGCCAACAGCCACAGGATTGGTGCTGCGAATGCCACGGAGCCTGAAGTTGCCTTTCACCTTGCACTCCACGGTCTGCCCCTCGTCGGTGAGCACGGTGTACCAACTGCCGGTATTTCTGATGACAAGTCCTCTCACCGCTTAGACGGTCATGATTTCCTTGTTCTTCGCAGCAAGTATCTCATCGATTTTCTTGATGAACTTGTCGTGGAGCTTCTGCAGTTCAAGCTCGGCATCCTTCTCGTTGTCCTCCGAGAGCCCATCCTTGATGGCTTTCTTGAGCTTGTCCTTGATGTCGCCCCTGACGTTTCTCACCTCCACTTTCGCTTTCTCTGCAATCTTGTTGCACTGCTTGGTGAGGTCACGTCTCCTCTCCTCGGTGGGTTGTGGGATGTTGAGGCGAATCACCTCGCCATTGTTCTCGGGGGTGATGCCCACGTCGGAGTCCATGATGGCTTTCTCGATGATGCGGATCATTTTCTTGTCCCATGGCCTGATGGCGATGGTTCTCGGGTCGGGAGTCGACACACTGGCGACCTGGTTGAGGGGCACCATGCTTCCATACGACTCCACTTTCACGCCGCTGACGATGGCGATGTTGGCTCGTCCGGCACGTATCTTGGCCAGGGCCTCATCCAGGAACATGGCTGCCATCTCCATTCTCTCCTCGGCTTCGCTCAGTGTAGCTTTTACGTCTATCATAATAGTTTGTAGGTGTAAGGTTTTGTTATGGTTGGCAAATGTAAGAATATTTTTCGGTTTACACAACTGAAATGTCATTTTTTTGTTTTCAACTCTGCGAAAACGCCTCTTACGGTTCCGCATCGCCCTTCGTGGGGGCTCCGCAGAAGGGCTCAACCCAATTGGTGAGCTGCACGAACTCATCGATGGTGAGCTGCTCAGGCCGGCGGGTGAGCATGGGGTTGGAGGCGATGGCGGCATCGGCAACGCCAGGGGGGATGAGCTGGCGGAGACTCACGCGCAGCATCTTGCGCCGCTGGCCGAAGACGGTCTTCACCACACGGCGGAAAAGGCGCTCGTCGCAACCGAGGTCCTCCACAGCGTTGCGGGTCATGCGGATGACGGCACTTTTCACCTTGGGAGGGGGATTGAACACATGCTCATCGACGGTGAAGAGATAGTCGACATGATACCACGCCTGGATGAGAACGCTCAGGATGCCATAGGCCTTGGTGCCGGGCTCGGAGGCCATGCGCTGAGCCACCTCGCGCTGAATCATACCGGTGCAGCACGGGATGAGGTCCTTGTTGTCGAGCATCTTGAAGAAAATCTGGGTGGAGATGTCGTAGGGGTAGTTGCCCGTCAGCACGAAGGGCTGACCACCGAACAACTCGCTCAGGTCCATCCTCAGGAAGTCGCCGGAGATGACCTTGCCGTCAAGCTGGGGGAAATGCTCGTGAAGATAGGCCACCGACTCGCGGTCAATCTCCACCACACGAAGCTCACGGGGCTTCTTGATGAGGTATTGAGTGAGCACACCCATGCCGGGACCCACCTCCAGCACAGGCAGGCCGGGACAGGCATCTACAGTGTCGGCGATGGCTTCTGCCACTCCTAAGTCGGTCAGGAAATGCTGACCGAGATTCTTCTTGGGCTTCACTTTCTTCATGATACAGCGAGATGATAACCGGGATTCTTGTTTATGCCACTACTTTGATTTCATCGCACAAAAGTAAGAAAAATCCATCGTTCATCATCATAATAAAGGGCGAAAATCATCTTTTGACTCAAAATCCATGCATTTTAATGTTTTTTGTGTACCTTTGCAGACCATCAACAGCACATCATGCAGCATTCAAAAAAACAGTCACCATCGCTGGTCATCAGGCTCGGCCGCTCGGCCCAGACTTTCCTCGCACACGACGCTTCCACGGGTTCCGATGAGACAGCCATCCATGAGATGAACATCGGCATATCGGTGCCGGCCAACCTTCGCGAGGCGTTCCGAAAGCAGGCCATCCTGGGGCGCAACTATGCCTCGGTCACCGTTCTGGCCGATGTGCCGGTGCTGGTGGTGCCCGACGAGGAGTTCGCCGAAGCCGACAGCAGCATCATCTACCGCCATACCTTCTCCGGGCACGAACACGACGTGATGAGGCACTGCACCATGGAGCGCCTGCATGCCGTCGCGCTGTTCGGACTGGAAAAGGACCTCCTGACCGTGATGGACGACCATTTCCCCGCCGCCACATTCATGCCTGTATGCCTTCCGGTGTGGGAGCATTACTGCCGGCACGCCGAGGTGGCACACCAGCGTCTCTACGGCTATTTCCACGACGACAAACTGAACGTCTTCGCTTTCGCCAAGGGGAGGATGAAGTTTTGCAATGCATTCAGCGCCACCCACGCTCACGACGCGCTGTTCTACCTCCTCTCGGTGTTCACCCAACTGGGATTGAAGGCCGACCGCGACGAGGTGGTGCTTCTGGGCTCCACGCCCCAGCAACAATGGATTTCCGACAACCTCCAGGGCTATGTCAGGAGGGTGGAGCGAAGCGGCATGCTCGCCGACTCTCCTCTGCCGCTCGACATGACCCTCCTATAACCTTCCATGACATGAGGATTATCACAGGCATCTACAAAGGCCGCCGCTTCGACATCCCACGCTCGTTCAAGGCGCGTCCGACAACCGACTTCGCCAAGGAGAACATCTTCAATGTGCTCAACGGATACCTCGACTTGGAGGGAGCACGGGCGCTGGACCTCTTCGCCGGCACGGGCAGCATCTCGCTCGAACTGCTCTCACGGGGATGCCGGCAGGTGGTGAGCGTCGAGGCCGACCGCGAGCATTTCGCCTTCATAAAAAAATGCGTCGCAGCGCTGGCCACCGACAAGTCGGTGGTCATCAGGGGCGATGTGTTCAAATTCCTCAAGTCATGCCATGAACCTTTCGACTTGGTGTTTGCCGACCCTCCTTATGCCCTGGAGCGGCTTCCCGAAGTGCCGGCATTAATCCTCGACGGAGGACTCCTGGCCGAGGGAGGTGTGCTGGTCTTCGAGCATGGCAAAGACAATGATTTCTCCCAGCACCCGCGCTTTGCCGAGCGGCGCGTCTATGGCAGCGTCAATTTCAGCATTTTTGTCTGTTACTGACCGCACCGCTCCTTACGCATACCTGCACAACACAGTGAAACTACTGCGGAAAAGGCAGCAGTTCCGCGCTGTACAGTGAAAAAAACTCACTCTTTCTTCTGCTTTTCCTCGATATATGCCAGTTCCTGAATGGCAAAGTCGCCATTGTTGGGGTCGTTGAGCATACCGGTAAGTATGCGCTTGGCACGGCCGAAGAACTCTTTCTCGACGAGCACGAACACCTTGCGGCGGTTGAGAAAGGCAAGGAATTTGACAAGATGCTCCTTGGGCTGCTCATCGTCGTTGTTTTCTATGGTATCCTTCACCACGGCGATAAGTTCCTCGATGGCCTGCAGGCAGCGGTGGTCGCCAGAATTGACCAGGCAATTGATATACTCCATGGCATACGAGATGCGGCGATTCGCGGTGAGCATGCCGAGATAGGCCTGCGCCTTGAGATATTGACCCAGCTGATTGTAGCAGAAGCCGATGTAATAGACCACCTCGAAATAATCTTCCATCTGGGCATCACTCATCTTGTCGTATTCTTTTCTGAGAATCTGGTAGGCGTTCTCTAAATAGAGCAGCGACTCGAAATAGCGACCGGCAAGAAACAACTGCTTGCCATGGTACAGCAGATGTGCCGTTTCGGGGGTCGTGCAGTGTATGAGCAGGAGCTGCTCGGGCGTGAGGCTGCTTGTGTCGCCTGCCTTATAGCGCATCTCCGCCTCCTTCCACATATAGTTGCTCTCGTCGAGCTGCTGCTGACGGGAGACGCGGTCGTAGGCCACGAGTGCCGAATGTGCACCCTGGTGGTAGTGCGAAGGCTCCATGACGTATTCTGCCGACAGCGAGAGGGGAACGAGGTAGGCCGTGACGCGGAAGTAGGCCGTCATGCCGTCGTCGCCCTCGCTGTTGAACGTTAGTGTCATGAGCCGCTCCACGCCGGGGGTGTGATTCAGCTCAAGATGGAGCACCGCCACGCCCTCCTGGGCCACCACCTTCCCTCCGGCGATGAGGACTGAGCTCAGGTCGAAACTGCCGATGTTCGCGTGGCCATCCACCATCCTGCCCTCGGGCTTGAGCACCTCAAGCCTCATGGCACGGTAGCCGACAAGCCCCACCACCTTGTCGAGATACTGGGCAAGGGTGAGACGGGTGGTGTCGTTGACACGCTGCTTGCCGCCGAACTGATGGCTCATCTCCTGCTCCTTGAGCAAGAAGAACTCCCTGCGCTGCGACACGGCATTCATCTCCAGGTCGCCCTTGGATCCATTCTCCATCTCGGCGAAATGACGGGCGATGGCATTCTGCCATCCGAAGACGCCTGCCATGACATGGATGAAGGTGTCGCGGGCTGTGTCGGGGTGAAGGTTCATGCCTGCAATGATGTGCATGTCCACCTCGTTCTTCTCCTCGTTGAGGCTATAGACGAGGCGGTGCGTCTCGGAATTGATGTTGCATTTGTTGCACAGGGTCCGGGCCAGATTGACCTTCTCGATGGGTGCGGTGTAGCAGAAGAGGAACGACAGCCTGACGAATGACGACGACTTGTTGACCCTCAGTCTGAAATGCCCGTTCTGGTAATCATACTGACCCACGCGGTCGCCATCCTCGTCGCCCCACTGCACCTCGCAGTTGAGCTCACGAAGGGTGGCGTCGGCCAGTTGCTCCAAGTCGTACGACGGCAAGCCTTTCGCTCGTGAAGAGCGGCGCCTCAAGGCCTTGCGGAAGAGCGATTTGACGTAGGGATAGAGCTCCACCACAAGCACCACAAGTGCCAGCTCGAGGATGATATAGTTGATGCTCATGATTCCGTATCTGTCTGTTGGGATTATAGTTATGTTGGCTCTCTACAAGATGCTTTTCCCCGTGAGCCGGGCTATCTCGCTTCTCATTTCTATCAGGTCTTTCAGTTCGGCGAAAAGGGCGTTTCGCTGACCCTCGTCGGTGGTCTTGGCAAGTTGCTGGTGGAGGATTTCGATGCGACCCATGACGATGGCCATGCGGTAGTCGAGCAGCAGGAGCTCCACTTGTGACCTCAAGGCTTCCTCACTGCTGCGCACCTGATTGTTCTGCGAGAGTTGGTAGGTGTCCACACCGAGTTGTATGGCGGTCTGGCACACCTGCACGTCAGGATGCTTCTGGAAATAGTCTGTCAGCCCTTTCTTGCCTTCCTGGACGAATGCCACGGCTTCTTCGAGGATGCTCTGATAGAGGGCGTTTGAGAGGGTCAGACCGTCATCGGCAAGGTTGTAGTAGATGAATTCCGACACCGTGAGGTCGCAGCTGCCGCCATCCTCTGTCTCGATGTCCTTGAATGCCACCTCGTCGCCGTGCTTGATGACCATCTGTATGATGAGCGCCTCCATCGAACCTGCCTGCTGGGCGGCGGAAGGCGGGCCCGCCACACGTGGCGGCGATTGCTGTGCACGCTCCTCTTCGCGTGCCTGCTGCTTCATCTGGTTCTCTCTGCCGGTGCGGATGAACTTGTTCATCTGGCTGATGAGGGTCTGCTCGGCGATGCCGATGCGGGTGGCGCAGTCCTTGATGTAGGTGGCTCGTATGATGGGGTCCTTGATGAGCGAGATGCTCATGACGATGCTCGAAATGGCTTCCGACCGCTTGATAGGGTCGCTGACATTGTGTAGCATGAGCTGTGTCTTGAACTCCATGAAGTCGGTCTGGTGCTCGGCGATGTACGCCCTGAATTCGGCGGCGGTGTGCTTGCGTGCGAAACTGTCGGGGTCGTCGTTGTCGGGCAGGACGAGGACCTTGATGTTCATCCCCTCAGAGAGCAGCATGTCGGTGCCGCGGATGGCGGCATGGATGCCGGCCTCATCGCCGTCGTAGAGCAAGACGATGTTTGACGTAAAGCGCCTGAGGAGCTTGATTTGGTAGACACTGAGCGCGGTGCCTGAGTTGGCCACAACGTTCTCGATGCCGCACTGGTGCATGGCGATGACGTCGGTGTAGCCCTCCACCATAAAGACGCAGTCTTCTTTCGAGATGGCTTTCTTCGCCTGGAAGATGCCGTAGAGCTCATGGTCCTTGTGGTAGACGAGGGAGTCGGGCGAATTGACATATTTCTGTGCCACGCCCTTGGTGCGTGAGTCGAGCAGGCGGCCGCCGAAAGCGGTCACCTTACCGCCAACGCCCACCCAGGGGAAGATGACCCTACCGGCGAAGCGGTCGTAAAGGCTGTTGTCATCGCGCCGCACACAGAGCCCGCTTTTGGCGAGGTACTCATCGCTGAAGCCTTTCTTCCGTGCCGCCGTGAGCAGTGCGTCGCGGCGGGCGGGTGCGTAGCCCAGGCGGAACTTGGCGACGACATCGTCGCGGAAACCGCGGGAGCGGAAGTAGGCCTGGCCTACGGCCTTGCCATCGGGGTCGTCGCGAAGCACGTCGCTGAAAAAACCGGCGGCCCACTCGTTGACGATGAGGATGCTCTCGCGCTCGTTCTCCGCATCACGCTCTTCGTCGGTCAGCTCGCGCTCCTTCACCTCGATGTGATATTTCTTCGCAAGCCACTTCAGTGCCTCGGGATAGGTGAGCTGCTCGTGCTCCATGATGAAGTTGGCGGCATTGCCTGCCTTGCCACACGAGAAGCACTTGTAGATGCCGCGGGAGGGCGACACTGAGAACGAAGGTGTGCGGTCGTCATGGAAAGGGCACAAACCCTTATAGTTCGCACCGCTCTTCCTGAGCGAGACGAACTCGGAGACAACATCCACTATGTCGGCGGCCTCCATGATACGGTCAACGGTAGCACGGTCAATCATTTTCACCACAAAATTACGCCAAAAAAGTGAACGAACCAAAATTATCCGCCTTTTTTTGAAGACAAAGAAATTGGATAATTGAAAATGTAAACAGTACTTCCCCCCTTGATATTCTAACAAATCGTAACCAATAGCCTTGCCATCTCGAAACAAATCCTTTCGAACTCAACGTGTAAACCTCAAACCTCAAACCTCAAATCTCAAACCTTAAATAAATAATCGTTTTCTTGCCGTTATCGGCAAAAAACGCTATATTTGCACCTGAAATTTGACTAAAACTTGCCGATAGAAAACGATGGAATATATTTCAGTGGTGCAATTCGCCGAGAAATTCGGCATCTCAGAACGTACAGCCCGCAACTATTGTGCGAGTGGAAAACTGGAGGGTGCTTTTCTCACAGGTAAAACGTGGAACATACCCGCGGATGCAGTTCTACCACAACGTAAAACCGTCCGGAAAAAAGTATCGCCCCTGCTGACCATGCTGCGTGAGCAAAAAGCCACACGACTGAAGGGAGGCATCTACCACCGTACACAGATAGATCTGGCATATAACTCAAATCATATCGAAGGAAGCCGTCTGACTCATGACCAGACACGCTATATCTTTGAGACAAATACCATCGGCATTACCAACGAGATTGTTAGGTGGGTTCTATTAATTATGTCGAGGCGATTTTCGACTTTTAGTCGAGGGCAAAGTGTAAGCTGAAGAGGGAGTGTAGCGGGCTACACGACCGATGAGGCTTGACACTTTGCACCGAATAAAAGCGAAAAGCGACCGAAATGTAATGTATAGAAATGCCACCTCATAAAATTCAGAATTAATAGAACACACCTTTAATATAGATGATATCATTGAGACAGTGAATCACTTCCGTTGCTTTGACTATGTCATTGACCATGCAGAGGACCCTATAACGGAAAATATTATTAAACAACTCCATCTGTTGTTAAAGACAGGTACGTCAGACAGCATGAAAGAATGGTTTGTTACTGGGGATTACAAACGGCTACCCAATGAGGTTGGAGGTATGGAAACATGCCCTCCCCAGGAAGTTCATCGTGAAATGAAGAAACTTATCAGCAATTATAACCATTGCAAGAGAAAGGCGCTGGAACACATCCTTGATTTCCATGTACGCTTCGAGCAGATTCATCCTTTTCAAGATGGCAATGGACGTGTGGGACGTCTAATCATGTTTAAAGAATGTCTGGCCAACGGAATTGTACCTTTTATCATAACCGAAGAGCTCAAACTGTTCTATTACCGGGGACTCCATGAATGGGGACATATCAACAATTTTCTGACCGACACCAGCCTCACCGCCCAAGATCAGTACAAATCATTGCTCGATTATTTTAAGGTGGGTTCTATTAATTAATTCTCTATGAATTATCTCTGCTTGCTTTTGCCTCTTTCCGAAAGCAACGGCGGCCTGAAAGGCCAGCAAGCTCTCAGCCCAGGGCAACGCCCTGGGTTCCTATTCGGGCCTCATTATTCCGCCC
>CAMHEL010000147.1 GCA_946184125.1 uncultured Prevotellaceae bacterium
GGCGTTGCCCTGGGCTGAGAGCAGGTTGCCCCGTTGGGGCGCCGTTGCTACAGTGAGATTATTTTCGAAAATTCGTTGGTTTTTGAGGTCACGAAAATGTCGTTCAAGCCGAATGCAATGAAGCTCGCATCGATTGCTGAGCTGCAGCAAAATTATGAATTATGAACTATGAATTATGAATTAATCTATCACGGGGACGGAGATTTTGATACGTTTTTGTATCAACCATTGAAATGTCGTGCAAGCCGAATGCAAAGAAGCTCGCATCGATTGCTGAACTGCAGCAAAATTATGAATGATGTACTATGAATTATGAATTAATCTATCACGGGGACGGAGTTTTTGATACGTTTTTCTATCAACCATTGAAATGTCGTGCAAGCCGAATGCAATGAAGCTCGCACCGATTGCTCAGCTGCAGCATAATTATGAATGATGAACTATGAATTAATCTATCACTTCACGCTCAAAGAAGTCGAGGAAAAAAGACCAGTTGGGACCAGCCTCATGGCCGCCGTGATGCTGCCTATAGGTAAGCCGCCCTTCCATCAGCCCGTTGTCCATGCCGGGGAAGAGGTCTGTGCCTACGCCTTTATAGCCAAGCAGTTCGTAGACGGGTGACGCCTTCGATGCCGATATGAACGACCCCACGACATCCTGCCATTTGTCGCCATTCCAACTTCCAGTGGAAATGAAGCAGGCGCGAGGAGCACAGAGCGCGATGAGCTCGTGCTGGTCGACAGGGATATCATTTTCCGTCAATGGGTCTGCACCATATTTGATGAGGTTGCCGCATACCCAGTGGTACTCCTGGCTTGAGACGATGTTTCCGATGCTCTCACCACAGTCACGACGCCATCCTGCTGCCCCTGCCTTGCCCGAAGAGGCGATAAAGCCTGCTGCGATGCGCTCGTCGAATGCCATAGCCACGAGCGATGCCTTGCCATAACGTGAAACACCTTCGATGGCGCACCGTGTGGCATCGAAAGTCTTGTCGCTCTCAAAATAGTCTATCAGGCGCGACAGTCCCCACCCCCATGCGCGGAGCGAGCCCCAGTCGGTGGGTTGCCGGAACCTTCCCTTGTTGCATAGTCCGATGATGCCGCTGGTCAGGCCCCACCCCGCATCGGCTTGTATCGAGGAGGGCGTGATGGTGGCGGCAGCCCAGCCACGCTCTATCACCATCTGCTTCCAAGAGACCATCCCTGGACGGGTGCGCGTGGGGTCGCCTCCAAAACCGAATTCTATAATCACCGGCATATTCTGCCTGCCATTGTCGGGATACATCACGTTGGCATCTATCTCCACCTTAATGGATGGACAGCCGGAGTTATCCACCACGCCTTTGAGATAACGCACCACCACCGGTTTCCCTGCAAATTCTTTCTTCTCCTCGTTGGCGACCTCCCATTTCACATTGGGCACATTATCGGGAATACGGCCATAGACATGATCCTCAAACAGCCGGACCAGTTCCGGACGCCGAACCTTATACCACATCTTTGCGCTGCTGACCTTCTTCCCACTTTGGGTGAGCAACGGGTCAGGATAGAAGGGATAAGGGTTGGCTGTCAGTTCATCATAGTTGGGATGCTTGCTCTCATCCTGACTGTTGGGCTGGCGACCTTCACGTGGCTGGCCAACTCCTACTTTAGCCAGCATATCGGCATAGTCGGCTGCTGCAACCTTGCGGAGACTATCCTGGTTGACCTGGTTTCCGCCTCCGAACATCATGAACTGTGCGTCGGCAGTAAAAGGAATGCTTGCTATAAGCATGGCCCCGAAAAAGAACTTCAAAGTATTCATAGCTTGACTATTAGGTATGTTCTATTAATTCTGATTTTATGAAGTGCCATAAATGTCTGCAAAGACATCGGTTCGGGTGCGAAGATACACAAAAATCCTCATCCAGCAACAATAATCACCGAAAAAGATAAACATTGAGGGAGATTCGAAGGTTGTGAGGGAGTTAAGGAGTTTGGAAGTTTAGATGGTTCAGAATGAATTGCTTTGAGATGAGGTTTCGGAGACACCATGCATGGTGTCTCTACACGCTGAGTTCGAAAGGATTGACACAGAGGAATTTCTTTCGCAACCAGAATAATTATAAATTTTCAATCTTCAATTTTTCAAATAATCTGCCATAAGATATTGCGAAAAATCAGTAATTTTGCAAAGGAGTTTGACACGGTATCCTATCGGCAACTGCTCCGCGATAGGGCTGTGTCATCAAATATCAACTAAAAACACTCATTGTATGCTACATTTCAAACAAGGAATCGGCTGGAAAGCCTGCTATGACGACGAGAAGAACCTCTATACGGCAAAGACATCGTGGAGAGGCGATTATCACCTCTATGAAATCAATGCAGAAATATATAATCGGCTCGATGAGCCAGGCGTCTACCCCGAAGAACTGATTCATACGGGACGACACCTTTATTATAGCCAGGACAATCCCATCGGACCACCAACCGACATGGTCATTGACGAGAACTATGCCACACTTTGCTCTTGGGCTGAAATTCAGTCAAGCGGCAAGGTCATGCCCACCGAACTGACTGACATCGCCGTCGAACTCTTTGAGAACGAGGAAACTCGCGAACAAAGGAAGGCGCAGAGGAAAGACGAGAGCAAAGAATAAGCGGAATTCGCGGTTGCAGTGTCATGCGGATAGCTATCATCGGTTTGGTGCCCGCTAATACGTGACGCTCGCTAATACATGGTGACAAAGAAAATAACCTACTTACCTGAAAGATATGGAAATCATTGACGAGAAACTAATCGGGAAGGTGGCAGAAGCGGCAAGGAAGTCACCAAGGCTGAGGATGAACTACAACTTTCACCAAAGCCTTTCCGACAAATGCCATCGTTTCCTCAATGCCTTGGAACCCGGCACAAAGATTGCAGTACATCATCATCCTACCAAGGACGAGACTTTCGTCATCTTGAAAGGCAAGGTCAGTGTGACCATCTACAATGATGACGGCGAAGTGACACAGACCTGCATCATCAGTCAAGAAGAGGGCAATTATGGGGTCAACATCCCCAAAAACACATGGCACGGAGTGGAGTGCCTGGAGCCAAGCATTCTTCTGGAATGCAAGGAAGGCCCGTTTGTCGAACATGAGGTGGACGGCATCCTGGAGGCCAAGCAGGACAAATAAGAGCCAATGAAACGAATGTTCTTCATCTTCCTTCTGGCCACCATTGTGGGGTGTGCCGGTCGGGATGGCGGAGACGGCTTAACGCCTGTCGCCGCTAATAACGACAGCATCTTGTCGACGGAAGGTTATGAAGTGCTGAAACTGCATAAGATGAAGACGGGGCATCTCACCACCACGATTCGTGTCAACGGGAAGCCATGCGTCTTCTTGGTTGACACTGGCGGTGGGGGGACTTTGATTGACATCTCAAAGAAAGACAAGTTTGGCCTTCAGTCACTGGGGAAACGTGATTATGCGGCTGGCATCGGGTCCGTCAGTTCTTTGTTCAGAACAACGGCGGTGCTACAGCTCAACGGGAAGGAGTTCAAACAGGAAGTTCTCTTCCTGATGGACATTTCCTATCTCAACACAGAATTCAAGAAGACCAAAGGAAGGGAGGTAGACGGTGTCTTAGGCACCGATTTCCTTGAAAGGCACCACGCAGTCATCGACTACCCCCATTCAAAAATGTATCTGCATCCCTGACAATGACGGGGCCATGCAACAGTCCCATCTCTCCATCACTGGAGATTCATATCTTCCTGAAGGTCAGGTCAGATTTTTCCGAGTGCCTGGCGGATGTCATCGAGAATGTCTTCCACATCTTCGATGCCGACGGACAGGCGGATGAGGTCGGGCGCTACGCCGGCCTCACGCAGTTGCTCATCAGAGAGCTGACGGTGGGTGTGGCTGGCGGGATGGAGCACACAGGTGCGGGCATCGGCCACATGGGTGACGATGTTGATCATCTCAAGCGAGTCCATAAACTTGATGGCGGTCTCGCGGGTGCCTTTCAGACCAAAGGCGATGACTCCGCAGGAACCTTGGGGCAGATATTTCTGGCCAAGGGCATAATAGGTATCGTCGGGCAAACCGCAATAGTGCACCCACGCCACATGAGCGTCGTCGTGCAGGAACTCTGCCACACGCTGCGCATTGGCACAATGACGGGCCATGCGCAGATGGAGGGTCTGCAAGCCCAAATTGAGCAGGAATGAGTTCTGGGGCGAGGGGATGCTGCCCAGGTCGCGCATCAGCTGGGCGACGAGTTTGGTGGTATAGCCTTTCTTGCCGAATGCCTTGACGTAGGTGAGACCGTGATAGGACTCATCGGGGGTGGTCAGACCGGGGAACTTCTCGGCATGGGCCATCCAGTCGAAGTTGCCGCTATCGACTACGGCACCGCCTACCTGTGTGGCCATGCCGTCCATGTATTTTGTTGTGGAATGCGTCACGATGTCTGCCCCCCACTCGAAGGGCCGACAGTTGATGGGGGTAGCGAAAGTATTGTCGACGATGAGGGGCACGCCATTGCGGTGAGCGATGCGGGCAAACTTCTCGATGTCGAGAACGGCACATCCGGGATTGGAGATGGTCTCGCCAAACAGTGCCTTGGTGTTGGGCCTGAAAGCCTGCTGGATTTCCTCTTCGCTGGCCTCGGGGGAGACAAAGGTGCACTCGATGCCGAGCTTCTTCAGGGTCACTCCAAACAGGTTGAAGGTGCCGCCATATATCTCGTTGGAGGTGACGACATGGTCGCCGGCCTCGCAGATGTTGAACAAAGCATAGAAATTGGCGGCCTGGCCACTGGAAGTCAGCACACAACCCACACCTCCCTCAAGGGCGGCTATCTTCTCTGCTACAGCGTCGTTGGTGGGGTTCTGCAGACGGGTATAAAAATATCCTTCTTTCTTCAAATCAAACAGCTGGGCCATCTCGTCGGAGTCATCATACTTGTAGGTAGTACTCTGGATGATGGGCAGCTCAATGGGTTCGCCATTCTTGGGGGCATACCCGGCATGGATGCACAGGGATGCGGTTCTCAGTTTCTTTTCCACTTTTATATTTGTTTGTCAGTTGAACATTTTTTTAATTTTAGACGCTAGGCTTTAGACTTTAGACGCTAGACTTTAGACGCTAGACTTTAGGCCTTAGACTTTAGACTTTAGGCTTTAGACCTTAGACTTTAGACGCTAGACCTTAGACCTTAGACTTTAGACTTTAGACCTTAGACTTTAGACCTTAGGCCTTAGACCTTAGACTTTAGACCTTAGACTTTAGGCCTTAGTCTATAGGCCCGAATCCTGCGAACTATTGTCTAAACTCCTAAACTCCTAAACTCCTAAACTCCCAATCTCCTAAACTCCCAATCTCCTAAACTCCCAATCTCCCAATCTCCCAATCTCCTAATCTCCCAATCTCCAAATCTCTCCCCTATCTTATATCGAACAATTTGAAGAAGCCTGTCAAATTAAAAATTTTGAGAACTTCTCCTTCAACGTGGGTCAGCACCAGACTACCACCTTTTGCTACACTCTCTTTCTTCAGTTGGAGCAGGCCACGGAGCCCCAAGCTGCTGATATATTCCAATTTTTTACAATCAAGTTCTATCGACCTGTCGGCTTGAAGCATCAGTGGCTTGAGGTCTTCGAGAAACTGTGTTGCCACGGCGGTATCTATCCAGCCAGTGAGGCTTCCATAAATGGAGCCATTACGTTCTTTGATTTCGATATTCATAATAATATAGTATTCTTAGTTTTAAAATTTCATTGCAGTGGGGTGAGCGGATAGATGATATTCACTATCAGAATATTTGCGGCAAGGATGATGAGGTTCATCAACAGTCCGATACGCATGAAGTCGCTGAAGCGGTAGCCACCGGGGCCATATACCAGCATGTGGGTGGGAGAGCCTATAGGTGTCGCAAAACTGGAACTTACGCTGACCATCAGGGCGATGAGGAACGGATAGGGCTCATAACCCAACTTCTCGGCGGCCTCATACATGATGGGGAAGAACATGGCGCCGGCGGCGGTGTTCGAGATAAATTCGGTGATGAATGTTCCCACGAAACAGACGGCTGCCATGACGACGATGGGGTTGGTGCCACAAATGTCGAGTATGCCAAATGCCAACCGCTCGGCGATGCCCGTTTTCTGGATGGCTACACCTAAGACCACGGAACCGGCGAACACCATCAGTATCTCCCAGTTGATGGCCTTCATCGCCTGGTCGGGGCTGCAGCAGCGCATAACCAGCATGGCTATGGCCGCGAGGAAGGCACACTGAAGAAGGGGAAGCACATCAAGGGCCGACAGCACCACCATGGCTATCATGATGGTTGTCGAAATCAAGGTCTTCTTTCCGATGTTGGGGACCTGCGCACTATCGAAGAACTGCAACAGCGACGAGAAACGCTCGGTGTTGATTTTGGCACGACGCGGGCACTCGAAAAGCAGCGTGTCGCCTGCCTGAAGCACAACCTCACGTGGCGACTTGTTGATGCGCTTGCCGCTACGTGCCACGGCAACGAGTATCATGTTGCTGTCTTTTTCGAAGGTGGAATTGCCTATCGTGGTACCGATAAGACTGCTGCCAAAAGTGACGTAGGCGGTGCGCAACTGACGGTTCTTCTCCACCTCGTCGAGCGTAAAGATGTGATGGTCGGCATTGACGAAGCCATGGCTCTTCTTCAGGTCGAGTATCTCATCGATTTGACCGGCGAACACCAGGCGGTCGCCACCCATCAGAAGCTCGTCGGCTGGCACAGGCGACACAATCTCACGGTCGTCGAAATGCTTGACTTCTATCAGTGTGCCACCACGGACATTGGCCAGGCCAGCCTCCTCGATGGTTTCTCCGATATGGTTGTTGTCGGAGGGCACAAGAAGTTCGACCGTGTAGTCTGAGGTTGATTCGAAAGCCGTCTCTGGTGCATCACGGTCGGGCAAGAGCTTGCGCATGGCGATGACAGAGAGGACTCCGACGCAGAGGCAGAACAAGCCGGGGATAGTGGTTGCCAGCACGTTCATGGCTGTGCCGGTGGCATCTACATAAAGGCCGGATATAATCAGGTTGGGGGGTGTTCCTATCAGCGTACACACGCCGCCCATGCCAGAAGCGTAACTCAGCGGTATCAGCAACTTGGAAGGCGAGATGTTCAACTTTTTCGACCACATCTTGACAATGCCTACGAAGAGTGCCACCACGGTGGTGTTGCTGAGGAACGAACTGAGTGCTGCCACGGGGAGCATCAGTCTTATCACGGCTTTGGAATAACTGTTGGGCTGTCCCAAGAGATGCTTGACAATCCATTGCAGCACGCCCGTATGTGTGAGTCCCGCCACAACGACGAAGAGGACTCCGATAACGACCACCGAGGTGCTGCTGAATCCCGAGAAGGCCTCCTTGGCATCAAGGACACCAGTGACAAAGAGAATGGCGATTGCCCCTAAGAACACGAGGTCGGACCGCAGTTTGGTGAACAGCAGTACGGTAAACATCGACAGCACGGTGACTATTGTAATCCAAGCATAGAGATTGAAGCCCCAGAAGACGATTGATTCCATAGGCATTTGTTTTTATTGTTTTACTTGATTTGCTTCTTCAGTGTCAATACGTTGTACCCATCCACGGTGCGCTCGTAGGCCATCGTGTCCATGATGGTTTTCGCGAGAAAGATGCCGAGACCGCCGATGGGACGGTCATTGAGTCCGGCTTCCACGTCGATATCCTCGTGCCCAGTGGGGTCGAAGGGGATGCCATGGTCCTTGATGACCAATGTGAGCTGTCCGTCGATAATCTTCGCCGTCAGTTCCACATGGCCACGCGTCCCTCTGGGGTAGGCATAATTGATGACATTCGCCACGCACTCCTCGATGGCAAGATTGAGCATCTTGGCGGTTTCCTCGTCCACATCGTGCTCACGGCATACGGAGAAGAAGAAACCCCGCATACGGCTGACTTCCGACATCTCGTTTTTCATGATGATGCGGCGTGGCCCATGAGAGGCGTTTTTCTGCGATGAGCCGTGGCGAAGGAACATCAGGGTAAGGTCGTCGCCCTGCTCCGTCCCGTCGGCGAACACGGTGACATGCTGCTTGAGGTAGTCAACAACTTCTATCGCCGAGGCATTCTTGTTTTTCTCCAAGTCGTGCAGCACACGCTCCTCTCCGAAGAGTTTCCTGTCGCTGGCGCTGGCTATATACATGGCTTCTGTCAGACCGTCGGTATAGAGCAGCAGCGAGGTGTCCACGGGAAACGGAATATGCTGCTCCTCGTAGTTGAAGTGGTCTTCTAAGCCTATGGGAAGATTGGTGATGACATCCAGCAGGCGGCAACTGCCGTCGGCCATCTGGATGACCGGCGCATTGTGAGCGGCGTTGCAATAGGTCAGATGATGGGTCTTGAGGTCGAGGACTCCTATAAATGCGGTGACGAAAATCATGGAGTCGTTGGTGGACGCGATGGCATGGTTCATCTCACGCATGATGTTGGCCACACTCTGATAGTTGCCTGCCAGGTTGCGGAACAATGTGCGGGTGACTGCCATGTAAAGTGAGGCGGGCACTCCCTTCCCCGCCACGTCGCCTATGATGAAGAAGAATTCATCGCCCTCGAGAATGAAGTCATAGAGGTCGCCTCCTACTTCTTTTGCGGGCGTCATGGAGGCAAAGAGGTCGAGGTCGTCGCGCTCAGGGAAGATAGTGGGAATCATTCCCATCTGGATGTCATGGGCAATGGTGAGCTCACTTTGGAGCCGCAACTGACTTGACGTAGTGTTTTTCAGGTCTTCGATATGTTGTTTCAGCGATGCCTGCATATACTCGAAGGAGTTTCGCAGTTGCAGCAGTTCGTCTTGTGACTGTATCTCTGGCAACGGCGTATCCAAGTTCCCCTGGGCGATATTCATCGCAGACTCGGCGAACAATTGCAGCGGCTTCACCATCCGATAGATGGCTATGGTACAGAAAATGAACAACAATGTCAGTCCCACGAAAAACACCACCGTGCCGTATTTCACGATTTGATGGGTCAGAGGCAGCGACATATTGTCGCCGGTGAAATAGAAGAACAAAAGCACAGCTACCAGAAAGACGGCTGCCGCAATACCCATGATCCGGAAACTGAGTCTTGCAGCAAACGACTTCTGATATGCCAGGTCGTACTTGTATTCGAAATTCGGTTCTTCTACCAAAGTGTGGATATTGTTGGTTGATTTTGATAATTCACAGCATTGCTGCACTTTAAGCTACATGTCTGCTTTTACACCGCAAAGATACTCTTTTTATTTGAGAAAGAACAGGCAGATGGGGAAAATAATGAAAACATTTTAGTCACAATGCCGAAATGCATAAAAAATTTTCTGATTATACACTCCGCATAATCAAGGGGCAATCAAGGGCCAATCAAGGGTCAATCAAGGGGACAGGGTCTTGACGGAATTCTCAAATTCCATCAAAAACCTGTCCCCTTGATTGACTGATGGCTTTCGAAATGCATTTCTTTCGAACTCATCGTGTAGAGACACCATGCATAGTGTCTCCGAAAGGAAATTTACCCTTCAAAAACAGCCTGGTAAAACGGCGGTTTTGGCTGTTCCATGTGCTCGGAGATCATTGTATAGTGGTTAGCGCCCTACTTCACCACCACCTTTTGTCCGTTGATGATGTAGACGCCTTTCTTCATCCGGCCGTCCTTCCAACAATCACTGGAGAGCTTTCGGCCTTGCAGGTCGTAGATGCCCTCTCTCACGGAGGTGTTGCCGCCGGTAGTGACTTCGTTGATGTAGGTGAGGTAGTAGTTGAACTCTACCACTTCGCTATCAGCATATCCCGGAGCCACGGCATAGGCTTTGATGGTCATGTTGTAGTTGAGGGCAATGGGTCCATCGTAGCGCATCGCCGACTTGCTGTCGCACGGGCACGTACCGTCGAGGGTGTAGAAGATGACCGCCTCGGGCACCTCGCAGCTCAGCTCGATGAGCGTGCCGTAAGTCAGTTTGATGCCGTCGACATAGTTTGCCTCGGGCATCGGACAGATGAAGCCGTCCTCATCTCTGACCATCACCACCGTCACCGCCTCAACGCTGCTATCGTCCAACAACTGGAAGACGACCGCGGTGGTGCCGCTCGCCTCACCGGTAAGCGTGAGCACTGCCTTGCCTTCAGCATCGAGGGTCAGTTCGGTGGCGTCGGCGGTGGCTATCATGTCGCTCAGCACCTTCGCGCTCACCTTCTTGCCGGCTGCCGCAGATGCGGGCAGCGCCTGGATGGTGAGTGCCGTCGGTTGGTCGTAGATGACATGGATGACGCTGTCGGCGACAATCTGCTCCACACCAGTCTTGACATTGAAGTTCTGCTTGTAGTCCTCGTACATCTGGATGCCGGCGTAGCTCATCACGTTGCGCTTCACGGTCAGCGTGTAGGTCTGTCCGGCAGACAGCGGCGCACTGGGAACGAAGCGCACCTTGTCGGTGAGTGGCAGTGCCGTGGGTTGTTCGCTGTCATTCATGGTGTCAAGGTTTCCGTCCACATTCTTGCTGCCTTGTGACACGAGGATGGTCTTCGTGGTCAGACTGTCGGCCATCATGTACTTGTCGAAGTCCACCTGTACGAACTGCGGCGTGGCTTTCACTTTGCTTACCTGTGGTTCGGAGTACTGCACCATGGGTTGGTTGACGTCCAGTTGTGGCGGCGGCACGGGCAGCCACTCGGAGTATTCGGTCTGATAGCCTTGCTTCTCATATCTCACCTGCCACTGGCCGGCGGGCACCATCCAACCATACTCGCCATTCTCGTCGGTGATTTGCGGGTTGATCTGTGCGTAGCGCTCGGCATCCCATATCATCACCTTCTCCACGTCGTCACCAAACTGGTTCTTGCCTATCTGCTTGTAGAACACGGTGGCCGTCACACCCTCCAATCGGTTGGATTCCACACCTTCATATACGAAGCCAGAGGGGTCGAGGGTGGGGTCGCTGCTGCCACCGCCGCCGCCACCGCCGCAATCTTTATTACAATCCTTTTTATTATTTCCGCCACCACCGCTCTTGCTCTTATGGCATCGCAACTGGCCTTTCTCATGTACGAAGTCGTTCCATTGCTCTGTGAACATCGCATCATAGATTTTTCCTCCAGCATAGTTCAACCCCATCAGTCCAAGAGAACAAGC
>CAMHEL010000148.1 GCA_946184125.1 uncultured Prevotellaceae bacterium
TAATGTATAGAAACGCCACCTCATAAAAATCAGAATTAATAGAACACACCTAAAAAACCGCCATAAAATTTGGAATCCTCCATCAAAACATATAATTTTACCGCCAAATCGTGAAATCAGCTAAATCATATACATTATGAAAATAACAAGAGTACTATTCCTATCATTCATGGCCATCCTCTGTCAGGCTGTCAATGTCATGGCACAAGATGAGGCAATGGAAATCGTTGTTGTGATGAAAAGTGACTACACCTATGAAGATCCCCGATGGTCGCAGCCTGTCACTTTGGAAAAAGGCAGTGCAATAACGGTGATAGACGATGGAAGCACCACATACGACTATTGGCCCTACCCTGCATCTAATGTCGGAATACCCAAAAATGTAACGCGACTGCCAGGGTCTAACGGCGAGCATTATATCCAAATCAACGGAACGAACGTAAGACTGAGGAAAGGACCCTCAACCAATTACGGCTATTATTGCTACAATGTGGCAAGCACTGCATCGACGTATCACAATCAGTTTATCGGCAACGGCAAAAAACCCAAAACCGACGATTGGGGCTTAACGGCAGAGTGGAAGCCTTATTACCTGCCTAAGGGCACACGTCTGCCCTATCTCGGCAAGAAAAATGGTTTTTACAAAACCGCATTCAATGGCGTGGAGTTCTATATTTCCGCAAAATTCTGCCTGCTGAAGTGATTCGAGTTTGAGGGAGATTAGGAGATTTTTAAGGAGTTTAGGAGTTTAGACGTATGATTTGCGGACACACGGCCTCAACCCAAATTCATAATTCATAATTCATAATTCAAGAAAGTAATCACAACTCTCAACCCTCAACATTAACTAACGTCTAAAGTCTAGCGTCTAAAGTCTAAGGACTTTTTAGGAGTTTAGACGTATGCTTTGCGGGATAAGGGCGAGTAACGGCTAAGGATTGATTCTTAGTTGCGATGACATCGCAACAGACAGAACGGGTGGCGCCTCAATGGAATAGGGCTATTTCATGTTTTCATCCTGTAGGTTTCCCGTCGCTTGCGACGGATAATTCTTGATAATTCTTTTATTGACCATTAATTGACTTCCACTTTATTTTTGAGATTTTTCTGCCATGCAGAAAACAAAATTCTTTAATTCTCTAATTCGTGATAAAAAAGAGAAACATCAGTCATAATAATATCTTTTAGATGTTACAGACTACAAACGTCTAAAGTCTAAAGTCTAAAGTCTAAAGCCTAGCGTCTAAAGTCTAAAGCCTAAAGCCTAGCGTCTAAAGTCTAGAGTCTAAAGCCTAAAGCCTAAAAAGCGGATGCATGCCACGAAAGCATGCATCCGCCGTTCACGATAGCCATGAAGGAGAGACTACCACTGGTCATTCTCTTCCTCGAGCCATATTTTCTGGAATTTTATGACTGGTATGCCTTCTTCTTGTTCAGAATCGAAGTCATACATATTCGTCAGCACCTCGATGGCGTCATCGCTTTTGATACCCAGCATGAAGTCTTCAAAAGCCTCTTCTATGGTCGTCTCAGGTGCAATATATAGTTTCTTGCTCATACCATCGATACCTTTTTAGGGAATAAACACTTTCTTGCCGTTCACGATGAAGATGCCATGCTTCGGGTTGGTCACGCGCTGTCCGGAGAGGTTATAGATGCCCGTAGACTTGTTGCCGCCAGCCGACACCACCTCGATACCAGTCTCATTGTCATCGAACGAGAGGGTGAGCGTCTTCACACCGCTTGCCAATGTATAGGGCAGGTAGGCGCGGTTGGCAGGGATGCTTGTCACGATTGTGCCAGCCTTGCGTTATCCCGAAACCAAACAACGCAGGTATCATCTAAGTCTTCAAGCCAGCGGCACATAGCATCACAAGGCATAATAACGCCTCATCTTTGAGCGAGGCCCATGACTTCACCGAGGCCCTCCCGGCCTTCAAAACTTGACAATCATAAATTAGCTTTTAAATATTGTAAATTTGGGATTTTTCGAACTTACCTTCTTGTTCTCCTCACCCACTACCCTTCGCTGTGAGACTCCAATTTCTTTCCGGCAACGGCCTGTTTCAACTTGACCAATAAGGTGATGTAGGTTGAGTCGTGCTTTCCTTTCACCATCCGGAGATAGTTGAGCTTTCCTTTTGCCACACAGACTTCATGCCTCGTGGGATGGTCATTGATGGCGATATGATGTATGATGGCCCTCAATGTCTTCACATAAAGACGGGGCACATTCACACGCTGACCGACATTCAGCCCGGTCACTTCCTGTCTGGCACCACGTTTCTGCAGCCGTGTTTTCGAGGGATTGACGGTAAACCCACATTCTGAGATGATACGGTAGAGTTCACACATGAAATCACCATCTTCATGATACACTTGGTGGTCGCTGCTGAAGGTCATGTCATCGGCATAGCGGGTGTAGGTCAGGCGAAAACGCCGTGCCAGACCTTCGAGCCTTCGGTCAAGGGTCATGGCGCAGATGTTCGACAACACGGGCGATGCCGGCGACCCTTGCGGCAGCACATTCCGAATCCTGCCACCCTCACTTACAGGAAAGGTGCAAATCGAAGCCAGGTCGCGCGACACAAGGGGCGAGATGCCTATCCTGTTCAGTCCACGCTCCACATCCATCGCAGTGATGGTGGTGAAGAAGTCCTTCAGGTCGAGGTTGAGCACATAATGATGCCGCACATGCGCCCTGGCATTGTCTGCCACCGACCTTCCCCAGGTAAAAGCCATGGCATTTGGCGTAGGCGTATAGAGTTCTGAATAGATGAAAGCCAAGGTGGTGAGGATGTTCTTCAACTCGCCATCGGGAGCGGTGATGACCCTTACCCCACCCGATTTCTTGGGAATCTGGAACTGTCGGTATGCATCACGCCTTGCCTGAACGGTAACGTAACTCATCAGCCTTCCCACCGTGAGCGGGTCGGCCAAGGACAAGTCGGAAACGTAAGGACCTATCTCATTGAGCGAACGGCATAACTCCGCCATGCTATCCACGGCTATCAGCGAGGCAAGGTACTCTTTGAGGTCGTTTTGCATGGCTCACAATGAGAAAAGTTGAAAAATAATTATTGAAGGTGTGTTCTATTAATTCTGATTTTAATGAGGTGGCATTTCCATTCGTTACATTTCGGTCGCTTTTCGCTTTTATTCGGTGCAAATTAGATAAAACAGGCTGCACCTCAGCAATTGATGCAAGCATCATTGCATTCGGTTTGCACTGTTTTTGTCAAGTCACATCGGTCGTGTAGCCCGCAACACTCCCTCTGCAACTTACACTTTGCCCTCGACTCAAAATCGAAAATCGCCTCGACATAATTAACAGAACCCACCTGAAAAGACATGCCCGTGGCACCGGCCATTACTTCTGGAAAATGGATTCAAGTTTGTGAGAACGAGCGCGGGACCTTTGCCTCAAGCAAAGTGAGCGTCCGCAGGACCGAGGTTTGCAGTAGCAAAGGTCAAGCGAGAGCGAGCAAGGCGCAGAATCCAGTAGCAAACGATGGTATCGGTCGGCGTTTCCGCCGCCGACATCTGCCGTTATCAGCAGACGTTGGGTGGTCAAGTGGAGGGCCGGATGCACACGGGCAGTCTCTGGATGCAAAAATATAAAAATGATTTGATAAGTGGGCAATTATCCGCAACTTAATTTATTTTCATCGAGAAGGTATGCGCTTTTTGGGGGGAATAAGTGCGGCATTGCAAAAAAAATGACATATATTTGCACTTGTGAATACTATTTCTTACCTTTGTGGCTGAATTACAAAGACATGGAAATTTTATTCTAATTACCTTCTACACACTGACAACATAGATTTTACGTCAGTAACCAAACCCAACTATTCTGTTTATCCAGAAATTCTATCACAGCAGCTTAAACCGCACGATATTTATCTTATTATCAGTATATTAAACTAAGTAATTGTTTCTATTATGAAGAAAATCTTTACATTCATTGCTCTCTTGACCTTCTTCTTAGGAGCAAAAGCAGAGTGGGTAGAAAAGTACACGATTGATTACTCACAACTCTCTGGCTTCCCGTTCTACGTCATGGGGTATGTGCCTGAGTTCTATGATGGTGTGATGACCGACTTGGGCTCCTACTACAATTATGCGCCCGTGGAAGGAGCCAGTGAAATCAGCGATGTCATCGTCAAGACACAAGGTGGCACCGAGTACTACCGCTATGAACTGTCAAGCCCAAAGTGGCATCAGTACTTCCTCGCCGACGGCATCCCCACCGAGATTGATGGCACCTACAAGGTCGTTGCCCAGGTGAGAGCTTCAGAAGACTGCACCTTCAACGTCAACATGGGTTGGGGATGGGACGAAGGCCAGTCGATCAGCAAACAGATTTCCGTCACCACCGAATGGAAAGAAGTGGCATTGGATTACACCGGCATCGGGGGCACTTCATGCAACCTCGTCGCACAGCCAGGAGGATTGACTGCCAAAATCGAATGGCATCATGTTGTCGTTTTTCGCGAAAAGGTGAATGAGGAACCCGATCTATGGGTGGAAGCTCTCGAAAATGGTGATGCAGAAAAGTCATGGGAATCCTTAGGGCTCGCTGACGTGAAATGGTACGATGGGGAGAACAACTATAAAGTTTGCGCATGGTCAAAGGAACAAGGTGTAAACGACTCACAGCCAAAGCCATGTGACATAGAAGAGGAGGCCGACGGCAACCATGTGTTCGTCGTACACAGTCGGCCAGCGGCAGAGGGTGAAGGCTCTCCATGGGACAACCAGTTCTGGATCCAGTCGCCAAAGGCTTGGAAGGCTGGCACGCAGCTCAAGATACACTTCCGCTACAAGGCTTCCGTGCCCGTCAGCTCTACCGGCACTCAGATTCACGAGCAGAATCCCTCCGCTTACCACTGGTGGGATGCCATTGGTCCCATCGCCTTTACGACGGAATGGAAGGTGTACGACGAAACCATTACCTTTACTGACGGCATGGCCGGTGGCTGGTCCATCGCCTTCAACCTGAACTCGGTCGTAAAGGATGCCGTAGACTTCTATTTCGACGACCTCTCATGGCAGTACATGAACATCGACCAGGGTTACTTTGTGGCAGGCATCAACACCGCAAACGAAACGGGATATGACCTCGACAACGCCATAGAGTTCGCTTACGACGAGGATGAGGGAGTGTGGTCCGCCACTGTGGGCGAGGAGGATGCATTCGTCAACCAGGTCATGATTTCCTCCTTCCGTGGCAACGATACAGCCTTCAAGACAGCCACGCTCAAGCCTTCGGCCGCTATCACACTCGAGCCAGACGTTTGGGTCAAATACACAACGTCGCCACTTGCCACAATCAACCTCCCGAGAAAAGCCATCTGGAAAATCAGCATTAAAGAAAGCGACAAGACCATGTCGTTCGTGGTGCTCAAAGACAATTCCATCGAAATCAATCCCAACCCGACAGAAATCGTTATCAACGCACAGGAGAGAGATTATACCAGTGCCGAGCAAGAAGGCGGCACAGGACAGCCATGGGACAACCAGATGTGGATTGTAGCCAACCGCGAACTCAAAGCAGGCGAGTCAACCGTTATCCAGTTCAAATACAAGAGCGCCATTCCCGCCAAGGTTTCTACACAGTGCCACAAAACACCAGGCGCTTACCTCTACTGGGATGCCATCGGCGATGTCAACTTCACCGAGGAGTGGAAGGAATTCGAAAAAACATATGTTGTTCCTTCTGGTGCTGACGGCATGATGTCTATCGCATTCAACATGGCCGAAATCAAGGACGCCAACACGTATGAGATCAAGGACGTCGTATGGAAACTCGAGGACGAAACTGAGTCGCTCATCAACCAGACAGGTTCTGATAACTTCTTCATGAAGGTGGGTGGTGGAATGATACATGTATACGACCCCAACGCTGATAACCTACTTGGCGATGTCAATGGCGACAGAGCGGTCTCCATTGCCGACGTGACAATGACCGTTGCCTACGTCTGCGGCAACAAGCAGAATGGCTTCATCAAATCCAATGCCGATGTCAACGGCGATAACGACATCAACATCTCCGATGTCATGGCCATCGTAGGTATCGTCATTGGAAACTAAAGAGCTAACTTATTCCCCGTAAAAATGCCGTGCCGATTGACACGGCATTTTTTTGTTGGAGTTTAGGAGTTTTTTTTGAAAGGAGTTTTGGAGTTTGGGAGGGAGTTTGGGAGTTTAGGAGTTTAGACGTATGTTCGATGGATTCGGATTCGATGGATTCGGAAAGATGGTCCACTACAAAAACCCTATCACGAAACCCATCATTCCGAACTCAGCGTGTAAAGACACCATCATGGTGTCTCAATACCAGCATGCCCCGACAAGAATGCCCGAAATCATTGCCCCACCCAACTAATGCATATAAAGAAATGGGCGTACCTTTGGCACGTCCACTTCTCGATTATGTTGAAAAATTTAGCAGGTTTTAAGCCACGTAGCCCATCTTGTCGAACTGCAGGGTGGAATAATTGGAGAGGGTCACCTCATAACCATCGTCTATCTTCTCCATCTTGACAAGAGGGGTGCAGGGGTAGTAGACATCCATGAATGATATGATGTTGGCGGGTACCAAGGCGGTGGGGATGACCCCCATCTTGCAGTCTACCATCTCCCAGCCACCATTTTCATTGAATACCAGCTGGATGCCGTCGTTGAGGTAAACGACATAGACGATGCCTTTGGCTGTTGATTTCATCTCTGCCATCGCAATGCTTCTGCAAGAGAAGTTGCGCTGCACAAAGAGTTTGATAGCCATGGGAAGGTCTTTAGCAAATACCATCTTTTCATTTTTCTTTTCTGTTGCGGTACCGGTCATCATCTTGATGAAGGTAGAAACCTTTGAAATAGCCTTTTTCATAACCTTATCTTTTTTTGTTGTTTTTAGTTTTTATTGATTTTCTGATGCAAAGATACGGCGATATTTGACTGACCGGATAAAAAAACAGCATGTTTCTCATTTCCTCGTTGCGACACAACTTCCATTATGCGACAAGTAGGCTCCACATGGAGTGAACCTGTCGTGATAGGCGATTTTTGAGGGAGTTTTTTAGTGCTATGACCTCGCATCAGACAGAGCGAAGTGTTTTACACTGCGTAATGACAAAATGGCGGAATAATGGTATATCGGGATACCGATATATCGATATATCGATTTACCGAAATGACGATAAAACGATATACCGAAATATCGAAACGACAAGAATTCCGAGTTTCCTGGCTAAAGCCTTTTTAGGAGTTTGGGAGTTTTTTTGAGGGAGTTTAGGAGTTTAGGAGTTTAGGAGTTTAGACGTATGTTTTGCGGGCACACGGCCAAAAGCCTTTTTTAGGAGTTTGGGAGTTTAGACGTATGCCTCAACTCTAAATTCATAATTCACAATTTAAGAAAGTAATCACAACTCTCAACCCTCAACTCTCAACCCTCAACATTAACTAACGTCTAAAGTCTAGCGTCTAAAGCCTAAAGTCTAATCCATATCTTTTGTGAGCATTCTTCGGTATTCCACCGGCGACATGCCCACCACCTCCTGCACACGGCGCTGGAGGGTGCGCACATTTCCGATGCCCGACTCCTCTGCCACAGCGGCGATGCTCCACTGCGGTTTGTCGCGAAGCATGCGGAGGGCGGCTAGCACGCGCAAATTGTCGATGTAGGCCTCTGGGGTGCGATGGATGGTCTGATGGCGGAACAACCTGTTGAGCCGCTCCTGACTCACACCGAGGAGGTGCGCCAGAGCCACCGAGTCGAAATCAGCCTTCAGGTGCGGCCTGTCCTGCTCCACATGCAGTTCGATGAGCGCCATGAGCTGGGCGTCGTCCTTCAGGTCAGCATTTCGCTGCCGCTCAATGTTGCCGTTGAGCAGTTCACGAGCCACCTCTGTTCGCCGCCTCATCTCCAGGTCCTCTTCCAGCCGCTCGGATAGGTCGAGGTTGCGGCTGACGAGCCTGAGGAGTTCGTTCTTCAGTTTCTCCACCTCTTTGCGCAGTTCGGCATTCTCTTCTTGTAGCCGTTTGATATCTTCTTCAGTCATTGGAAATGGAATAAGTTGGTGAATCCGATTTCATCAAACACAAGGCGTAAATCGTTGTTCATGCCAGTGATGGTAACCTTGCTGCCATTCTTGTTGGCATTCTTGAGCAAAGCCAGGAACAGGCGCAGTCCGCTTGAGGAGATATACTCCAGAGCAGAGCAGTCGAGTATGATGTCGTGCCCGGCGCAGTCGTAGAGCACCTGCATGTCGCGTTCCACCTGTGAGGAGGCGATGGTATCGAGGCGCCCCTCAAGGCGCATCACATAGTTGTTGTTTTCTTCAGTGAATTGTGTGTTCATAAAGCTGAATACGGATAAATCATAAAAAAGTATTATCTATTTCTCGCCTGTTTAAGGGCATGAAGGGAAACTATATATGATGTATTTTTTTTCTTAGTGTGAGGATATTGCGGCCGTCGCGCCGCTCATAGTTGATGCTGTCCATGTAGCGGCGGATAAGATAGATGCCCAGGCCGCCGATGGCGCGTTGCTCGAGAGGCTGTGTGACGTCGGCCTCCTCCTTGTTGGTCGGGTCGAACGGCTGTCCGTTGTCGATGACGACAAACTTGATTTGCTCTGCATTCGCCTCCACTTCGATGGTGACTTCGCCATCCAGCCCCATGGGGTAGGCATAGTCTATCACGTTGACCACCGCCTCCTCCAGTGCGAGGTTGACCTGCATGGTGTCGGTTGGCGGCAGCCCCACCTCTCCACACACCTCCTCCACCATTTGCGCAAGGCGTGTGATTTGGTTGACATCACAGGGTATGGTGAGAGAGCGATAGAGATGTGTGTCCGACGGCAGCTGTACATAGTGTATGGCAAGCATGGTGAGGTCGTCGCTCTGCTCAGTTCCGCCCACGAAGTCCTTGACCGCCGCCTGCATCCCCTCGATGAGCTGCCGTGCCGTGTCAGCCTTCAGGTGCTCTTCCATCCGAGCGGTGCCAAATTGGTCGTGCTTGGCATCCTCCGCCTCTGTCAGTCCGTCGGTATAGAGGAAGATGGTGGACCCCGATGGTATGTCAGCCTCCTGCGCCGTGAAGCGGAAGCCGCAGAAGGCTCCGACGGGAAGGTTGGGGGTGACAGGGAGCGGCTTGCCGTCGACATAGGGTGCCTTGTGCCCCGCATTGGAGTAACGCAACCGCCCGGTGGGCAGGTCAAGGACGCCGACAAACATCGTGATGAACATATTGTATTCGTTGTCCTGCGCCATCGTGTCGTTCATCGTGGTGATGATGCGTTCGGGTGCCGACTCCCGCACGATGAGCATACGGAAGGTGGAGCGTGCCACCGCCATCAAGAGTGCTGCAGGTATCCCTTTTCCCGACACGTCGCCGATGCAGAAGAACAGTTTCTCGTCGCGGATGGAGAAGTCGCTGAAGTCGCCTCCCACCTCCCATGCCGGCGTCTGCGATGCATAGATGTCGACGCCTTGCTGTTCAGAGAAAGGCAGGTCCACCTTGGGTTTCATGGCCTCCTGAATGCCGCGTGCAACATTCAGTTCGCTTGTGATGCGCTCCTTCTCAGCATTCACTTTATACAGGCGCCTCATGTCACGCATATAGCGGTGCACGATAAACGTGAGGATGCCCAGTCCGAGGATTTGCAGCAGGATGACGGGCAGCAAGGTGCGATTCTGGTTGTCGTAAAGTTTCGACGCAAGCGCCGACAGTTCCTCGAGCGCCACATCGACGCCCAGCACGGCCACCGCCTCCCCCTGAGCATTGCGCACTGCCCTTGAGAAGGTGCACATCAGTATCTCGTTGTAGTTGCCACTATATGGCTCACTCCAGAAACCGTCGCTGCCGATGCCGTCCGAATACCAGGAGCGCTGAGTATAGTCGAAATCTATGACCTGCTCGATGAGTTGGCCAGATGCCTTATTCCTGAAAATATATATTCCATCGCGGTGGCCGTCATCGCCCACAAAGTAGCAATGTTGCACACCTGATATCTGATGTTCCTTGGCAAGAAGTTCTTGGATGACTGCCCGGAGCGAGTCGGATTCTTTGCGTGCGGTGAACCTCTCGACGGCTGGGAGCACCTGCGCCACACTCCTCTCCACCAGCTGTTTGAGCTCTGCTGTGCGGTTGGTCGCGCTGAGGTCGCGCTGCGCCATCTCCTTCATCTGCTCGGTGATGCCCCTACGTGTAGAGATATACTGCACGGCGGCAATCAATTCGAGCAGAGAGGCAGCGATAACCAGCACCAAGATGCTTCGCAGTTGGTTCTTCCGGGATGTTTCCATTGCTTCCTTTTTCTATTCAACCGCAAATTTATCAAATAATTATGAACAGCAAAAAAAAATTAACGTTATTTTTCAGCATGGCAGTATGGTTTTTGCTATGAGGCGCCAAAAACCACCTTTTTTACTGACGGGGAGCATGGTTGACCGACAAACATTGTGTGGCGAACTGAGGTGCAGGGAAAAACGAAGCAAATCGTCAATCCAGGTAAATGTCGATTATGGAGTAAATAGTTTAAAATCCTGACTCTTCGTTGCATGGAACTCATAGACTGAGCCTATGATATCACCACAAATTGCTCCAATTATACCTTAGCTTTCCATATCTGTATTATATAGTTTTAGGTGTGTTCTATTAATTAATAAATTCTCTATGAATTATCTTTGCTTGCTTTTGCCTCTTTCCGGCATCTTCCCTTCCAAGTCCTTGGAACGTAGCCCGCTACGCCCCTTCGGCCTTGAAAGTAAATCTGCTCGAAAATAGTCTAAAAGCAATGCAATGCTAATTTATAGAACCCACCTTTAATTATCTAGCAAGCAAGTTTTTTTGGCCTATTTAACAAATTTTTGGTCTTTTGCACACTACGGTAACTATTCAGCGAATCTACTAATAAAGTAATGTTCGTCGGGATTTGCAATCCCGACGCATTGAATATCAGGATTTT
>CAMHEL010000149.1 GCA_946184125.1 uncultured Prevotellaceae bacterium
CAAGGGGACAGGGCCTTGACGGAATTCTCAAATTCCATCAAAAACCTGTCCCCTATGATTGACCTGTCCCCTATGATTGACGGCCAACTTTTTTCGACATGATACCTGTTGTCGTGCTCGGAGATCACGACCTCCTACAATTACCTTTGAAAACTAAACCAAGATATAATTTCGAAAGGTTTGGCCGATGCGGGCTGGGACGCCCGCGCTCCTTAATGGGACTAATTCCAAATAAATGAGGGAAAGGAGCGCGGGGTCTCAGTTAGCAAAGACAAATTAATGTTATTTCACCACAACCTTTTGGGTGGTGCCATCAGAGCGGCGGACGATGTTGAAGCCGCGCTGCAGCTTATCCGTTTGGCGTCCGTCAATGCGGTAGTAAGACTCCTTGTAATGGTAGGGATGCTGCGACTGGACCACAGGCTCTACGGACACGATGTTGTCGATGACCGTGTACCGGAACTCTGCCACGTCGCTCTCTGCCATGCCATGAGCCACCGCCATGGCGCGGATGACAAGTTCATTGCCAGTTGCCACGATGGGGGCTTCGTAGGTCAGCACACTTGGCGACTGCGTATCGCAGGGACAAGAGCCGTCGAGGGTGTAGAGGATGGTGGCGCCGGCTGTCTGGCAAGTCAGCTTGATTTCAGCACCACGATAGACCTCCGTGCCGCTCATGCGTGAAGCCTTCGGCATAAAGACGAACATATTGGCGGGCTCTTTCACGTGGATGAGGATGGTGGCTTGTATGTCGTCATCATCCGTCAGACAGAACTTGATGGTGCTGGAACCGAGACTGGCGGCGAAGACGTCCAAAGTGGCACAGCCGTTTTGGTCGAGCGACACAGTCGGGGAATTGTTCCCTACAGTCACCACATCCTCGTTGAGCGAGACGACCTTCAATTGTTTCCCCTTGGCAGCTTCTGCGGGAAGGACCTGAACGGTGAGCGTCTGGGAGTCGCCTTCGGCCATGTAGAGCAGGGAGTCGGCCACGATGGCCGTGATGCGCTGTTCGACATCAAACTCCTGGGTGAAGTCCTGCTCCATCTGCAGGCCGGCGTAGCTCTCCACCTGTCGGCGGACAGTCAGTCGCACCTTGTCGGTGAGTGTCAGCGGCGTGGCGGGTGTGAAGCGCACTTTCGAGGCATACGCCGAGTCGGGCGTCTCGTAGCCACTGTCGGTGTTGAGCAGTTCTATCTTGCCGCCGACGGTCTGGCCGTACTTGGTTACGAAGATGTTCGCTGAGTTCAGCGTCTGCGGGCGCATGTACTTGTCAAAGGTGATGTCGATGCCGTCGGTGCAGGCCTTCACATGCTGCACGGCGGGCTGGCGCAACTGCGTCATGCCGATGTTCACCTCCAGTTGTGGTGGCGGCACGGGGAGCCATTCCGAGTAGGTTGTCTCATAACCTTCCTTCTCATATTTCACCTGCCAGAGTCCCTGCGGCACATCCCATCGGTACATGCCCTCGGCATCGGTGAAGAGCGGGTTCTCCTGGGCGTACTCCTCGGCATTCCAGAGGACGACGTTATCGTGCAGGTCGCCGTACATGTCCTCCTTGGTCTCCTTGTAGTAACAAGTGGCGCGGACACCCTCCAATCGGTTGGAATTGACGGCCTCATAGACGTAGCCCGAGGGGTCGTGGTAGAAGTCGATGGCGAAGAAGGGGCTAAACCTGATACTAAAGTTCCCATCAGTACCGGACTTCACAGGTTTGGTCACTTCGGTTTCTGGTTTTGGATCGGGCTCCTTGCACTTCAGTTTCCTGATACGTGCGTCGAGTCTCTTTCGCTCGTTTTTCGACCTGCTCAGCTGCGACTGTTGGCTGGCATAATAGAGCTGGGGGAAACCGCCGGCAACGCTGATAAACTGGGCGGGCACACTTTGTTCATAATTGCTATTATCTGTCGCCCATGTGTTGACAAACCACGACAGCGCTACTGACGTGTGGGGAATGTATCCGTCGACCACTTTATTGAACTCATTATAACCGGCCAGAGACACATGGGAAGCAACAAACCACACATCATGTGCTTCTGGTTTGCCATTGCCAACGATACCGCTTACTGTCTGGGCGAAAATGTCCAGTGCTTCATCCTCATTTCCTTTGCAAGGTATCTTTGCCTTGATGGCATTGTAGGTTTCTTGCCATCCTTCGAGTTCATCGCGCACGGCCGTGGTTTCAAAATAGCTCCAATATAACCAATAGAGCATGCCAATCGGTGTATTTGCCATATCCAACGCTTCATTATAAACCCAAGCCTCCTTTCTGGCATTATCCAGATTGTTGGGCAGTTTGCTCAAGACGGCGGCAAGGTATCTCTTGATATTTTCTGTCTTCTCTTTCTGTGACTCAAAATGTTTCAGCTTATCCTTGGCTTCATTCAGCATTGCCGAGGCTGCATTTACGTCATAAGGTTTTCCTGGATAATAAGGTTTTTTACGTATCTTATCCAAGTCTTTCTTCCGCTTCGGGATAACCTCATCTTTGTAGTATCTGATGGCCTGTTCAAAACTGTCTATCTCATTAAAGTAGATGGGGTATATTTGTTTTTTGATAGTCTCCAGTCCACTGATGTAGAGGTTGTTGGTGCTGACAGCCAGTTGCCGACATAGATTCTGGACCTTTCCCAGGTAAACCTCAGTGGCAATCTTTGCCTCAGACATCGGGTATTCGCGAACGATGGTATACAGCACTTCGCTATGGAGAGAGTCGAACCTCGCCTTCTCCGCCATGTCGAAGATGTTGTCTATTTCCACTGGGTTCAATCGCCGGTTTATTTTTTTTGCGGCTGCCCTCCCCTGCCACTCAAATGAGTACTGCATGTGGGTTCGGGTGTCGATATAACTTTCCTTGTCGTCGTTCCTCAGCATATAGATGACAGTGCCGTCGGTCATGTCCGTCTTGCGGTAACCCTCGTCGAGAAGAGCTTGCTCATTGACGTTGGCCAGTTTTTTCGATGAGCAGTGCACCAAGCCGTTACCCATCGGAACATCATACTGGCACTCTTCCTCTTCGTTAAACCTACGTGTAATGGTGTCGGTAGAATTGGCATAGGAGAGCAATGAGAGCATTCTGTCACGCCACTGGCTATTCCATTCGTCGAATTTGGCAATGGTGGCGTCAATCTCCTGTGGGTTGGCGGGTTCTGACGGTGTCTCGTTGATGTCAGCTGTCAGTAAATCAATCAGTTCGTTGATGCGTGTCCACGAGGCTTCATCGGCATTCGCAGTGGCGAGCAACTGTTGCAGTTCGTCGAAGAGGGGCTGTTCGTCGATCACAATGTCTTTTTCAGACAGGTCGTAGACTTCCTTCGCCATCAATCGTGCCTCTTCGCGCGATGACGCCAAGTCGGCCCGCATCTGGTCCAGTTCCTCGCGGTCGGCCTTGATGGTCACATCCTGCAAGAAATCCACAAAGACATTCTTGGGCGAGGCATCGATGCTGAAGTCGGCCTGGGCAGTCCACTTGCGGTTCTGCTCATTGTAGGGAGCTTTCAGAACGACATAGCTGTCGTCGCTGAGCTGCACATAAAGCGTGACTTCGGAGATGAGCTTGGGGTCGTTGACCATCACGTTGTCCTCGTTGTAGAAGTCTACCTTGAACGTGAAGGGCAAGATGCCGGGTCCCAAGGGCCAGGCGCAGTGTTTCGGACTGACGGTGAAGTCGCGGAAGTCCCATTCAATCTCATAATTCATGCCGCCGGGCTGTGTGTGGACGACAGGTGTGACGGCGCCATGGCTGACGGTGACGGTGGCTGTTTCGGTCCGCAAGTTGATGCCATCGGTCGTGGTGATGACGGCATACACCGCATGCTCCGACAAGTTGTAGGCCCCGTTCAAACTACAACGCATGGACCAACTGCCGTCGGGCCCGGCCTCAGTATGTCCGATGAGCAGTCCATCGCCATAGATATCCACCTTGGAGTCGGCAATGGCGGTGCCGCTGACCGGCACCCTGCCGCGTGACACCCGTTCGGGCACATTGATGCTCAGTGCCCCGGCGATGAATGTCACCGAGCCAAGAGGCTGAACCACGTGGCGGCCGTTGTTAAAACTGACGGTGGCTGTAGGCTGGTAATGCCCCTCTTCGGTGGGTATGACGCAGAAGCGCACGATATCGGAGACGCTGTTGAGCGGCACCGTCACGCGGTGGTCGTCGGCCTCGTACTGTGCCAGACTGTTGCCTGCCATGACGGAACCTTCCACGAGGGAGCATCCTTCGGGCAGGTCGAAAATGAGTTGCACATCTTGAGGCTTGACACCGGCTTTGAAGTCCAACTGTGTGCGCAGTGTGACAAAGTTGCCCACGGTGATACTCGTCTTGTTGGCCGTGAAGTGCGTGTTCTCCGTGGTGTAGTTGAAGACGGTCTCGTCGAGCATGGGCACGCGCTCGTTGTGCAAGCTGTCGATGCGTCCGCTGTGGATTTCGACCACGTTTTTGATGTAGTCGCGGTTTTCCTCCAAGCGCATTTCTTTCAGTGCATCGAGACTGTTCACTCCGTTGAACATGCGGCTCTCGCCCATGGTGACGAGGGTGTAGGAACCGTCGGGGATGTCGATGATGTTCAGTTTTGCCTCATCGTAGTAGAAGGTGCCCTTCAGCAGTCCGTCGGCGTCGTAGAGCATGCCCACCACGTCGCTGTTGTCGGTCTGTGCGAAGGAAGCCTTCAACTGTCCGAGCTGCGTCAGTTTCAGTCTGGCAGTGGCGTTGCCATCGGCATCGACGGTGGTTGTGGCAGCGACGGGCATGAAGAGTTGGGTGGGACTGGTGGCGGTGATGCGCAGTTTGGTGCCCTGTGCCAAGTCATGGCCTTGCAGCACCAACCTGCCTGTTTCTGCCACGACATCAGCCGAAAGGTCTTCGGCATGAGTCTCGTCGTAGACGGTGTAGTCCATATTGTCAAGACCATTGAAAGTAGCATCGGCGTCGGGCTCCTCGCCTGGACGGACAGCAGGAATATAACTGAAGTTAAGGAGGATGGAAGTACCCGTCAACTCATCCAAAGTGAGGTTAATCACCCTTCCTTGTGAGGGGTTGTGGGAGATTTGCTGCGGCATGTAGCCATTGACCTGGGCGGCGATGGTGGCAGGCATGTCATAGGCGCTTAACGTCCAGTGGCCATCGTTGTCGGTGGTGGTGTAGCGCGTCATGGGATAGAGGCCGTTGAGCAGTTGAGTCACGGCGATGTTGGCTTCGCGGATGGGTTCGCCTGTAGCGGATGTCGTGACAGTGCCGCTGAACGTTGCCTGTGGCAGAGGGGCGAGCGTGAGGACCAAGGTGGAGTTTTGGCCTACGGAGAACAGGGTGTCGGCGGGTTGTTGGTACTGTGTGCCGAGGGTCTCGCCAAGTTTGACGTGGGCGATGATGCGTGCTCCGTCCATTTGGCCGCTGATGTTGTTTCCGTTGGCGATGAAGTTGCCGGTGGCATCAGTCCAGGTAATTGAAAAATCGTCATCATCGGCAGGCGAACCGTCGGGCAAACTGAGACGTAGCGTGATGCCGCGTGGCTGCTCCAGACCGGTGAAGGTGACCTGCACGTCGCTCTTTTCGATATCGATGGCGAGGATGCTGCCGAGGGTGGCCTCACGGGCGTTTTTCAGATAAACATTATACTGACTGCCCTCGATGAGGTTGGTGAAGGTGTACTGCGTGCGGTTGGTCAGTACATAGCGGCGAGTCTGACCTGTGCGGGTGTTGGCCAGTTCGAGGAACATGTCTTTGTATTGCTGCATGTTGACTCCAGCGGGCATGTTGATGGTCAGCGTATGGACGCCTTGTGTGATGGGCATCAGTTCCATGTCTTTCCATCCTTCGGCCACAGCATAGAGCGGAAGCGACTCGGCGGGTACATAGACGATGAGATTGGTTGAGCATCCGTTGAGGGGAGATTTCCCGCCATAAAAGTTCAGATGGGGCGGTGTGGTGGCAAAGCAGGTGAAGCTCTCCAAAGCCGAGCACCCCTCAAAGGCCATTTGCCCAATCGCCGTAATGGAAGCAGGAAGCAGGACGGTCTTCAGCATGGTGCTGTTGGTGAACGCACCACTCCATACTTCATTGATGCCGTAGGTGCGGCTGAAGTCGAGGTATTCAAGGCTTTTGAGGTTTCTGGTGTATGACAGGTCGTTTATCGTTGCCTTCCCTGCCACGGTGAGGCGTTTCACCTCGCCTGTTTTATTACCGTTTTTATCGGTGATGGCTGCATTGATGGCCTCTTCCAGAGAGCCCGGGGTGAATGAGGTGATGACGAGGGCACCCGTCTCGGGGTCCCATCCACTCTCGCCGGGGTGTTGGGGCAACTCTGGGTCGAAGGTGGTCACGGCAGTGATGCTGACATCGTGGGCGGGCATGACGAACTCTGTGGTTGGATGATACCCGCCAAATGATGAGACATGTTCTCGTTGGCTGTCCATAATGGTGTCGGCACTGAGCAGGTGGTCGAAGATGCAGCCTACCGCCTCTTGGAATTCGAGTTTCACTTTCTGGCCAGCGACAATCTGGGGCTTTTCGGTGTTGTTGTAGGCTTGGGACTTGCCGCCGTCGATGCGATAGTACATGTTGCAGCTTCCCTCGGGTTTTGACTGGAAAGACAGCGTATATGTTGTCTCCCCGCTTTGGGCGGTGGCGGCTAACTGGCAGAGCAGCAGCGCAATGAGTTGGATGATTCGTTTCATGGTTGCTAAGTTTTCAGTTTATTTTACCAGTACCTTTTTATTGTTTTGTATGTAGATGCCCTTCTGTTTGGCGTTGGCACGGCGGCCCTGAAGGTCGTAGAGCGGCTTGGCGTTTTGCTGTTCTGTGTCAACAACAGACGGAACGGCATCGACGTCTCCGATGCGTATGGTGAAGCGGCTGTTGTGGATACCGGCAAAGGCATGGAAGGTGTAGGTGTCTGTGGTGAGATTGGTTTCCACGCCTGTCTCATGGTCGATAAGAACGATGGCGTTGGCATCATCCTGTGCGCCATTGTGCTGTGCCGTGGCGAGGCGGATGGTGTAGGTGCCGTCGAATCCGACTTGCAGGCCAAGTCGCACGATGCCATCGGCCAGGGGGCGCTCGTCAATGGCGTAGCGGACACCGTCGCGGATGGTGTAGAGGTGTGCGGCAGTGGCGTCGAGGCTCATGAACTTGCTGGCGTCACACCCTGGCTCGTAGTCGAGCGAAGCTGCCTCGTTGATGACGAAGCGGGCTCGGTCGAGGTTCTGGGCGAGTTCCGTGGCTTCGGTATCGCCTGTCTCTTCCGCCTCTTTGAAAAGCAACAAGTTGTAGACCTCCCTGGGACGGGCAGGAATTCGGAAGACGTGGTGGTTGGCTCCCGCCTCATCGCGGACGGCGAGGTCGTGCTGGCGGCCCTCATGCTGGAAGACGAGAGTCTCCTGGTCGAGCGGGTGCTGGATGAAGAAGGCCTGTCCCGGATGCAGGACGTATGGGTCGTCGAGGGGTGAGTAGGCGGTGTATCTTTCGTTGACGCCGGTATAGTCCCATACGATGATGGGTGCTGTGGTTTCCATATAGCGGATGTCGAAGAAGGAGGGATAGGGGTTGCCGATGAAGTTCCACGAGCGGTTGTGTGCGAACTCGGAATAGTGTTTCTGGAGTTTGACCTCCACGTCAGCATTGCGGAAGAAGAGCGGTTTGTTGGCGTTCTGCACAGCGTGTATCAGGAACTGGCTCTCAGGAATTTCAAGTTGGGCATGATAGCCGTTGAGCACCGTCTGCCAGATGTATCCTTGCCCGGCATGGAGCGTGCTGTCGGCGGTCATGCGCGCCCACGCCTCGTCGAGTTTGCCCTCGGCTCGTTTGGCGGCGTCGTAACCGTAGATAGCCAAAGGCGTGTCGGTAAGGGGAACCTGCTGACCGTTGACCAAAACATCGATATCGCTGATTTTAACGTCGAAGGGGAAAGAGATATTTTCCCATCTGCCCGGAGAGAAGCGAAGGTCGATGGTTATCTGGTCGGCGCGCATCTGTCCGTTGTTGATGAGCGAGGTGAAGAATTGCATCTTGTCGGCATTGCCATAATCGCGGCAGTCGTAAAAATTGTACATCTGCGTCAGACGATTGGTGGAGAGCATCGACTGCCCGTCGTTGGTCAGTGTGCCACGGGTGGTGACACTGCTCACGCGACCACCCCAGTAGTTCACAAGCAGACTCATGTTCAGGTCGGGTTTGTAGCCTGAAGGCCAGTTGGCCGATGCATCAATTGTCAATGGCGAGTTGACGCTGAGTAAGGGTGGGTAAAGGTCGGCCCCCACGACGTTGAAATCACTCCATCTGGCAGTATTCTGATATTCATCCACCGCCTGTTGTGGCACACGCAGTGTGATGCCTCCCTTGCTGGTGATAGCCGCGTTGTTGGGGTAAGGAGGGGCGAGGGTGAGGCAGGTCACCTCTACCAAGTTGTTGCAGTAGCTGAGAGGTGCTGAGACATACTTGAGTGTGCTTGGCAGGGTGATATGGGTCAAGTTGTCACATCTGCCAAAACAGTCGCTCATCATGAACTCCACCCCCTCGGGCACGCTGAACTTCCTGAGGTTGTTGCAGCTGCCGAAAGCTTCCTGTTCGATGACAACCTGGCCGTTGAACTGGATGTCAACGAGGTCATAACATTTATTGCAAAGTCTGTAAGGCACTGTCCTCATCGAGGCAGGCAGCACGATGGAGCGGATGCCCGCTTCACCAAAGACGACCGTCCCCGTCGACACGTTTTCGGGTATGACGGCATGGTCGAGACTGATGCAGCCAAAGAATGCCCAAGTGTCGATGGTGCGCAGCGAGGCAGGCAACTTCATGTCGCGCAGACTTGAGCAACCATAGAAAGTGCTGACACCTATGGTCTGCAACTGCTGAGGCAGTGTCACCCATGTCAACAGTTTTTTGTTGCTGAATTGTTCTTTGGGCAATTCAATGATTGCTGCTGCGCTGAGGTCCACCTCCATGAGGTTGTTGAGCGTTTTCAGTGTCTTGAAGTCTTCGTCATCCAGTGTTCCATCCAGTTTCAGGGCAATGGTGTCGTTGGCTTGTATGCCATGGGTGGCAATCTGGTCGGCCAGGGTGCCCGGCGCAGCGAGGGTGATGTCGTGGAACGGCAGTTTCAGTCTCTGCAAGAGATGTTCCGTGTGGAGGATGGCATCGATTAGAGTATTGAGGTTTGAGGATTGAGGATTGAGATTTGCAAGTAACTCATTGGCTTCAGCGATGGCTTGTGGGGCGTGTGCACGGTTGGTGACCAGTTCTGTTCGCACAGCTTGTTGCAATGTGGAAAGGCGCTCACGAAGATGGTTGGTGCAAAGGGTACGTTCGATGGCCTGTGGCTCGCTGCTGTTAATATTTAATGTACGTGCGTATGCCTGCAGGTCGGTGCTCTTGGCGAGATAGGTCAGAGTGGCATGGTCGTAGGCGATGCGGACGCTTCGGTTGCCTGTCTTCATCCATCCAAAGGAAGCCTTGCCGTCGTTGACAGCCACTATCACACAGTTCTCGTAAAACCGTTCGGTCATGGCTAAGGCTTCGTTCCAATCCACCTGATGGGTGGGTAGCCATCTGCTGTCTTCCGTGAGACGGTAGGAGTTGTTGGTTCGCCCATCGTACCAGCGGTAGATGTTGCGGTAGCCTACGGTTTCATCGTATGCGGTCTTCATGGGAACCATTCGTTCGTTCAGGAATACGTAAGTGTCCTGATTGGGAACGCTTGTTCCGACCCAGTCACTGGCACTGTCGTAGGCATTCATGCGCAGCAGATAGAGGCCGTTGGGCAGGTTGTAGATGGTCTGCTCCATCTGACCCGTTCCATTGTTGAAGTGAGCCACCGCGCTTTTGTTGCCGCCGATGTTGTTTGTGCCGTTGCTGCCCGCCCCCGTGCGCGTCCAGCCGTTGAGGCCGTCATCAAACTCAGCGTTGACGATGGGCAGTGAGTCTCCGGGTTTCAGGTCTTGCGGCTTTTTGAAAGCGATGCTCTTGATACGTGCCGCCTCCCAGCTTTTGTTCGTTGCTTGGTGGAAGGTGAGTGTCAGGGTGTATTTGCCCTTTGTCATGGCCTTGGGCTGGAGTGTGTAAGTGACAGGGGTGCTCCAACCTTTGTTCTCTATGTCGAAGTGCGTGTTGGTCACCAAGGTTCCGTCTTGCTTGCGGAGGTCGAAGTCAATGGACCCTTTGCCGGCACCGTTGCTGGCTTCCATCAACATGTTATAGTAGTCTGCATCCTGCGTATTCTGCAGGGTGAAGACAATCTTGTCGCCGTCATACAAATACTGTATGCCGTAGTCAGTGAAGTGATTTGACATGCTGCTGCTGGTAATCACGCCTTTTGTCAGGTCGAAGGGACGTCCGTCATCTGTTGGGATGGCGATGTCGTCGGCCCTGGCAATAGTGACTGTGCAGAGCGCAAGGACGGTGAGTAAGGTTGTGATGGTTTTCATATACTTTAGTTTTAGATTGTATTTTGCAAATTGCAGGTTTCATCAGTGACAAGAAAAAGATATACTCTTTAGGTGGGTTCTATAAATTAGCTCGGTTAGCAGGAAAGGGTGCTGACGGTGGTCAATTAACCGCAAAATATCACTGCAATAAGCCTTTTCGCCCACTGCAAAATTATCAATTTAAACTCTTTTTTCCAACTTTATTTTTCGTTTGGGAAAAAGTTTTTTGTCTCATCAACAGAGAGCCCTATTTCGTCTTCCAAAAGGGGTGTTTCATCAAAAATTAGTTGTTGCCCACATCAGGCGATAATGAAGTTGGGAAGCCCTTCTTGGCCGTTTCCGGAGAAAAAATATGGCCAGGCAGCACTCTTTTGGTGAAGAATTCACTCAGAGTGATGTCTCTTACTCAGATGAGAATGACGTGTTTGAGCCCTATCAGATTGGCTGTAAGGTGGAGAACCTCTGGAATGTCGGGGTGTCCGACGGGAATCCCTACGAAAACTCATTCTGCCGCATCACGCGAG
>CAMHEL010000150.1 GCA_946184125.1 uncultured Prevotellaceae bacterium
TGGCACGGAGGGCAAATAATTATGAATTATGCATTTTGAATTATGAATTATAAAGTGTGCTTTGCAATAATTTTGTTAATTCATCAAAAATGTTTATCTTCGCAGCGAAAAACAAAATTGATGGCATTTTTAAATTCCCATCATCTCCAACCGGCTAAAAATCTCTGAAACTCAAACAAAACACAATAAAGTATGAAACGACTATTTACACTCTTTGCATTGATGGCATTCTCCCTCACCATCTTTGCCCAGTCGAGTACCAAACGAGGGGATGTGAACGGCGATGGCGCCGTGTCAATTTCCGATGTCGCCTTGTTGGTGAACCAAATCGTCAACGGCGGGAATTTAGGAGGCAACGGCGATATAAACGGCGATGGCAGTGTGTCGATTGCCGATGTCACCATGGTGGTGAGCGTCATCATCTTTGGCGACAACAGCCAGCCGCAAGCCGGGCTTTGCCCCGACGATCACCACCCGCACATGATTGACCTCGGCCTGCCCTCCGGCACCAAGTGGGCCTGCTGCAATGTGGGAGCCACCGCTCCCGAGGGCACTGGTGGATACTATGCTTGGGGTGAGACGGAGACGAAGACGACCTACGACTACGGCTCGTATATCTATTACGACTCCTCGGAAGACAGCTACGAGGACCTCGGCAACATTGCCGGCACGAGATATGACGTGGCGGCAAAGGAGTGGGGCGGCAGTTGGCGGATGCCGAACCTTGACCAGTTTACCGAGTTGGCCGGCCATTGCACGTTCACCTGGACGACAGAGGGTGGCGTCGTTGGCGGCAAATTCACCGGCAAGAATGGCAACAGCATCTTCCTGCCCGCAGCAGGAGGATATGTCGGCTCCAGGCTCAACTACCTCAACACTTATGGCTTATACTGGTTGGATACACCATATATCGACCTCGAAGGCCGTGCGTACCCCATCATCTTCAACGCCAACACCTACTGGGATGAAGACCTCGTGCTTTATGACATGGGCGACGAAGACTTCTATTTCCCCCGCGAGCAAGGCTATCAGGTGAGACCCGCATACCTCGAAGTGTCTGTTGTAAATCTGGAACTTGCCACCGCCGACTTGACCTTGGAAGCAGGCGACGTGGAGACCGTGGGTATCACCTCCGGCAGCGGCAACTACACCGCCGCTACCAGCAATGCGGCAGTGGCGACAGCCGTGATTGACGGTTCCGCGGTCAAGGTCACAGCTGTCGGTGAAGGCGCCGCCACCATTACCGTGACGGATACCCAGAGCGGCCAGACAGCCACCATCGAGGTGACGGTGGAGGAAGCGACCGCTTCCATGTGTCCCGACAGCAACCACCCGCACATGATCGACCTCGGTCTGCCCTCCGGCACCAAGTGGGCCTGCTGCAATGTCGACCCAGTACCTTCGAAACAGAATCCTACCAACTATGGCGGCTATTATGCCTGGGGCGAGACAGAAGCGAAGAGAAGTTTTTCCTGGAGCAACTACGTCCATTGTGACGGCACATACGAGACCTTACATGATATTGGAAATGACATTTGCGGCACGGAATTCGATGTGGCTCATGTGAAGTGGGAGGACAACTGGAGAATGCCTTCACAGGCACAACGCGATGAGTTGTACAGCAACACCACCTATGCTTGGACAACTGTGGACGGTATCTACGGCGGGCTGTTCACTGCTGCCAACGGCAACAGCATCTTCCTGCCTGCAGCCGGTTTTTATGATGGCTATGGCCTCTGCGAAAGAAGTGAAACTGGCCGTTATTGGACAGGCACATTGGGAACGGGCTATGCCTATAACCCCTCCAACTTCGGGTTCTACGACGGTGCGACGTATGTGAACTATGAATATGCTTACAGTATGGACGGTGCGTCTATCCGCCCCGTATCGGTAGAGGTGACTCTTGAGTCGCTCACACTGGCCTCCACCACTTTGTCGCTGACTGTCGGTGATGAGCCGCAGAATGTAACTATCACCTCCGGCAACGGCAACTATACCGTTGAAAGCAGCGATGAGGCCGTGGCAACAGCAGTGATTGATGGCACTTCTGTCAAGGTCACCGCCGTCGGTGCCGGCACCGTCACCATCACCGTGACTGACACTGAGAGTGGTGAGACCGCCACCATTGAAGTGACGGTGGAAGAACCAGATTACCCACCTCTTGCCCTTTCCGAGAACACTCTTACCATAAAAGTCGGTGTAGAATCCACGGTGGACATCACTTCCGGCAGTGGCGATTATGAGGTGTCGTCATTTGTCTTCAATGGAAGTAATGGTATTACCTATTATGGAAATATTGATGATGTCTATGTCATAATAGAGGGTAGTTCGGTCAAGTTTACCTCATCGATTGTTGGCACTGGAACTATCAAGATAATAGACAATAATACTGGTGAGACTGCCACCATCGAGGTAACTGTGGAGCATGCCCTTCAACTTTCGGAGCGTGAGCTGAATTTGGATTTGGAAGAAAACTTTAGTTGTCGTGTCGAGATTTATGGTGGCAGTGGAGAATACACCGTGGAGAGCAGTGATGAGAATGTTGCCACTGTTGGCATTGTATCGGTCTATGAGGATGTGGGCTATTTCGATGTCCGTGCAGAAGGTCATGGTACTGCGACTATCACTGTAACCGACACAAGAACAGGTGAGCAGATTACCCTTGAAGTGAAGGTGACTGTGCCATTGGAGTTGAGTGACACAGAAATAAACCTTTATACAAACGATTGTGAAACGGTTCGTATTATGAATGGCAGTGGTTCCTACATAGCGTGGAGCAGCGACGAAAATGTGGCTACGGCGTCAGTAAAATACAGTAACTATGTTGAGATTCAATCATACGAGGAAGGCACCGCCACCATCACCGTGAAGGACACGGAGACAGGACAGATAGGCACCATCACTGTGATAGTGAAGCAACCAGAACCTCTAATCCTTTCCTCCTCCTCTTTGACCCTGGAAGTGGGCAGTATGGGAACAATAGAAATCTCTGGTGGCAGTGGTGATTATCTTGCTGTCAGCCACGATGATGAAGTGGCCACCGCTGAGGTAGATGGCAATTCGGTCATCGTCACCGCCGTCGGTGCCGGCACCGCCACCATTACCGTGTATGACATAGAGAGGCAAGTGAGTGCCACCATCGAGGTGACGGTGGAGGCCGCACAAACGGGTATCTGCCCCGACGGCAACCACCCGCATATCATCGACCTCGGCCTGCCCTCCGGCACGAAATGGTCGTGCTGCAATGTTGACACAGAGCATCCGGAAAACCAAAGCCCTACTAACTACGGTGGCTATTATGCTTGGGGAGAAACAGAGGTGAAAACCGATTACAGCTGGAGCACTTATCGCTATGGCTCACGCAGCAACCCCAAAGACATTGGCGACAACATCAGCGGGACGCGATACGACGTAGCAACAGTGAAATGGGGCAGCGACTGGAAGATGCCTACAAAGACACAGATGGAAGAGCTGATTAATAATTGCTCTTACGAGAATACAACCATCAATGGCGTAAACGGCTTGAAAGTCACTGGAACAAACGGCTCCTCCATCTTCCTCCCCAATGCAGGCTCGATTGAAGGCACCGAACTTAAAAATCTTGGTGACCTAGGCTATTACCGGTCAAGCATGACCTATTCAAATAATCCGACAGACATCCGTGCGTATTACCTTTATAACGCCCAGAGAGTGATGGTAGCTTCTTATAATGGCGACGAGCGCAATGAGGGCATGTCTGTCCGTCCCATCAGCGCCATAGTGGCATATCGTCCACTTGAGCTGTTGGCAAACAGTGTGACGTTATCGGTAGATGACATCGGCTCCGTGGACATCACCTCTGGCAGCGGCAGCTACACCGTCGCCACTACCAATGCCAACGTAGCCACAGCCGTTATCGATGGCAATGCGGTCAAAGTCACCGCCGTAGGTGAAGGCACCGCCACCATCACCGTGACCGACACAAACTCGGGCGAGACCGCCACCATCGAGGTGACGGTGGTAATTCCACCGGTGATTCTCTGCCCCGACGACAACCACCCGCACATCATCGACATGGGGCTGCCATCGGGCACGAAATGGGCCTGCTGCAATGTGGGTGCCACTGCTCCAGAGGGTTACGGCGACTACTACGCATGGGGCGAGACAGCAGTGAAGACCTCTTACACCTGGAGGACCTATTCCCACTACGATAGCTCTTCGGACAGTTTCGATGACCTTGGAGGCAATATTTCCGGCACGGAGCATGATGTGGCGAAGGGCTTGTGGGGCTCTAATTGGCAGCTGCCCACTTTGGCACAGCTCAATGAACTGCGCGGCAAATGTGTTTCGGAATGGACCACCATCGGCGACGTGAAGGGCTATAAGTATACCGCCAGCAATGGCAATAGTATCTTCTTGCCAGCTGCTGGTGTGCGCAGTGGCAGCAACCTCTATTTCCAGAATGTTGAGGGACAGTATTGGTCTGGGGAGTTCTATGGTTATCAAGGTGAAGTGCCCGATGCATATATTCTTGGCGTTTATGAGGATGATTTTACCATTCCTGCACTGCCCTCCAATGAGAATTATGGCGTTGGATTAGGAAGGTCTGTCAGACCAGTATATTACACAGATGATGATGGACCTGGGCATGGAGGTGGTGCTATAGATGATCCACTGTAGTAGTCATCAGCCAGCGAAACGTTGTCGCTAATTGGCTTCGCTATCTCCTCCGAAAGGAGTGATATATGAGTAGAAAATCAGCCATTTTCAAGATTTCTTGGAAATGGCTGATTTTTGATGGCTTTCGGCGATGGATTTTTCGATGGTTACGGCGATGGTTTCGGCGATGGTTTCAGAAACACCATACATTGTGTCTCTACATGCTGAGTTCGAAAGTATTCGCACGGAGGGCATTATAATTATGAATTATGAATTTTGAATTATGAATTATAAAGGCGCTGAGTTCGAAAGTATTCGCACGGAGGGCATTATAATTATGAATTATGAATTTTGAATTATGAATTATAAAGGCGCTGAGTTCGAAAGTACTGGCATGGAGCCAAAAATCATTTGTCTAAACTCCTAAACTACCAAACTCCCAAACTCCCTCAAAGAACTCCCAAACTCCCTCAAAGAACTCCCAAACTCATCTATCCTCCAAAAGCTCAATTTTTCTTCCTTTCTTTGAGGTGGTTGATGCGGGAGTCGTAGTCGGGATGTGAGGCGAAGAGTTTTAGCCATTTGGCGTATCGGGAGTTGTTTTGTTTCGACATCTTCTTGAGTTTCTCAAGCATTTTTATCATGGCCTGTGGATTTTTCCCATGCTGCTTGAGAAAGTCATAGCCATAGTCGTCGGCCTCGGTCTCATGCACTTTGGAGTGAGCCGCGGAGAGCACTGCACTGCTCACCGAGCCAAGGAAGGAGTCGGAAAGCGTTGACCAGGTGTCGCTGAACACGCCGATGGCATCTGAGGCGGCGCTGCGCATCATTGCGCTTTTCCAAGCCTTTTTCGAGTGTTTCATGGCCACATGACCAATCTCATGGCCGAGCACACCGAGCAATTCATCGTCGTTGAGCAGGTCCATCAAAGCCGAGAAGACCCTCACGCTGCCGTCGGGGCAGGCGAAGGCGTTGAGCTCCGATGTCTTGTAGACTTTGAAGTTGAGCTGTAGTCCGTCGACGTTTTCGATGCCGTTCATCACCCGCTTCAGGCGTTTGGTGTAGGCATTGCTCTCGTCGAGCACCTTGTTTTGCTTGTCCATGTATGCCACTTCTTCGCTCACCATTTTCGCCAGTTCCTCGTCGGTGATGCTCATGGCCTGATGTGCTTTCCATATGCCCGTGATGACTTTCCCCCAGTTCTGTGCCGGGGCTGTGGTAGAGAGCACGAGGCAGAAGAGCACTGTCATCGCCCCGCGCATCATCGTCTGAATCTTTGTCATCCCGCTCATGTCTATGTTCGTTTGTGGGATGAATCAGGACGATTGGTGCTCACCACCGTCTTGCATTTTTTCACAGGAAGGATACCCGTCATATACATATATACTTTGAAGTCTGCCGAGCTTAAATAACCTCAGACATCATTCAATCTTCAATTTTCAATTTTCAATCTTCAATCTTCAATTTTCAATCTTCAATTTTCAATCTTCAATTTTTATTTTTCTCCCATTCCTCCCATTGTCTCATGGCCTCCTGCCAGTCGGTCTGTTCGCCTTTTTCTATGGCCTGTTGTTCGCGCTGTGCTTCATCGCGAGCCTTGTCGCGGGCCCGTTTCTCCTTCATCGAGGCGATGGTGGCATCGTCGAGGATGACGATGGCTCCCCGGCGGATGGCCGCCTGAAGTTCCTCTTCGCCGAAAGCCTTTCCTGGCTCGTTGAAGTCAGAGATATTGAATTCATAGTTGACCCTCAGTTCATGCCGCACCAGTTTCTGTTGTGCGCGGTTGCCTGCGTTTTTCTTTTGCAGCAGGCGTCCTATCTCGATGATTTCCTGTTGTGAGAATTTGTTTCTGCCCATACGGTAATGTTGTCAGGTGCTGAAACACCTGTTTGTTTGCACACCCCATCATAAGATGAAAAGGGATTGCGGATATTGTAATTAATGATGCAAATATAGGCATATTATTTCAAAACGGGTTCACTTTCTTCTTCCAATCGTTTTTTTTGCTTATTTTTGCAAAAAAATTCAACTATTCATTCACAATTATGAAAAAAATCATTCTTTTTGCGTTGTCGTGTGTGGCCAGCCAGTTGTTATGGGCGGGCAATGTGGTGAAAAGTCCTGATGGGCGCCTTGCATTGGATTTTGACGTGAGCGACGGCCGTCCGCTCTACACGGTGTCGTATGATGGTGTGACGATGATAGCATCGTCGCCCCTCGGCATCGAGACCAACATGGGCGACTACACCACCGGGCTGAAGCTCAGCAAGATGGAGGAGCGCAAGGTGACCGATGCCTACTCGCTTCGTAACATCAAGCAGAGCAGTGTCGGCTATGAGGCCAGCGAGGCCGTCGCCCAGTTGGAGAAAGACGGTCGCCATGTGCTCGACATCGTCTTCATGGTGAGCAACCGCGACGTGGCCTACCGTTATGATGTCTTTCCCCGCCGTGACACACGTGTCTGCGTGGTGAAGCGTGAGGCCAGCGCCTTTGTCATGCCCCAGGGCACCACCACCTTCCTCTGCCCACAGTCGAAACCCATGGGAGGCTTCGCCCGCACATCGCCCAGCTATGAGACGGCCTACAGCACCGACGAGGCCACGGGCAAGAACGGATGGGGCGAGGGCTATACCTTCCCCTGCCTGTTCAAAGTCGGCGACAGCGGATGGGTGCTGCTCAGTGAGACAGGCGTCGATGGCTCCTACTGCGCCAGCCGGTTGATTGGCGAGGCCGACGGCTCCTACCATATCGGTTTCCCGCAGCAGGGTGAGAACAACGGTCTCGGTTCCGTCACACCGGGCATCGCGCTGCCTGGGCATACCCCGTGGCGCACCATCACCGTGGGGCCGACGCTGCACAACATCGTGGAGACCACTGTGCCCTTCGACCTCGTGCAGCCCAAGTACAAGGCATCGCAGGAATATATCTACGGCAAAGGCTCGTGGAGCTGGATTATCGGCATGGACAACAGCTGCAACTACGATGAACAGCGCAGATACATCGACTTCTCGGCAGCCATGGGCTATCAGAGCGTGCTCATCGATGCTTTCTGGGACACGAAAATCGGGCGTGAACGCATTGCCCAACTCGCTGCCTACGGCCGCGAGCGTGGCGTGGGTCTCTTCCTGTGGTACAACAGCAATGGCTACTGGAACGATGCCCCGCAGACACCCATCGGGAAGATGGACAAGGCCGGAGAGCGAAGGAAGGAGATGGCATGGATGAAGAGCGCTGGCATCAGAGGCATCAAGGTGGACTTCTTCGGAGGTGACAAACAGCAGACGATGCAGCTCTACGAGGACATCCTCACCGATGCCAATGACTTCGGGCTTCTCGTCATCTTCCATGGCTGCACGCTGCCGAGAGGGTGGGAGAGGATGTATCCCAACTATGCCGCGAGCGAGGCGGTGCTTGCCAGCGAGAATCTCCATTTCTCGCAGGACTTCTGCAACAATGAGGCCCGCAATGCCTGCATTCATCCTTTCATCCGCAACACGGTGGGGTCGATGGACTTCGGCGGCTCGGCCCTGAACAAGTTCTATGGTGCCGACAACCAGCATGGCAGCCGCAGGATGACGAGCGATGTCTTCGCCCTCGCTGTGGCCGTCCTTTTCCAGAGTGCGGTGCAGCATTTCGCACTGGCTCCCAATAACCTCGACGATGCACCGGCTTGGGCCATCGACTTCATGAAGAGTGTGCCCACGACATGGGATGAGGTGAAGTTCATCGACGGCTATCCAGGAAAATATGTCATCCTCGCACGGCGCCATGGCAACCAATGGTATGTGGTGGGTGTCAACGCTCAGGAGCAGACGCTCAGCACCACCATCACGCTGCCCATGTTCGAAAAAGGCACCGCGGTGAAGGTCTATAGCGATGACGCACAACTCAACGGCTCCGTCAAAACGGTGAAAATAAGCAAAAAACAGCAGTTGAAAGTCGCCATCCCCAAAAATGGAGGACTGGTCATCACGCTATAGTTCATCGTCGAAAGGGAGTTCGGACGTTTAGGAGTTTACAACATCAGATCACGCCCGGCAGAGGACAAGCAAACTTAGACTTTAGACTTTAGACGCTGAAAATAGGAAATTCTAGGAAACTATAGGAAATTCTAGGAAAACGACCAGAGGCAGCCCCCTCTAATCATACGTCTAAACTCCTAAACTCCATAAAAAGACTTTAGACTTTAGTTGAGGGTTGAGAGTTGTGATTAGGCTTTAGACCGTGTGCCCGCAAAGCATATCATAACTCTCAACCCTCAACTCTCAACTCTCAACTCTATCCTCAATTGCCTTTTCCGCAGCAGTTTTTGTATTTTTTCCCGCTGCCGCAGGGACAAGGCTCATTACGCCTGATTTTCTTTCCGATAATGATGGGCGTTGGCGGCGAGGAGTAGGCAGTCTTTGATATCTCCTTCGTCTTTGTCTCTTTTGGCGAGTACCCATTCAGATTCCAGTGCGGCATGTTGTCGAGATATTCATCAAGTAGTGCCATCGCTTTCTGGTATGTCTCATCTTCTTCTTCCAGGTCGAAGAGCACTTCCATTTGGAAATACTCTACTGGGTCGAAGTCGTCGCTGTTTGTCATCTTATTCATTTCCTCATACCACAGTTCATGGCAGATGATATCCACCTCTTTTTCGTTGTATCCCAGTTCATCGCTTAACAGGCTACGCATCTCCTTATTCTTGGGGTTGGATATCAAAGGTATGGGCAGTCGTGTCGCATCATAGATGTCGTCTTCTGTAAACTCCTTGTAATTCAGTTCTTTGGGTACTTGTTTTTTGAGTTCCTCCAGCATCTCCTCCTCTTGTGCGTACAAATATAGTGATGCAAAATAGACGTCTTCTTGTTTGGGCTCCAATAAGCAAGAATGTGTCTGGTATGACATGCGTTTCAGCATCACCGAAAAATGGTAGGTGACATACAATTGTTCCATGGCTTTTTTTTCATCCATTTCCTTACCTCCATACCATATCATATTTTTGATGACGATGCCCAAATGCACCATACCATAGAAGTTGGCGAGCCCAAGAATCAAATTCTCAAACATGTACTTGTTGATCATGAATTGCTCTTTTCCCACCTTCTTGATGTGCGGTTTGACGGCTTGCAAGAAATCCTCTGCTACGTAGATATTAATGATTCCATCACCCACCACCTCCTCTTTTGCAAAGCCACAATATGTCAAGGCGATACTGCGGTAGTCATTGTAGTAGGGCAATGCATTGCTTGGATCGGGATTGTCCACCAAATACCCCAGTAAAAAGAGGTCTTCTTCAGGCATCATTCTTAAAACCTCGCTGGGTGCATCGATCACGGCTTGGGCGTATAGTCGGCGGAGTTTTTTCACACCGACCGTTGGGTCAAGATCTAAATTGAGCATAGATGCCATGTCCAGCAAGTACCCTTTGCTAAAGTCTTGCAGCACCTCAAGCATGGTGATAGGTTTCATTGTTTCGACTTCGTCATCATCGTCATTCTCTACACCCTCTATTTCATCTTCTGTTTCTGAAGAGAAACTTGCCAGTTTGTAGTTGACACCAACAATGTCGAACTCACTGATTTCCTCTTTGCTCATCTCTTCCTTCAGCTCCTCGTAACCCCATACGCCACCGCAGTCCTCAGGTGGACAGGCACCTTTCCCATCAAGGCAGACGGGGTGCTCCAGTTTTTCGTCGGGGTTGAGCGCCTCGATGGTGATGTCGTGTATCCAGTCATCGCCGAAATCATAGACATAGACGAATTTCCGAAGCCCCATCTTCTGGATGAAGTCCGCCACATTCGTCGTATGGGAATCATAGGATGGCGAAAAGAATAAAACATCCTCATCTTCCCTTTCTGTATCCTTCACCGACCATCCATGATCGTAAGGTTGTCTTTGAAACTGGTATAGATGTTCATCCCACCATCCGAAAGCCCACTGGATGGTGTCGTGAAGGTCATAGAAGGAGAAACTGCCGGGTATGACGATGCGGCGCCACACTGGGGGCTTTTTGATGCCTCGGATTTGAATCTTGAACTGTATGGTCATAGGACATAGTTGATTGGTGAACTAATGGCTTTTTTTAATGAGTAGTCCTTCTTGGAGAATGCCAAGCGTAAAGAGTGTTGCAAAGATAAGAAATGTTGGTGTTACTTGCAAACTTCATTTTCCCTTTTTGTTTCTATTTTTCTTTTTTCATAAGCTAGGTAATCAAAATCGGATGAAAGTAATAGATAATCCTACGATGACGTAAAATTTAGCACTACATATTCATGTTTTTTGAAATCTTTCAT
>CAMHEL010000151.1 GCA_946184125.1 uncultured Prevotellaceae bacterium
ACTGCCACCAGCTACACCATCAAAGACGTGCAGACCGGCGACGTATGGGAAGTGACTCTGACGGCTGTCAACGAAAAAGGTACGGCACTCTCCACACGCTCATCTCTGAAAATCGGAAAGACGGCCATTGGCTTCCTCAGCATTTATCCCACACCCGAGGAACTCATTGAAAAGGGCGACGACGACGAGGCTTCTGCATGGCTCTGGCTACATGAGACCTACCCCACCGCTCAGTATGTCTATTTCGGCGACGTGAAGTCTGTCAATGACGTCGATCCTTACCGCGTCCTCTTCTGGCTTCGTGACCTCGAAGGAGTCGGTGAAGATGCTGTATGGAGCGTGCCCGAAGTGGTGGAAGCTGCTACTCCCATCATCAAGGAATGGTACAAGAACGGCGGAAGCTTGCTGCTCTGGAGCCATGCCACTACTTATGTGGGACACCTCGGACGCCTCAACCTCGACGACATGAAGGCCAACGACCATGCCATTGGAACCGGCGTAGGCGGCATCAACAACGATGTATGGAAAATGGCTGTTCAGCTCAACCCGGGCGGACGCTTCTCAAAAGACCATTCATCGCACCCCATCTACAAAGGACTTGAAGTGGAATCGAACGACCGCACCAAACTCATCGCTTTCAAGGGACCGGGATGGACGGAAGACCACAACTGCCTGTTCTTCAACCTGCCGTCGCTCCTGACTGGTATCGGCAACCAGGAAGAGGCTTGCTACACACAGACCACTCAAACCTTTGGCATCTATCCCCTGGGTACATGGGACAGCCAGATTGACTGGGTGAGCCAGATGAATGTTTGGGAGGCACAGCAGGGCAACACCGAGTTCCAGGGAACCATCCTCTGCATCGGTAACGGTGGCTGCGAGTTCTCCATGAAGAACGCCGACGGAACGCCCGACAAGAGCGCACACCCGAAGAACAACATCTATCAGGACAATGTGCTCACGCTGGCCAAGAACTCTCTGGAATATCTGAAGACAAGATAATCGTACTTAGGCATTTCTTGGTTATATTATGAATAAAAAGTATTTCTTTGCAATCGCATGGGTAGCCGTCTTGATGACGGCTACCCTTGCCAGTTGTTCGAAAGACGACCATGGACAGGACCCCAATCCACTGATAGATAACCCAGAGCCTAAACAGCCTGACCAACCGTCGGGGCCAACCACCCAAAGCAGTTACAACGAGCAATACCGGCCGCAAATCCATTTCACACCTGCTCAGAACTGGATGAACGACCCAAATGGAATGGTTTATGTCGACGGCACCTATCACCTCTTCTATCAGTATAACCCGAGGGGCAACGATTGGGGAAATATGTCATGGGGACACGCCACCTCTACTGACCTCATCCACTGGAAAGAACAGGCGGTGGCCATGACTCGCGATGACTTAGGCGATGTCTTCTCAGGCTCGGCGGTCATCGACAAGGACAATACTGCCGGCTTTGGTGCTAACGCCATGGTGGCTCTATATACGTCGGCCAGCAACGTGCAGCAGCAAAGCATCGCTTACAGCACCGATGGCGGCAAAAACTTCACACGCTATGCCGGCAACCCCGTCATCAAAAACGACGACGACAACCTTCGCGACCCTAAGGTATTCTGGCATCAGGAAACCAAACAATGGGTGATGGCGCTGGCAAAAGGATGGAAGATGGGAGTGGAATTCTACGGCTCCACCGACTTGAAAAACTGGACTCACCTGAGCACTTTCTTCACCGAACTGTCAGGACGACCCAGCCTGCAATGGGAATGCCCCGACTTAATCAGAATGGGAAACAAATGGGTGCTGCTCGTCAGCGTCAACCCTGGAGGACCTATCCTCGGCTCGGGAACGGCTTATTTTGTGGGCGACTTCGACGGGAAGAATTTCGTTGCCGACCAGCGCGACTATCCTTTATGGTTAGACTACGGCATGGACAACTATGCCGGGGTCACATGGAGCAATACAGGCGACAGAAAGGTAATGATAGGATGGATGAACAACTGGCAATATGCCGGAGCTGTGCCTTGCAAACCATGGCGATCGGCCATGACACTGCCACGCGAACTCAAACTCATCGAGTATGATGGAAAACTCCTGCTGGCCAATACCGTCGTCAATGAAATCGACAAGATTGCCGAGGAGTGGAAGATTGCTGGCACAGAACTGGATGTGAAGGACGCCTATCAACTGCGTCTCACCATCAATTTGGACAAGAACTCAACTATCACTCTGGGCAATTCGTCCGACGAGAAGTTCACTATCGATATTAATGCCAATGCACGCACGCTGACCGCACACCGCACTGCTGCTTCCGGACAAACCTCGTTCAACGGGACGTTCTCCATACCAACCATGCAGGCTCCGCTTTGCGTCAATGGAGACAAAGTCACACTCGACATCTTCATCGACCAGTCGTCCATCGAAATATTCACGCAGAACGGCTCCATGTCAATGACAAATCTTGTCTTCCCCAAATCCATCTACAACCGTCTTAGCATAACAGGCGCTACCTCGGAAGCACAATTCCGGCGCCTGAAGAGTATTTGGTAATAATTCAAAAAGGTATTCTTACTAAAAATTTGTTGCAATGAACGAACATTCTCAACAATTGAAACATAAATGACAATGTGATTGCATAAAATGTAGTATCTTTGCGACAGATAACTAAAAACGAAGAAAGATGAAGAAACTACTGACACTGATGGCAACCATGCTGATGGCGATGACCATGAACGCCCAAACCCCGATGGTCTTAGGCGAAAACCACGCCATGCTCAAATTGAAACAAGACAAAACCTATCTGCTCCTGCCTGTACAGGAAAAGGTGGAGAACGCACACATCGCCGTACTCGATGAGAGAAACGAGATGGTGAGGAGGCTCAACGTCAAATTGGCTGTCGACAAGGTGGACTACTTCGTACCGCTCGAAATCAAGAAGGCTCAGCTCATCGACATTACATTCCATGGCGACCGCAGAACAACAGGCGCCGTGAAAGACTTCGTATGCTGGCAGGAAATGAAATACAGCAACACCTTCGACACCACGAACAGCGAGAAGTTCCGACCCCTATACCACCATACACCTGTCTACGGATGGATGAACGACCCCAACGGCATGTTCTACAAAGACGGCGTCTGGCACCTATACTATCAGTACAACCCTTATGGCTCACAGTGGGAGAACATGACATGGGGGCATTCCACCACACGCGACCTTATCCACTGGGAGGCTCAGCCACTGGCCATTGAGTCCGACTGGCTGGGGTCTATCTTCAGCGGCTCGTGTGTGACTAACGGAAATGACGTCGTCGCCTTCTATACCTCTGCAGGACAGCATCAGGTGCAGTCCATGGCAGTCTCGAAAGACGGGGGACTCACATTCAAGAAGTTTAGCGGAAACCCCGTACTGACAAGCGACGTGCCCGACTTCCGCGACCCGAAAGCTTTCTGGAATGAGGAGGCAAAGGTGTGGAACCTCATCCTCGCTGCAGGACAGGAAATGCGTATTTACTCTTCCAAAGACCTGAAAGAATGGAAGTACGAATCGTCGTTCGGAAAAGAATATGGCAACCACGGCGGTGTGTGGGAGTGCCCCGACCTGTTCAAAATCGACAACAAATGGGTGCTCCTCTGCAACATCAACCCAGGAGGACCTTTCGGAGGTAGTGCCACACAGTATTTCGTGGGAAACTTCGACGGGAAGAAATTCACCTGCGAGTCGATGCCGAAAGTGACCAAGTGGATGGACTATGGAAAAGACCACTACGCTACGGTGTCGTTCTATAACGCACCCGAGAACAGGCGCGTCGTACTGGCATGGATGAGCAACTGGCAGTATGCCAACGAAGTGCCCACAAAGCAGTTCCGCTCGGCCAACTCCATACCACGCGACCTCGGAATATTCACTCATGGCGAGGAAACCTACGTGAGCGTCGTACCCTCAAAGGAAATGCTTGCCGTGAGAGGACCGAAAATCAAAAAACCGACTGAGGCTTGCGAGATTGTGGTGGATGTGAAAGGCTCGGCCGACATCACCCTGGCCAACACAAAGGGCGAGCAGGTGACCATGCACTACGATGCACAGAAGCAGAACTTCAACATGGACCGCACCAAGAGCGGTGATGTGAATTTCAGCGAGGCTTTCCCGTGCGTCACAGAGGCTCCGACCTACGGCACCATACGCCAACTGCGCATCTTCATCGACCGCTGCAGCATCGAGGCCTTCGACAGCGAGGGAAAAATGGTCATGACCAACCTTGTGTTCCCATCAGAACCATACAACATGGTCAAAGTGAAAGGCGGAAAGGCGACCATCTACAGCATCAATCTGAATAAGTAGGTGATAAAAATTTGACTTAATAGGAAAACACCCAAAACAAGACTTCATTATGGCAAAGGCAAACAAAACCATTTATCTCATCCCCGTGATGCTCTGCTTCTTCTGCATGGGCTTCGTCGACTTGGTGGGTATCGCTTCCAATTACGTGAAGGCAGACCTCAACTTGAGCGACTCTATGGCTAACGTGTTCCCATCACTCGTCTTCTTCTGGTTCCTCATCTTCAGCGTTCCCACGGGCATGCTGATGAACAAGATTGGGCGCAAGAAGACCGTGCTGCTCTCGCTCGTGGTCACCGTACTGTCGCTGCTGCTGCCTATCTTCGGCGAGAACTTTGGCATCATGCTCGTGGCTTTCTCATTGCTCGGAATAGGCAATGCACTGATGCAGACATCGCTCAACCCATTGGTGGCTACCGTGATGGGGGGCGGAAACCTCGCTTCCACACTCACCTTCGGACAGTTCATCAAAGCCATCGCTTCCTTCTCGGCTCCTTATCTCGCCATGTGGGGAGCAACAATGGTCATCCCGGAGTTCGGACTGAACTGGCGCGTGCTGTTCGCCATCTTCCTCATCGTCGGATTGCTTTCCACCGCACTGCTCTTCGTCACACCGATTGAAGAACCACCCATCGAGGGCAAGCCTTCCACCTTCGCAGAATGCTTCAAACTGCTGGGAACACCCATCGTCCTGCTGTCGTTCCTCGGCATCATGTGCCATGTGGGTATCGACGTGGGAACGAACACTACCGCCCCAAAAATTCTGATGGAGCGGCTGGGCATGACACTCAACGAGGCTGCTTTCGCCACATCACTTTACTTCATCTTCCGTACCATCGGGTGCCTGACGGGCTCGTTCTTCCTGAGGGTATTGAAAATGAGAACTTTCTTCATCATTTCAGTCTGCATGATGGCACTATCGATGTGCGGACTCTTCTTCGGCACTGAGAAGTGGATACTCTATACGGCCATCGCACTCGTGGGCTACGGCAACTCCAACATCTTCTCCATGTGCTTCGCCACCGCTCTTGAGTCGATGCCAGAGAAGCAGAACGAGGTCAGCGGACTGATGATCATGGGTCTGTTCGGAGGCACCATCTTCCCATTGCTGATGGGTTGGATGAGCGACGCCATGGGACAAGCCGGAGCCGTGCTGGTGATGACTGTGGGTGTTGTCTATCTCTTCACTTATATCAAACAATGTTCTCGATAGGCCACGCACGGGCCCAAAGGGTTCAGACGCTGTCTTGACCAAAGAACAAAGAATGAAATTCAACTTAAAAACCGCATACAATATGGACAAACGTTATGTAGTAGGACTCGGCGAAGTACTATGGGATGTACTTCCTGAAGGTAAGAAACTGGGTGGAGCACCCGCCAATTTCGCCTATCATGCCGGACAGTTTCTCGGCATGAACAACACCATCGCCGTGAGCGCATTGGGAAATGACAAACTGGCCGACGAGACCATCGAGGCTCTGAGGGAGCACGGCCTGAACGACCTCCTCCCACGAGTGCCATACCCAACGGGAACCGTGCAGGTGCAGCTCGATGAGCTGGGCATTCCCACTTATGACATCAAGGAAAACGTGGCATGGGACAACATCCCCTTCGACGACGACATCAAGCAAATAGCACGCAACTGCCGGGCCGTGTGCTTCGGCTCGCTGGCACAGCGAAACGTGGTGAGCCGCGACACCATCCATAAGTTCCTCGATGCAACACCACACGACTGCGTGAAAATATTCGACATCAACCTGCGACAGCAATTCTACTCCAAGGAGATTATCAAGGAGTCGTTGCAGCGGTGCAATATCCTGAAAATCAACGATGAGGAACTGGTGCTCATCGGACGTATGTTCGGATATCCTGGCCTCGACATCGAGAACAAGTGCTGGCTCATCCTGGGCAAGTACAACCTCGATATGCTCGTGCTCACTTGCGGCACAAACGGCTCTTACGTCTTCGCACCCGGACTGATGTCGTTCCAGGAGACACCAAAAGTGCAGGTGGCCGACACAGTGGGAGCAGGCGACTCTTTCACCGGGTCATTCTGCGCTGCCATCCTGAGCGGAAAACCAATTAGTGTGGCACATCAACTGGCTGTGGAGGTCTCCGCATTTGTCTGCACACAAAACGGAGCCATGCCACAACTGCCCAACGAACTGTTGGCAAAAGCGAAGTAAAAAGCGAAGTAAACAACGAATATTTTCAATCTCAAGTTCTAAGGTCCTACATTGATTTGTAGGGCCTTAGTTCGTTTTATGCACCATGGCCTGTCGCGATGGCCATCCTTTCGAACTCTGCTCCATGGCCATCCTTTCGAACTCAGCGTGTAGAGACACCATGCATGGTGTTTCCGAAAGCCGTCAGGAACTCCCCTCCCCTACGATGGGAGGGGAGACGCTGGCTTTCGCGATTCTCTTTCGCAGATGATATCTCAATGGCATTTGACTTAGCTACCCGACCTCCAAAATCAACAAAAACGCCTTGATTGCGACAAAAGAAAAGGGGCTTTTCCACGTTTGTCGCAGATGGGGTGGCCTGTCGCACACAATGTGGGAGAAATAAAGGAAAATTCATTGCAGGTACTCAAAACCGCCGTAAATTTGCATCAGAAAAAACAAAGACAGGCGGGAAACAATTGAAAATTGAAAATTAAAAATTGAAAATGAAGGGCCTGCCGGAGTGAAGAAAAAAGAATAATAATAACAAAAAAGATACGATTATGAAGACAATGGAATTAACCCCGACAACAGTTGCCAATTACAGCAACATGTCGATGACAACACGAGTGAGCAACTTCAAAAAGAGTGCAAAGAAATTTCTCAAAGCCACATGGCGGTTCCTCATGGTGATTAGCCCGGCCTACCCACAGTATGTTGAGAGCGAGAGAAGGAAAATGGTGGCTTAGCCCCTTGATGGCTTAGAACCCTTGATGGCTTAGAACTCCTTTTTAGCACTTTAAGAAAACCATTAACAATAGTAATAACCAATAAACATTCTACAATTATGAAATCGATAAAATTTTTCATGGCGGCACTCCTGTGCTTGATGGTGTCCACCGCGTGTCTGGCCGACGACCATATCATTTCTTCCAGTCAGCTCCCCAAGGCTGCCAAGCTCTACATCCAAAAGAATTACAAGGGGAAGAGCATCGTCTATGCCGAGGTTGACTACGAGTACGGCCACAAGAAGTATGAGGTGAAGCTCTCGAATGGAGTAGAACTCAAGTTCGATTCCCGTGGCAACTGCTATAAAATCGACTACGACGACGATTACTACCGTGCCAGGACCACGAGCCCCAGAGGGAAAGCCCACGTGAGAATCCATTACGACGACGATGATGATGATTTTTATGACGATTGATTTTTGCTTTCTTTCACTAATTAATTGAAAACTCATCCTATAACAGCAGGGTGAGTTTTTTTTGTTTTTCAGAAATTGCTATTTTTTGGGGGCAATTGAAAATTGAAGATTGAAGATTAATTTCGGCTGCGCCGATTGAAAATTGGAGATTGAAAATTAAAAATTCCATTGTTTGCGAAAGAAATCCTCTATGCCATGATGCTCTCCCCTGCACCTCCGTAGGGTCTTAGCTCGTCAAATGCTGGATAGGCTTGAGATGAGTTTGTTCGAAACAAATTGCTTCGAATTAAAAAATCCGAAAGGAAGATGTTTCGAAAGCCGTCAGGAACTCCCCTCCCATCGAAGGGGAGGGGCTGGGGGTGGGGTGATACAAATAATTGTCATACAAATAATTACAGATATGGCTCCTGGTAATTACTGACCCCACCCCCGACCCCTCCCCTACGATGGGAGGGGAGACGCTGGCTTTCGAAATTCTCTTTCGCAGATGATATCTCAACGGCATTTGACAAGCAAGATGCCCGCGCTCCTTTGTTTGTTCACTGGCTTTGGAGGGCTAAGTTATCAGAGGTAACTGTAGGAGGTCGGGATCTCCGAGCCCGACAAAGATGATCCTGCTGAAAATCAATATAAAAAAATGAGATTACAAACCATTTCGACAATAATCTTTCCGAAAGCGCAGGCGGCCTGAAAGGCCAGCTCGCTCTCAGCCCAGGGCAACGCCCTGGGGTTTTATACACCCGCAAATCAATCGCCCCGACGGGGCATAAGCATTTGATTATAAGGATTTTGACCCATCGTGTCATAGATTTTTAGTAGTTTAGGAGAGTTTTGAGTTCGGGAGTTTTTTGAGGGAGTCTAGGAGTTTGGGAGTTTAGGAGTTTAGACATTAGTTCGCTGGTTCTCGAAACTTCTGGCGAGCAGAACTGATGGCGGGCAACCTAACGGTGCGCCCCACGGTGGCTTATGTCTAAAGTCTATCGGTCACCGATGGCCGATCTCGGCCGTCGGAAGTCTAGCGTCTAAAGTCTAAAGTCTAGCGCCTAAAGCCTAGCGTCTAAAGCCTAAAAACCTTTTCACCCTTTTTACTTGCAAGAATGGAGAAAAACCATTTATTTTGCAGCATGGAAAAAGAAGAACTGAAACGGGAGGTGGAGCGCGTAGTGGGACATGAACTACGTGAGGCACGCGATTATGAGGTGCTCAGCCAACTGATATTGAAAAAGACACGCGAGCGGTTGTCGCCCACAACCCTGAAGCGGTTGTGGGGTTATCTGAAAAACGAAGAAGTGCTGACACGGCCACATACACTTGACGTGCTGGCGCGGTTTACCGGCTACCGTAATTATGAAGACTTCTGCGCTCATGTAGAAAACAAGGATGAGGTGCAAAGCGGCATCTGCATAGAGGACAGAATCTCAACGGAAGGGATGCGCACCGGGCAACGGCTCATCATCACATGGCTGCCCGACAGGCGCATCGTGGTGAAGCACCTGGGGAATAGCAGGTTTGAAATACTGGAAGTGGAAAACTCCAAACTGAGCGTCGGCGACACGTTCCGCTGCCACTTGATGATACAGCACGAGCCGCTCTATCTTGACGAACTCATACACCAAGGGATGCCACCTACGGCATATGTGGCAGGACGGCGAGAAGGAATAGTCGTGCAAGTGTGTGATTAGTCCATAGGCAGTGCGTTCAACCGCCGCATCCATGTCCTCCAATAACGTTCCTCAATATAGGCTTTCACCTCAAGGTCCTCGGCTTCTTCCCCCATCTTTAAGACGATGGAAAGTATCGGCATCTGGAGATAACGCTGACAGGTGAGCGTGTCCAGCATCTGCTCGATGCCCAAGTCCTTGATGCGCTTGTCTACCTGTCTCTTTGCCTCATTGATTTTGCGCTCATGCTCTTGTTGGGCCGCTTGCTCAGCTTCGTATTTTTTCAACAAAGTCATTTGGCTGTCGGTCAACTGATTCAATGGCTGCATTTCGACTTGTTCCGAGGGGTGCTCCTGGCTCAACTGATTCAATGGCTGCATTTCGACTTGTTCCGAGGGGTGCTCCTGGCTCAACTGGTTCATTTGCTGCTCGAAGGAGTCGCTCCTGGCCTTTTGCGTGTTGAGCATGGTGCTGCTTTCTTCTCTGACCACTTTCAGGGAGTCACTCACCGACTGAAGCCTCTGCTGGGTATGTGAGACGTTGAAAAGATAAGGCACTGCCACCAAGATGGCCATGACACCTATATAAAGCATACGCCGAGGCCATTGCCAGGCCCGCTGCAGGTCTCTCTGAATGACGAAAATGTCGTGATAGCGCCGATGAAGGGGAGCGCAGCATTTCCTGACCACCCACGAACTTGCCCATCCCAGGCGCAGCTCACGGAGGATAACACCCAGCGAGTAGATGTCCGACGGACCTTCCGGTGCCATGTAGCCTTCCGTGCCGGCAGGAGCCTTCAGGATGGCATGGCTGTCGGTGTCGGACAAGCCGAAGTCAATGAGTTTCAGATACTGCCCGCCATGGGTGACCATGATGTTGGAAGGCTTCAGGTCGCGGTGCTGTGTCTGCCGGCTATGCACATAAATGAGTGCTTCCAGAAGCATCTCGGCTATGTGCCTGCGCTGACTCTGTGTATGGTTACTGGTGGCCAACCACTCCCTGAGCGTCGTGCCTTCTATCCACTCCATGACGATGCACAGACCCAACCCTTCCACTTCCTCCAGTGAATAGACCGACACCACCATAGGATGCTGCATCTGACTGGCTATCTCGAACTCCTTTTCCAAGAAGGCACGGTAGATGCTGTCGTGACGGTATTTCTCCTGCAATCCTTTCAGCATCCACCAACGCCCGTTGCGCTTGGCACGGGTCAGTTGGAAAACATCCCTGCTCGAGATGTTTGTGAAGTCCGTAAAACCATCGCTTTTCTCTACTTCCGAAGGGATTACAAACTCTGACGTGGGGTCCGACTCATTGTTATTGCGCATAAGCCCTCAGCAAACGGTTCGCTCTTTTTGAGAGCAAATTTAATTTGAGTGCAAATATAATCGTTTTTGCCCAATAAGACTGACTTTTTGCCCGCTTAATCGGATTTTTACATAAAATCCTCACGCTCGAAAAAGCAAATTCATTTGCTTTTTTGCTCGCTTAATCGGATTTTT
>CAMHEL010000152.1 GCA_946184125.1 uncultured Prevotellaceae bacterium
AAGCCCACCAAGTCGGGCAGGTTGGCACCGCCATGCCTGATGGAGAGCATGCCGCTGAAGAAATCGTGCATCGCACCGGCGAAGATGCAACCCAGCACGACCCACAGATAGGCTTTAGGCCCATACCACGCACCCATGATGGCACCGAAGATGGGACCGGTGCCGGCGATATTGAGAAACTGAATCATGAACACCTTCCAGGTGGGAAGGACCATGAAGTCTACACCGTCGGCCTTTGCCACGGCGGGGGTGGGACGGTCATCAGGACCGAAAACACGCTCCACGAATTTACCATAAATGAAATAACCGGCAACTAATGCCAGTAAACTGAACAAAAAAGACAGCATATTCTTCGATTATAATCTATTAATATTCCAGAAGTCTTTCAATCCGATGCAAATCCATTCAATCATGGCGGAGGATGGCACGGCCTTCCCTACGCTTGCGGAAAAAGGCTCCGATGCCATTCACGATACACGCGCTTATTTTGTTTTATCGTGCAAAAATACATATTTAATTTGAAAAACGAAAAATTTTGTCTAACTTTGCATCAAAATATGTCACATACTTTAAAAAATCCCATGTTAAGGCGATTCATCCTCTTATTTGTCGCCGTTCTGGCTTGCAGCACGGCCTTTTCCCAAATCATTCCCAAACACGAGGTGCGTGCCGTGTGGCTCACCACACTCAATGGCCTCGACTGGCCCTCGTCGAAAGCCACGTCGGCCGCCGGCATCCAGCAGCAGAAGCGGCAGTTGTGCGCCATACTCGACCAACTCGGCCGCGCACATGTCAACACCGTACTGCTCCAGACACGTATCCGTGCCACCACGCTCTATCCATCACAGATTGAGCCGTTCGATGCCTGTCTGACTGGCACGGCAGGGCGCGACCCGGGCTACGACGCACTGCAGTTCGCCATCGACGAGTGCCACAAGCGGGGCATGGAACTGCATGCCTGGGTGGTGGCCATCCCCATCGGGAAATGGACCAGCCACGGATGCCGACAGCTCAACGCACGGAGGCCGGGACTCGTGATGAAGAAAGGCGACGAGGGATACATGAACCCAGAAAGCAGTCAGACAGGGGCATACATCGCCTCCATCTGCCGTGAGATTGCCGAGCGCTACGATGTCGACGGCATCCACCTCGACTACATCCGCTATCCCGAGAACTGGAAATACACGGTGAGCCGCGCACAGGGCCGTGAGAACATCACACGCATCGTGCGGCAAATCCACCAGTCGGTGAAGGCCGTGAAGCCTTGGGTGAAACTCAGCTGCTCACCCATCGGCAAGTACAGCGACCTCACACGCTACTCCGCCCATGGATGGAATGCCTACGAGACGGTGTGCCAGGACGCGCAGGGATGGCTACGCGAGGGGCTCATGGACCAACTTTACCCGATGATGTACTTCCGTGGCGACAACTTCTACCCCTTCGCCGTCGACTGGGCTGCCAACACCTACGGGCGGACCGTGGCTCCCGGCCTCGGCATCTGGCTCCTCTCCCGCGGAGGCGAGGGCAACAACTGGCCTCTCGTCGACATCACACGCGAGCTCCACGTGCTGCGACACCTCGGCATGGGACATACTTATTTCCGGAGCCGTTTCTTCACCGACAACGTGAAAGGCATCTACACCTTCGTCGAAAAGGACTTCGACACCTACCCCGCCCTCACGCCGCCCATGACGTGGCAGTCGGCCAAGCGGCCCTCCAAGCCCACGAAGATGACCGCGAAAAACGAGGACGGCAAGTTCCGCCTCCAGTGGACCAGTGGCACCGACCACAGCGGAGGGCCTTACTTAATGTATAATGTATATGCCAGCACCGAGAGTCCTGTCGATGTGAGCGACGTGCGCAACCTGGTGGCATGGCGCCTCACCCAGCAGCAGCTCACCTTGGGCAGCGAGGACAAGACCCACTATTTCGCCATCACCGCCATCGACCGCTACGGCAATGAGAGCGAAGCCCTGCAGAATATCCAGCCCCGCCGTGTCCCCGTGGTGGAGTGGCTCGAAAACGACGGGCGCATCCTCCAGGCACCCGACATCGACCCCACCATCACCTGCGACTACCTCAGCATCGAGAGCATGGCTGGCAATGTCATCACCATCCGACCCAAAGACGACAAGAAAATCAGCATCCGCACGCTGCCCAACGGCGTCTACACCCTCAATGCCGTGGATAGGCAAAAGCACTCACGGCGCATCGGACAGTTCCAAGTGAAACGCACAAGACCCAAGCAATGAACCACCTCAGCCGATGGCTCTCCCTCATCTTGTTCGCCGGACTGGCTCTTGAGGCCATGTCGCAACCCTCCGCACTCAACGCACGGCAGTTCGACAAATACTGGATGGTGGAGGCCGAGGCACCCGACAGCCGGGTGACGTTCATCGGCTCCGACACCTGCGAGATTCTCGCCCCCAAGGGCCTCACCCTCTGGCGCAAGGAGAAACTGCACGGCGACATCACCATCGAATATGATGCCTGCGTGATGGACGAGGGACAACCGGGCGACCGGCTCTCCGACCTCAACTGTTTCTGGATGGCCTCCGACCCCCATGCGCCGAGCGCGCTGACCCGTGCCTCATGGCGGGGTGGGGTCTTCCTCCGCTCCTACTCCCTGCAGCTCTACTACATGGGATATGGCGGCAACCACAACACGACGACCCGCTTCCGCCGCTACACTGGCGACGAGGGTGGCATCGACGACGCCACACGCCGCCCTGCCATCCTCCGCGAATACACCGACACCGCGCACCTGCTGCGCCCCAACCACTGGTACCATATCCGGCTCCGCAACAGCGGCAACCGGGTGCAGTACTTCATCGACGGCGAACTGCTCGTCGATTATACCGACCCCAACCCGCTGCGTGAAGGCTGGTTCGGTTTCCGCACCACTCTCTCACGCACCCGCATCACCCATTTCCGCTCCTACCCCACTCCTGCCATCGACGTCCCCCTGAGCTGGACCGGGCCTGTGCCGTCTTTCGACCAGTCGGTCAGTTTCGGCGTGCCCTTCGCCAAGGGTGAGCTGAAGAGCACCGAGGGCCTGACCGTCAACGACCTCGCCACCGACGCATGGGTCAACGCACGATGGGACGACGGCAGCGTGAAATGGGCGGGACTTGCCACAGTGGTGCCCGCAGGCACACAGGCGCTTGTGGTGAGGAAGCAGGCCAAAGGCAAAGGCGAAGCCGCCACCAACCGCCTGCGCGTCGACCGTCTCGACCGGCAATATATCATCGACACGGGCAAGACACGCATTCACCTCCCGCTGTCGGGCAAACACCTCATCGACAGCATCATCCTCGGCAACACACGGGTGGCGGGCAGCGCATGGCTCACCGCCACCGTGCAGGACCGACCTTCCAACAGCGACCTCAGCCCCACCCTCACCCATCACACCAGCCATATCGACAAGGTGACGGTGGAGCGGCAGGGGAATTTTCGCGCTGTGGTAAGGGCCGACGGCACCATGAGCGACGGGCACCACCACTGGCTGCCCTTCACCGTGCGCCTCTATTTCTTTGCCGGCAGCGAACAAGTGCGCGTGGTCCACTCCTTCACCTTCGACGGCGACCAACAGCACGACTTCATCAAGGCACTTGGACTCACCTTCACCGTACCCCTGCGCGAGGAGGCCTACAACCGCCACATCGCCTTCGCCACCGGCGACGGCGTGTGGAGCGAACCGGTGCAGCCCCTCGACGGGCGCACCGCCATTGGTGGGAGAGACGAGCACCTTCAAGTGGCACAGATGCGCGGGGAGCGCATCGCCAATTACGACACCTTCGGCGAGCGCGACCGTGCCCTGCTCGACAACTGGGCGAAATGGGACGCCTTCCGTCTCTCGCAGCTCGACGACCAGTCGTTCACCATCCGCAAGAAAACCCAGACCGACGCACCATGGATAGGCACCTATACCGGACACCGTGCCAGCGGCCTCGCCTTCGTGGGCGACGTGTCGGGCGGACTATGCATCGGCATGGAAGACTTCTGGCAGTCGTACCCCTCGACCATCGAGGTGGAGGGCGCACGCAGCAGCGAGGCTCATGTTACGATGTGGCTGTGGAGCCCCGAGGCCGAGGCGATGGACCTTCGACACTACGACACGGTGGCTCATGGTCTCATGGCGAGCTATGAGGATGTGCAGGACAGCATGAGCACCCCCTACGGCATCGCACGCACCACGGCGATGACCCTACTCCCCATGAGCGCATACCCTGGCAAGGCCGCCATCTACGGGCGTGGCACACAACTGTCGGAAGGCTCTTTCATGACTTGTCTGCCTTCTTACTTGCACGACAAGCGGGCTTTCGGCGTGTGGTCGCTGCCCGACAGCACCACCACCATGGGGCGCGATGTGGAGCGACGCCTCGACGACTACATCACCTTCTACCAGCACGCCATCGAACAGCACCACTGGTATGGTTTCTGGAACTACGGCGACATGATGCACGCCTACGACCCCGAGCGACATGAGTGGCGCTACGACGTGGGCGGCTTCGCGTGGGACAACACCGAACTGGCCACACCCGTTTGGCTGTGGCATGCCGCCATACGCTCCGGGCGCCACGACATCTGGCGCATGGCGGTTGCCATGACACGCCACAACTGCGAAGTGGACACCTATCACGCTGGGCCGTGGGCTGGCCTCGGCACACGCCACAACGTGAGCCACTGGGGATGCGGCGCCAAGGAGGCTCGCATCTCTCAGGCGGCCTTCAGCCGATATCTCTACTATCTCACCACAGACGAGCGCATCGGCGACATCATGGATGAGGTGCGCGATGGCGACCAGTTGCTCTACACCCTCGACCCCATGCGACTCGCCGAGCCACGCGAGAAATACCCCACGTCGGCACCCGCACGCCTGCGCATCGGCCCCGACTGGATTGCCTACGCAGGCAACTGGATGACGGCATGGGAGAGGCACGGCGACACCCGCTACCGCGACAAAATCATCACGGGAATGAAAAGCATCGCCCACTTGCCCCACGGCATCTTCACCGGTCACCTGGCCCTGGGCTACGACCCCGCCACGGGCGTCATCACCTTCGAGGGCGACACCACCCGCCAGATTACCACCCACCTGCTCTCCATCATGGGGGGCTTCGAAATCATGAACGAGATGCTTGCCATGACCGACGTGCCTGAGTTCCGCCAGACATGGCTCGACTACGCCACGAAAGTAGGCTTCCACCCCGGCAACACATCACGCTTCCGCTATGTGAAACGCCTCATGGCCTATGCTGCCAGCGAGTGGAAGGACGACATGCTGGCCGATACGATTTGGAAAGCCCTTTGGAGCGAGGCCGTCCCACCCGGAGCACCTTATTACCATGTCACCACCGTGTCAGCACCCGAGGTACCTGCCCCACGCGAGGAATGGCGCAACATCTCCACCAACCAGGCAGCCCTATGGAGCCTCGATGCCATCTACATGCAGGAGGTCATTCCACGTTGATAAGTCTGCCTATGAGGAAAAAAACTATGCAACGAAGAATTCATTTGAAAAAAATTGCATAAATGGACAAATAGCAGTAAATTTGCAACCAACTACTGCTACAAAAAGAAAAACTATCTACATTGCATCCAAATCGTTAACATCATTTTTATCATTCATACAAACAAATCAAACCCAACCAAAATGACAAAAGAAATGCGAACCATCACCATGCTCATCCTGGCACTGTTCGGGATGACGCAAGTAGCGACGGCCGCCGACTTCAAGGACTTCAGTGTCCAGGTCAACAACCAGACCGGCACACTGCTCACCAGCGAGGAGCAGGTGCAGGGCACGGCTGTCAGTTTCGGCGTCGCCGTAGCCACCGACGGCACTGTGTCGCGCGTGGCAGTCGACGATGCGTCGGCTGTAGCCACCGTCAGCGGCAACTTCCACAGCGACCACGGTTGCACTGGCCTCAACGTCGTGGTGCCCGTCCCCGGACCGGTGAAAATCACCATCGGACAGTGCACCTACAGTTCCAACACCATCACGGTGAAGAACAGTGGTGGCGAGACCGTAGTGTCGAAAACACCCTCTTCGCCCGCTTGTTGGAAGAACAGCCATGCGAATATTGACGAACTCTTCTACGACGGCAAAGCCACCACACTCACCATCTCTGGCATGGGCTATTGCCCATACGTTGCCGTGGAAAGCGTAGAAGTGGTGCCCTCCACCTACACCGTGGCCTTCTCTCTCGGCAGTGAGAGCGCCGAGGGCGTGCTGCCTGCTTCCGCCACCGTCGATGCCGGCAACAGCGTCGCCATCCCCGCCAACCACACCCTCTACAAGGAGGGCTACACCCTCACTGGCTGGACCGACGGTTCCAACACCTACCCCACCGGTCAGTCCTTCACCCCTGAGAGCGACCTCACCCTCACACCTGTGTTCACTGCCAACAGCGTGACCCTCGCCGACCGTACGTCGGAAGTGACCCTCAAATGGGACTTCCAGATCCGCAACGGCGCACCGACACTCAATTATGGAACCAATGCCACTGGCATCTATGTCACCCAAGCCAATGTCAACGGCAGTGTCATCGACGTGAAACTCGACTTCAACACCGGCGCCCAAGGAAAGATTGCCAATGGCAACTGGCCCGACTGGTGTCAGATGAACAAAGGCACCACGTTCACCATCCCCTCCTATAAGGGTGCCGTGGTGTCGGTGGAAGCCTACAATGCCCTAACCGAACTCACCATCGACGGACAGAACGACTACACCAGCGGAAAAACCATCGCCTACACGGTGGCCAGCAGCGCCGATGCCATCGACATCGTCATCGGTTCTGAAGGCAGCTACTACCGCTACATCCAGACCGTACTGCCCGTGGTGCAGAGCCAGGGCGGAGCCTCCTTCGAAAACACAGCAGGAACCATCACATGGTCCGTGGGCAATGAGGAGAAAGGCACCGTTGCCGACGACATAGCAGCTGCCCTCAGCAGCACCTCCGTCAGCGTGGGCAGCGATCTGACTGTCACCGCCCCTGTCAGCTTCACAGCCATCAACACCCCGGAGATGGTTCAATACCAGCCTGTGAACGGCAATGCCGGCGCAGTTCCCGGAGTGATGATTGAGTATCGTGTGAAAGCCGCCTCCGGCATCACCTTCAAGCCCACCAACGTCAGATATGCTGCTGTGAAAGTGGGCACCGACAATGCCACTTACAGCTGGAGCTACACCCTCGATGGCACCGAGAGCAGCATCAAAAAAATTGACCCGAAGCCTGACCTTCTGAGGAACAGTGGGTCAAACTCCAACACAGCCCAGCTCTATCACAGCCATGACATCAATGCCAGCGGCGTGAGTGAGTTCACCTTCCGTTTCTACATCTCCGACTGTGCTAACAACAAGCAAATCTGCATCGGCGACGTGGTCATCACCGGTGAGGTGAACGGCACGGTGCAGGAAGTGGAGACCTTCACCCTCAACGTGGAAGCCGACCCAGCCGAGGGCGGAACCATCAACGTCTATCCCAACGAGGAGGCTTACGAGTCTGGCAGCGAAGTCACGCTCACCGCTACAGAGCAGTTCGGCTACAACTTCGTCAACTGGACCGACGGCGAGGGCAACGTGATTTCGACAGAGCCCAGCTTCACCTACACCGTGACGGCCGACGCCTCGCTGACCGCACATTTCGAGGCTGTGAACACCTATGCCCTCAACCTCAATATCGACGGCGTGAACAACGACTACATGGTGCAGGTGTCGCCCGAGCCAACCTTGGTCAATGGTGTGATGATGTTTGAGGAGAACACCTACGTCACCCTTACCGCCAAGGAATATAACGGACTCGTCACCTTCTCTTATTGGAGCAACGGACAGACCACCCAAAGCTTACAGATGCGCATGACCGAGGACATCGACCTCACCGCATTCTTCAGCCAGAACGACATCATCGCCGGATGGGACTTCTACAAGGCTGGCAACTCAAGCAGAGTGGCCGACTTCTTCTCACCAGAGAATGAGACTTCGGCATTCAACCTCGTCGATGCCGATGGCAACAACACCTCATGGCTCGACAAGAGCACAGAGAAGGGCGGTTACGAAGGTTTTGCCGGAGCTGCCGTCAACTGGAAGCAGGGCACACAGGATGGCGACGTGGGCAACTACTACTGGCAGACCGTGATTGATGCCAGCTTGTTCACCGACATCCAACTACAGTGCCAGATGCTCTATAACTACAACTCGTACACCACTTACAACATCGACTACTCCACCGACGGCGAGAACTGGACCAACTTCGGCAGCATCACCATGACCGGTGCCAAAGCAATAGCCTCCTTCAACGGCGCTTTGGGCGAGGGAGCCAACAACCAGTCGACACTCTATGTGCGCTGGGCACCCGACAAGAACTCGGAAGTGAAGGGGTCTGCCTCGAAAAATGACGGCAACACCATCGCCATGGTCTTCTTCACCGGCACTCCCGGCATCGTCGATGACGAGACAGCTCCCGTGCTGGTCAACACCGTGCCCGCCACAGGGGCTACAGGAGCATCGGCCAACGGCAAGGTGGTGCTCACCTTCGACGAGAAAGTGCAGGTGGCCGGCGGTGCCACTGCCACCCTCGGCAACGCCACACTGACACCCGCCGTCAACGACCGCACCGTGTCGTTCGAGTACAAGAGTCTCGACTACTCCACTGAATACACCTTCACCCTGCCGGGCAACAGCATCAGCGACCTCAGCGGCAATGCCTACGCCGACGACATCGTCATCACCTTCACTACGATGGAACGCAGCACCATCCAGAAGAAGCTCTACGACTTCGTCGTGCCCACCGACGGCACCATCGCCGAGGCCATCGCCGCCGCCAACAGCCACGCTGCTGGCGAGCGCTTCCGCATCTTCGTCCACGACGGCACCTACACCCTGCCGCTCAGCGGGACGGAGACCATCCATAGCGACGACGGCAACGACTATCCCAGTCCCATCACCAATGTCACCGCAGCCAACATCTCGTTCATCGGCGAGAGCATGAATGGAGCCATCATCACCAATGACGACAACGACGGCGCTACCTACTCTGGCATCTACGGCACGACAAGCGTCTACGATGGCATCGGCAAGAGCGACGTGCTGCAGCTGCAGAAGAACGCCACCGACATCTACTTCCAGGACATCACCATCAAGAGTGGCATCGACGACGCACGAGGGCGCAACATCGCCGTGCAGGACAAGGCCACACGCACCATCTACAAGAACACCTGCCTCTGGGGCTATCAGGACACCTGGACCTCCAACAACGACAACGGTCTCTACTACTTCGAGAACGGAAAGGTGCGCGGCCGCACCGACTTCCTCTGCGGCAAGGGCGACAGCTACTTCAACAATGTCGATATCCAGGTCTGCATGAACACCGGAGGCTACATCGCCGTGCCCTCGAAGAGCATCAACTATGGCTATGTGTTCAAGAACTGCACCATCAAGGGTGAGTCGTCAAGCCTCAACGGCAAGTACTACCTCGGCCGTCCATGGGGCCAGGGCACTCCTATCGCGCTCTGGATTGACACCAAGATGGAGATTGTGCCCTCCGGCATCGGATGGGCTGAGATGAGCAACGGCTGGCCCAAGCGCTTCGCCGAGTACAACTCCACCACGTCGAGCGGTGCCACCGTCAACCTGAACGACCGCAAGACCACCTTCGGCGACGGACACGCCAACGTGCCCGTTCTCACTGCCGCCGAGGCTGCCGAGGCCTCCGACATGAGCAATATGTTCGGTAGCTGGGACCCCACCTACTACACCGAGCAGGCCAACGCCCCGACCAACGTGGTGCTCTGTGGCGACCAACTGAGCTGGGACAACAGCGACTACGCACTCCTCTGGGCCATCGTGAAGAACGGCCATGTGGTGGACTTCACCATCGACAACACCTTCACCGTGGATGACGCCACTGCCACCTACGCCGTGCGCGCTGCCAACGAAATGGGTGGTCTGGGTCCTGAGACTGAGGCCACCGTGGAGCAGGGATTCGTGCTGACCATCCCAGAGATTGCCACCGACGGCACCGACTTCTACGCCACAGTGAGCGCCATGAGTGAGCACAATGTCGTGGTGCCCGCCGGCGTCACGCTCAACACCATCACCATCACCAACGATGGACAGTTGGAGACCACCAGCGTGGCTGTAAAAGGCGACATCGTACCGGGCAACGAAGCTTACCTCGTCACCGCTTCGAGCGCCGGCGAATTCACCTTCGTGCCGACCACCAACGAAGCCACCGTCCAACTGGGCATCAACTGGCTCCATCCTGCAGAGGCTGGCGTGGAAATCACAGCTCCCAGTGAGGACGGGAAGTATCTCTACTACAAGCTCTCGCTCAACAAGAACAGTGCTGTAGGCTCCGTAGGTTTCTACTGGGGTGCTGCCAAAGGTGGCAAGTTCACCTTCACCGCTCCCAACAAGGCTTATCTCGCCATCCCGCAAGAGAGCGACGAGTCCTTCTCACGCTCCGAAATCATCTTCGACCTGACCGATGGCATCAGAGGCATCGAGGGCACATCAGCCACCTCAGACGCTTACACCCTCTCGGGTGTCCGCATGAAAGGCCAACTGCCCAAGGGCATCTACATCGTCAACGGCAAGAAACAAGTCGTGAAGTAAGTCTTTTCAATCTTAAAACAATCAAGCCGCTGCAATTCGCAGCGGCTTGATTGATTCTAGGATTGAAAATTGAAAATTAACTTCGGCTGCGCCGATTGAAAATTGAAGATTGAAGATTATATGGCAAATTGAATAAGGTGGGTTCTATTAATTATGTCGAGGCGATTTTCGACTTTTAGTCGAGGGC
>CAMHEL010000153.1 GCA_946184125.1 uncultured Prevotellaceae bacterium
AGAAAGAAGGCAAGGTCAGCAACACGGCTGCTGTTCAGGCTGTCAGCAAACTCGCCAAGAGTGCCAATGGTGCCCGTGTAGGCTTTGAACTTACAAAATAGGAGGCCATGATGAGCATGAATGTCAGGGGAAAGGTGCGACACGCGCCTTTCCCCTGATATATTGTTGTGCACTGGCCAACACTTCGTCAGCAACGATGAGCAGGGCCAGCCGGAAATATTAGATGCAGTGATTGGGATTATTTGAATATGTGATCCTTTTCTGATACAGTTGTAGGCACTCCAGCCTTGCCACCGAAATGGCAGTCTTTAAGAATCACGTCCTCAGTATCATCGAAACTGATGGCATTCTTCACCTCTCCGATGGTGATGTTGCGAAACTGTATGTTGCGCAAAGGTTTCGCTTTTGTTCCCTGAAGGACTAATCCGCCGGCACGCGCCTTGCGGCATTGAATATTCTCGACGGTGATGTTCTCGATATCCGTGAAGAAGGTGTTGTCTTGGCCTTCGCCACCATACCTACTGGTGATATAGAAAAGGTCTTCCACCTCGTCAAACACACAGTTTTTGAAGGAAATGTTTCGGATGAAACCTCCACGGTCGGGGTTGGTCTTGATGTACAATCCGCGCTTGCAGTAACCCGCATAGTCACAATCCTCCACGTAAACATTCTGAACGCCAGCCGACATCTCGCTGCCCAATACCACGGCATGAAGGCCTTTGAAATGACAGTTGCGGATGATGATGTTTTCTGAAGGGCAGGCTGCGCCCCTTCCGTCGTGGTCGCGTCCGCTCTTGATGGCTACGTTGTCGTCACCATTGTTGAAATGCACATCTTCGATAAGGATATTGCGGCTCATTTCCGGGTCGATACCATCGTTGTTCACCAATTTGGCATCGAAGCGTATGCCCCACAGAATGGCATTTTCCGATTGCAGCAGGTGGATGCACCAGAAGGGAGAATTGGTGATGAACACATCCTCGATGGTGATACGCTCACAATCGTACAACTGGATGAGGTGGGGCCTCAGATAGTCGCCATCACCGAAATGGCGTTCCGAAACGGGTGTTCCTGCATGGTTCATATCGCGTGAGCGTTGTTGTGCAGGTTTCTGCAAACTCCTCCAGGTGGCGAATGTGGTCATGGCATTGCCGTCGATGGTCCCTTTGCCGATGATGCTCACATCGTGGAGTTGGTAGCCATAGATGAACGGCGAATAGTTTTGCATGAAAGTTCCTTCCCAAGAAGTCTTGACGGCAGGCAGATAGTATTCAGGTTCAGGCGCGAATTTCAGCGTGGCTCCCTCCTGAATCTCCAGGCACACGTTGCTTACCAGATGCAAGGGGCCTTTAATATAATAGACACCTGCCGGCACTACGATGCGTGCGCCTCCCTGTCGGACAGCTTTCTTGAATGCCTTTTTGAAGGCGGGCAGGCAGTCGGCAGAGCCGTTTCCTTTAGCACCCATCTTCTGGATGTCGATGACGGCTTCGGGGATTTGGGCACCGGTGATTTGGGCGAGGATGGCGTCGCGTTGGCTGTCGTTGGCAACACTATTGAGGGCTGCCGTCAACCAGCAAAGCATGATGAAGAATCGTTTGTATGTCATATTTTGATGGCTTTTATGAACTTATATTTAGACGCTAGACTTTAGACTTTAGACTTTAGACGCTAGGCTTTAGGCTTTAGGCTTTAGACTTTAGGCTTTAGGCTTTAGACTTTAGACGCTAGACTTTAGACTTTAGGCTTTAGGCTTTAGACTTTAGAGGCTAGGCACCATGGTATTTTCTCACTAATTTAGATTACCTACTTATCAAGGGTTATTGATATCGCCCACTGAGAATTTTCCTTCGCAGACCCTTTATAGCGGGCTTGTAATATTCTATCTCCATTTCGTTGAGGGTGCGCTTCAGCTCATCCATGAGTTCAGGAAAAAAACTACACATGCGATAAGCGAGCTTTAAACAAAGTGTTTGGATGCCGGGAAACTCCTTGATGCTGACCGTATGGTCCAAGCAGAAGTCAAGAAAGTCTGTTCGCAGGTCTTCCTCGTTCATCTTCAATCGCTCGATGATGTTCAGCGTCAGCCGTCTGACAGACGAATTCCCTGTCTGCATGGCTTGGTCTATCAGTTCATTGAGCATCACTTGTAATACAGACAATTCCTCGTTGGTGGCTTTGGTCAATCCCCATAGGGCACTCCTTGACACCCGATAGTCCGAATCAAAAACATATCGCCGTGCAAAGCCGAGGAAATCGCCTTCAGCACGAATCTCTCGGTATATTTCCATGGCTCCGCCCTCGCTAAACGTCTGCCTGAGTCTCTCGCTCGTTATCGCCATATATTGTTTTAGATACTCCTTAAATACTCCATTATCCCTTTGCGATAGAGTTCTGCAGGACAGCTGATGCCCTTTTTCGAAAGGCGGTCGTATATCCTACAGAATGTCTGTACGTCGGCCTCGCCGAAGGCATGGTAATCGTCGGTCTCACGTCCAGCAATCTTGCAGTTGTACCAACATGCCAGACTCTCAAATGCACTCCATGGTACGAAGGTCAAGTCTCGCTTTGATTCTAATTTCCGCGTATATTCCTTCATTTCCTCCACAATGGGGTCGATGCTGTCCTGCATCAGGAAGATGCCGAACTCATGGCTGAACATCGCCAGTTGGTAGTCCAACGGCTGATTGTACCAGACGGTATTGGTGCTGTCGTTCAAGTTGTTGTATGAAGGACCTTTCTGGCCTGCGCGGTAGAGCAGCCAATGATAATCGCCTCGATTCCATTTATAGCCCGTCGCACATTCCCAGTCCTTTACAAATGACTGCTCTTGCATCTTCTGGTTCAGCAGCTGCTGGCGCTCCTCCATATCAGCTTTCACTTGTGGATAGACGTTTTTTAGATAATTGTCGTAGTTTTCCACATACACGTTGGCGATAGCAGCAGGAACGGCCATCTCATCAGCGGGCGCACCCTGCCTCAGCGCTTCTTCACGGTAACCGTCCATGATGGTTTTGAGTGCGTCAGCATTGTCGAATGTTTCTTGAGCAACCTTGAAGAAGAACCAAGACAGCGGGCCATTCTCTCCTTGTCCGAAGGTCAAGTAGTCCTTGTATTTCTGCAAGGTGTCGATAGCCGCCTGTGGAAGTGTGTGTCCATATTTCGCGGCATATACCGAATCGGAGAATCCCAGCTCAGCCAATGTGTAGAGATGCGTCACATAGTTCACCTCGGGGCGTATCTCGAACACAATTCTAACTGGTTGTTCTATTCTGTCTGTCAGAGCCTTTGCATTTGCAATGAACATGAAACCAATGGCAAAAAGCACCCAAGACCTCATAGTTTCTATTTTCAAGTGACTGTAATTCCTTTCATTTCCTCCATCTTTTCAGCATCGGGAAGAAAACACACATCATCTGTTTGTACTCTTCCTTGGTCATGGGCTTAGGCATATTCTTATTGACTTCGTCAACGAACTGCGCACAATGCTCTATCATCTCGTCCATCGTGCAGTCCTGCAAAAACTTACCGTCCTTATAACAATATTGGCAGTAGTCGAAATTCGTGCTGCCGTCGGCATTCGTTCCGCAGTCCTCATTCTTGGTCAGAGGCATGCCGCAACTTTGGCAGAACTGAGGCAATTGCCCTGGTTGCAGGGCTTTCTCCTTGAAGGGGAATGTGGCCTCGTAAGCCTCGAAAGCCTCAGGATACTCGTCGGCCACGAAGTAGCCTTTCGGCGGGCAGTACGTCCCTTCACGGTTGCCCCAATAGCCAGGAATCAGTTCTTGAGCGAGGAAATAGGGTACTTCCGACTCTCTCGGCTCAGTATGATAGTGAATTTTCAGTTTGCTGGCCAAGTCGAATCCAGCGTGTTTATAGAACTCGATGTTGCCCTCCATCTGCAGCATGCCGATGCCCATCTGCTTAGCCTTCTCCAGCGCATACTGCAGCAGTCTGAGCCCATATCCTTTGCGCTTATAGTCGGGGTGGATGCTGATGGGACCGAATGTCCATGAAGGGAAGATGGTCCCATCGTCAAGGATGATTTCGGCTTTCGAAAACATCACATGGCCGATTATCTTGCCCGTCGGTTGGCACTCACCATCGTCTTCCATCACAAAGTCGAGCTCTGTTATGAAATCAGGATTGGCTCTAAACTGATTGAGTACATAATGCTCTGTGCATCCGGGACGATAGACATTCCAGAATGCCTCTCGTGTGAGGTTCTCCACCTCGCGATAATCATTTTGCGTTTCTAATCTGATAGTCATAGTATGTTCTGTTTTCTAATTTTCAGATTGTCTTGATATAACACCGTATCATTTATTGGTTTGCGATAGTTCAAAATGGAATGGTTTGTCGAAATGTCGACGGGAATAGTAGGTGACGGATGGATGTTTAAGGTTCATCACCATCGTCCATGCTGTGCCCAGGAACCCTTCTCTTTGGGGCTGTGATACAGCCTTGATGGCTTCTGTCAGTTGTTTCTCACTCATCACGCCGTCGGTCTGACTGTATTGCTGGCATAGCCGGTCGTACCGGTCGTCGCCTTCCACCAGACCCACATTATGCTTCTGCTCACACAAGTAGTGGTTGGTCACAGCCGGCGATTCGGTTACCACCATCTTGTTGTCCACATATTCCACCACCACGCTCCTGCCAGAAGAGTCTGATATGGCATAATGGCGGGCAAACCCCATTTCTGAGTGCATATCGATGCCATTGAGCAGTTTTAGAGCCTCGTCGACATTGGCCGCATTGTTAAGCATATAGCGGATGGCAGCAGAGGTCGTCAGGTCGGGTTTGCTGGTGCGCTGATGGGTCAGAATGGAGTCGCCTGCCACCAGATCGGCAATGGCCAAACCTTTCTCGTTGATACCGTCAAGAGCACAGAACAGCCCCGTCAGCGCCATATACTGGTTCTTGAATCCCTCGGGCTTGTAGTCTTCGCCGAAATTGTAGAACTCAACATTGAAGGTGGTTATGGATTCGTAGCCTCGAGTGGGGATGGTATGCATAATGACGCCAATGGCCGATGGGTAATCGAAGTTGCGTCCCATTAATATGTCGCCTTCGGGAGTGGTGGACGTTAGTGCCGAGCAACCGAAACCGGCTTCCTTCGTGGCTATCTCTCCTTTGTAATGCCCCCTTGACAGGAAGTCCATCACATAGTTAGCCATTTGTTCTGTCGTCTCGCATCCGCCACGGTTCATTAGTTCGTCAAATCCGTCGTCGCCTTTATATTCCATGTAATAAAGTCCGTCGTCGAGTTTCTCGCACGACATGGCGCCTTTCGCCAGCGGTCCAAACTCCATCCAGACCAATACGCTGACTACGACGACCAGTCCAAGAACACAAAACAGTGCGATTTTTAATGCTTTCTTCATTTTAATTTTTAATTAATGTGATGTTTCTTTGACGTTGCAAAGTTATATTTGTTGCAAATTCCGGCCAAATTTCTTGCACATTCATCCTCAATTTATGGTGAGTTGATGATGATTTTAGAAGAAACTTGTCATGGTTTCTTCAGCGAGGCGATATATTTCGAGGGTTGGAGGCCGGTATGTTTCTTGAAAAAACGGGTGAAATGCTGGGGGTATTCGAAGCCGAGGGCGTCGGAGACCTGGGTGGTGGTGAGACCGCTGACCAGCAGGCTCTTGGCGCGGTCGATAAGGAAGCGCTGGATGACCTGCGAGGGATTCTCGCCGGATACACTTCTCACCACATCGCCAAAATAGCTGGGCGACAGACAAAGTTCGGAGGCGCAATACTTCACGTTGGGCAGGCCGTGCTGTCGCTGAAAGCCATGTTCGTAATAGTCGGTGAGCACCCGTTGGAAACGCGATAGCAGGTCGCTCTGCCGGCAGGCGGCATCCTGAAACTGCCGCTGATAGAACAACAGGGCGTAGTCGCACACCAACAGGATATAGTCCTGCAGGATGCGGTCGGTCTGTGGCGATGGCTCGCGGTGCTGGATGAACCGCCTGACCATCCACATCAACTGCCACATCAACTGCTTCTCGCCCTCGGTGGTGTGCAGCGCCTCGCTCACGTTGTAGGAAAAGTAGTGGTAGTCGTGCAGCCGCTGTTCGAATGCCGTGCCGCGCATGAACTCCGTCTCGAAGTGCAGCGTCCATCCGTGATACACTTCGCGTGTGCCGTCGTCGGCCTTGCCGATAATCTGTCCGGGCGATGCCGCCGTCAGCGAGCCTTTCGACGTGTCGTAGCCGCCCATGCCATAGGTGGCATCGGCAGGAAAATTGTCCTGCACGAAGAAGGCATACACGTCGCCCATCTTGTTCAGCGTGTGGGCTATCGGCCCCAGTTCGTCGAAGTGGACGACGCTCACCATCGGGTGATACGTCTCGGCTCCTACACTCTGCGCGTAGTCGTTGGCATGGTTGAGGTAAAGATAATCCTTCATATCGTTTGCAAAATTACGTTTTTTTACGCTATGCTCCTTCGTCTGAGATAAAAAATATGCATCCAAAGATAATGAAAACCGAGAGCAAAATGAAAAGAACTCGTTTATTTCTTTAGGCGAGGCGCATCTGTAATCTCTTCATCGATTCTTACGCTCAGGTGGATTTGCAATCCACCTGCATGGAGTATGAGCGTTTTTAATGCGATTTTCGGATTGCAAATCCTTACATTCAATGCGTCGGGATTGCAAATCCCGACGAACATTACCTTTTTAGTAGATTCGCTGAAGAGTTACGCGCATCTTATCTTATATTTGATTTTGATTACCTACTTAATAGATAAAAATGGTAAGTATTCCTTTAATTCGGATAACCCTATGAAAAAAAGTTAGTAGTACCTTTGCACTCGAAATCAAAATGAAAGAAAACATGAAGAGACCATACGTGATTTGCCACATGATGGCATCGGTTGACGGACGTATCGACTGCGCCATGACAGAGCAGATAGGCGGTAATGAATACTATGAGGCGCTGGAGATGCTTTGCATTGATACGACCATTGAAGGCAAGACCACTGCTGTGAATCATTATGCCGAAAAGGAGCTGTTTGCAGCAAAGGATGCAACGCCCATTGGGCACGAAGAGTTCTACAAGAGCCATGATTCCAAGAGTTGGGAGGCGGTGACGGACACCCGTGGCACCCTGCGCTGGCCGGAGGATGACACGCCCGACCGCATCGTAATCGTTAGCCAGCAGGCTTCTCGCGAGTACCTTGACTATCTGCGCGAACGAGGCATCTCCTACATCGTCACGGGCGAGACGGGCATCGACCTGAGCCGTGCGCTCAGCATCCTGCAGTATGAGTTCGGCAGCGAGCGTGTCGGCGTGGTGGGCGGCGGACACATCAACGGCAGTTTCCTCCGCGAGGGACTGCTCGACGAGGTGAGCATGCTCTATGGCGCCGCCATTGACGGGCGCGAGGGTTTCTGCGCCGCTTTCGACGGCATCGAGGCGAGTCATACCCGTCCCTACATGCTCCACTTGAAGAGTGTTCGTCAGATGGGCGACAATTCCGTTTGGATAAGATACAGTTGCCAATAGGATGATGAATAATATGAAACGACTGCGGCACACTACCACTGTCTGCCTGATGGCTGTCACGCTGCTCACCCACGCCCAGTGCATGAGGGTACACTACGACGACGGGTGGACGGAGCAGATTGCGGTGGAGCACATCGATAGCATCACCTTTTCACCAAACGAACAACATTTAGCACCTACGCTTATGCTCAACAACGGCCTGCAAATGCCTGTCTTTGGCATTGGCACCTATTCGCTGAAAGGCAATACTTGTTTTAACTCTGTCTATACCGCCCTGAAAAACGGCTACCGTCTTATCGATACTGCCTATATGTACGGCAACGAGGAGGAGGTGGGCCGTGCTGTGCGGCAGGCCGTCGCCGACGGTATCTGTCGCCGCGAGGACGTCACCGTCATCACGAAGATTTACCCTGGTTCTCAGTTTGCCAATCCAGAGCCTGCCATCCAGGAGCGCATCGACAAACTCGACATCGGCTACGTGGACATCATGCTGCTGCACCATCCCGGCGCTGACGACGTGAAGGCCTACAAGGCGATGGAACGTTTCGTGGAGAAGGGACTGATACGCTCGTTGGGCATCTCGTGCTTCTACATCGATGAACTGAAGCGATTCCTGCCGCAGGTGAATATCAAGCCCGTGCTGGTGCAGAACGAGATACATCCCTACTATCAGGACACGGAGGTGGTGGATTATATCCACAGTCAAGGCATCGTCGTACAGGCATGGTATCCTCTTGGCGGGCGGGGCCATCAGTCGGAACTGCTGAACGACCCCGTGCTGCAGCGCATCGCCGACGCTCATGGCAAGTCGCTCGTGCAGGTCATCCTGCGTTGGCATCAGCAGCGACGTGTAGTGGCCATACCCGGCAGCAGCAATCCTGCACACATCGCCGAGAACATCGACATCTTCGACTTCGTGCTGACCGACGAGGAAATGGCGGACATCGCTGCCCTCAACCGTAACGAGAAACATGACTGGTACTGATGAAATCCAAAAATTATGAAGATTGTGAAAATAACCGTTCTTGACACTTCTTTTCGCGAAGACCTGGTTAAGAAGTACGGCAACCCCGACATGAAACCTTGCGGAGTGCTCAAGGCTGGCGACGTGTTCTATGCCACGAACACCTGTCCGCGTGGAATGTGCGATTGTGCCTGGCGCACCATGAACCAGTATGTGTTTGCCCTTTCGTCGGGTGTCAGGAAATTCTACGGCGACGACTGGACCAACCGCGACGGCATTGCCGTAGTGACCTGCAACGACGGTTTCCGCCCCGTCACTTTCCTGCTTGAGGCCACCGATGAAGAAGCCGGACCGTTTTACCAACATGAAAATAAAAAAGAATAGACAGATGATGCTTTCGGCGACTTGATAAAGGCCAACAGCCAAAACCAAAAAACAAAAATGAGTATGAGACAGTTTTTATTATTATTGGCAGCGATGCTGCTGACATGCTGCTCGAAGGACAGCGACATAACGGCACAGGCTATGACACAGAAAATATACATCACCATCGGCAATCAGACGCAAAGCGTGACGCTGGTAGATAATGCTGCCACGCAGGAACTGGTGAGTCGCTTGCAGTCGGGCGACATCAATGTCACGCTCGATACAAACGGGAGTTTCGAAATTTGGGGACCACTGGGCTTCTCGCTACCAACCAGCAACCAACAGATAACAGCGCAACCCGGTGACGTCATTCTCTATAGCGGTTCGAACATCTGCATCTTCTGTGGAACTAATTCCTGGAGTTACACTCGTCTGGGTAAGATTGACGGGCTGTCGGAAAGCGAATTGCGTGCATTCCTCAAGATCGGGCAGAATGATATCGCTGTGAAACTGTCATTATCATCGGGAACGACGGCTATCAGCAGCATCAGTGGCTGGACGGCTGAAGATGGGGTCTACTATTCGCTGAACGGACAAAAGGTTGAGCACCCTTCAAAGGGAATATATATCAGAAATGGCAAAAAAGTAATTTTAGGTGGGTTCTATTAATTATGTCGAGGCGATTTTTGACTTTTAGTCGAGGGCAAAGTGTAAGCTGAAGAGGGAGTGTAGCGGGCTACACGACCGATGAGGCTTGACACTTTGCACCGAATAAAAGCGAAAAGCGACCGAAATGTAATGTATAGAAATGCCACCTCATAAAATTCAGAATTAATAGAACACACCTTTATTATGAAGAAAGCATTATTGGCAGCTGTACTGATGGGCGGAATGCTCGCAGCCTGCACACAAAAGAATGATAACAATCAAAACAATAATCACATGAATACAACATTAAATCTGACTCAGGAGTGGGACAAGACGTTCCCGAAGAGTGAAAAGGTGGACCACAAGAAGGTCACGTTTAAGAACCGTTACGGCATCGAACTCGCTGCCGATATGTACACGCCGAAGGATGCCACAGGCAAGTTGGCTGCCATTGCAGTCACCGGCCCTTTCGGAGCCGTGAAGGAGCAATCGAGCGGACTCTATGCCCAGCACATGGCTGAGCGCGGCTTCCTGGCCATTGCCTTCGACCCGTCGTTCACTGGCGAGAGTGGTGGCGAGCCTCGCCGCATGGCTTCGCCCGACATCAATACTGAGGACTTCCTTGCCGCCGTCGATTTCCTCTCCGTACAGGACAATGTCGACCCTGAGCGCATCGGCATTATCGGTATCTGCGGTTTCGGTGGCATGGCCGTCAATGCCGCAGCCCTTGACCCACGCATCAAGGCCACCGTTGCCTCGACGATGTACGATATGACGAAAGTGAACCGCGAGGGCTACTTCATGAGCAGCGATTCCAAGGAACAGCGTATGGAGGCCCGCAAGGCCATGGCTGCCCAGCGCACGGAGGACTTCCGCAACGGCACCTATAAGCGTGCAGGCGGTGTCGTCGACCCACTGCCCGATGCCGCTCCTTGGTTTGTGAAGGACTATTATTCATATTATAAGACAAAACGCGGCTATCATGAGCGCTCAGGCAATTCAACCGACGGATGGAACGCTACGGGTTGTCAGTCGTTCCTCAATCAGCCCATCCTCGACTATGCCAACGAGATAGAGGCTCCCGTGCTGCTTATTCACGGCGAGAAGGCCCACTCGCGCTACTTTTCTGAGTATGCTTTCGAAAAGATGACGGGCAAGAAGGCGTTCGCCTCGTCTGTCAGCGAATGTGCCACTGCCAACGAAATTCCTACAGGAAAATATGCCGGCAGTTACAAGGAGGGCAACAAGGAACTGCTCATCATCCCCGGTGCTTCGCACGTTGACCT
>CAMHEL010000154.1 GCA_946184125.1 uncultured Prevotellaceae bacterium
GCGATTTTCGGATTGAAAATCCGGATATTCAAGGCGTCGGGATTGCAAATCCCGACGAACATTACCGTACATTACTTTAGTAGTAGAGCATTTTTAACGCGATTTGCGGATTGAAAATCCTGATATTCAATGCGTCGGGATTGCAAATCCCGACGAACATTACTTTATGAGTAGAAGCATTTATAATGCGATTTTCGGATTGAAAATCCTGATATTAAATGCGTCGGGATTGCAAATCCCGACGAACATTACTATTCAGCGATTCTTACGCTCAGGTGGATTTGCAATCCACCTGCATGGAGTATCAGCTTTTTTTATGCGATTTTCGGATTGAAAATCCGGATATTCAAGGCGTCGGGATTGCAAATCCCGATATTCAAGGCGTCGGGATTGCAAATCCCGACGAACGAAGAAAATCCCGACGAACGAAGGCGAGCGAAGGCGAAACGAGGTGTCGGGGTGAACATTGAAGAATCGAATGAACACATCTTAAAAGAGTAATTAAATGATGCTATTCAGGCAATTTATTCTTCATTTTTAAAATTATCGGGAGTAAAAGCCGCCAATCTCAGAAAAAATCTCTACATTTGCAGAAAAATAACTAAGGTATTATATTATGAAAACAATGAAGAACAAACTATTTTTAGTGCTATGCGGCATGCTGTTTTCTCTGCTGACCGCAAACTGCAGTGACAAGAAAAATACAGAGAAAGCAGAAACGGCAGAGGCAACAGCGAAGACAGAAAGCGTGATAAAGCTGTCGCTTCCACCATTCCAGAAATTCGTGGTGGTGACCACCTCAGATCAAGGGCTCTTCAAGAATGCAGACACCAACAGTCCCACTTTGACGAGATGGGATGAGGCAAACTGCGAGAGCGACTTTTGTGAGACGGTGTACCAATGGTCGGACCAGCCCGAGAAGTCTGGGTTTGAAAAAAGCACAGATAACTTGGATTGGGAAGGCCGTGTCTTCCCTGTACTCGGCGAGGAAGGTGATTTTTACAAAGTCTGTATTCTCGACAGATGGTGCGACATCAAGAGTGCTTACATCCCCAAAGCCGGTGTCGGGGACATAGAATGTGCGCCCATCAAAGCAGACCAGTTGGAAGCGGAAGAAGACTACTTCAAGTGCCGAATAATAAAGGAAGGCAAGTACAAGGACATCGTTCTTATGGATGAATATAACGACCTCGAAGGGGAGTACCTCAAAGTAGGTGTACTGATCGATGGTGTCGTGGCTACGCCAGTCGATTACAATATCGACAGCTTTTATCTCAATGACCAGGCTGAAGACATCGTCATCAATGACGAGGAGGGTGGCATCAGCCTCAGTTACAACAAGAACGTTGCATTGGCAACAGAAGAAGGAACTGAGTCGTATGTACTCGACCTGAAGAAACTCAGCGACGAGCAGATTGCAAAAATTGTGGACACGGCCATCAAGAAAAAGCCCAATTACGTGGATTACATGTACCACATCCCCGCACAGGGACTGCAAACGTTTGTTTTTGCTGAAGAGTAGGATTTAGACGCTAGGATTTAGACGCTAGGCGCTAGACGCTAGACTTTAGACGCTAGGCGCTAGACGCTAGGATTTAGACGCTAGACTTTAGACGCTAGGCTTTAGACGCTAGGCTTAAGACGCTAGGCTTTAGACGCTAGGCTTTAGACGCTAGGCTTTAGACGCTAGACTTTAGACGCTAGACTTTAGACGCTAGACTTTAGACGCTAGGCGCTAGGCTTCCGACGGCCGAGATCGGCCATCGGTCCATAAAGCATATGTCTAAACTCCTAAACTCCTAAACTCCCTCAAAAACTCCTAAACTCCCCAAAAACTCCTAAACTCCCCAAAAACTCCTAAACTCAAAAAACTCCTAAACTCAAAAAACTCCTAAACTCAAAAACCTCCCTAAATAGAATCATCTCATCAGCCAGATGCCTTCTCGCTGGACCATGGGCACGACGATTTGCTCTGAGGTGCTGTCATTATAGGCAACGACGAGGAAGACATTGGCACTTCTGCCACTATCGCCCACGATGGTGCGCTCAAGTTCGAAGCTGGTGATACCCTTATGGAGAGCCTCCTGCCGTGCCACAAACATCTTTGTGCTGGCACGCAACTGCTCCCTGTAATTTCGCGAGGGTGCATAACGATTATCGATGCCCGCTACGAAGTCATCGTAACGGCCATCGATAAGGCAGTCATAATAGAGTTTGGCCGTACGCCCCGCCACCTCCTCGGCATTCGGGGAGCCACAGCCCACCAAGGCCGCCATCAGCAGAAGCGCATGCCATTTCCCCATTTTTCTCACTTATGACGGATGAATACGTTGATGGGGCATCCCGTCATCGTCCAGTTCTCGCGGATTTTGTTCTCCAGGAACCTTCGGTATGGTTCTTTCACATACTGCGGCAGATTGGCATAGAAGACGAAAGTGGGTATTTGCGTGTCGGGCACCTGCATGCAGTATTTTATTTTGATGTATTTTCCCTTGACCGATGGAGGCGGGAATGCCTCGATAAGCGGCAGCATCACCTCATTGAGCTTGGTTGTCCCCACCCTTGCCGTGCGGTTGAGATAGACCTGTTTGGCAGTTTCGAGCACCTTGAAGATGCGCTGTTTGGTGAGTGCCGAAGCGAAAATGATGGGGAAGTCGGTGAATGGAGCCATGCGCTCACGGATGGCATTTTCGAATGTTTTGATGACCACTTGGTCTTTGTTTTCTACGAGGTCCCATTTGTTGACCACCACGACCAGCGACTTGTTGTTTTTCTGTATGAGCTGGAAGATGTTCATGTCCTGAGCCTCGATTCCCCTTGTGGCATCAATCATGAGGATGCACACGTCGGAGTTCTCGATGGCCCTGATGCTCCTCATGACGGAATAGAACTCGAGGTTTTCCGTCACCTTGTTTTTCCGCCTTATTCCGGCGGTGTCGACGAGATAGAAATCGAAGCCGAACTTATCATATCGGGTGTAGATGCTGTCGCGTGTAGTGCCTGCGATATCGGTCACGATATGTCTGTCCTCCCCGATGAATGCATTGATGAGACTGCTCTTTCCGACGTTGGGTCTTCCCACGACGGCGAAGCGTGGTATGCCATCTTCGATTTGCTCCCCTCCCTCAGTATTGAGTTTTTCGAGCACCTGGTCGAGGAGGTCTCCAGTTCCGCTTCCTGTTGCCGAGCTGATGCACACGGGGTCGCCGAGCCCCAGTTTGTAGAATTCTGCCGCCTCGTAGTACTGGTCGAAATTGTCGGCCTTGTTGGCCACGAGAATGACGGGCAGCTTCGAGCGTCGGAGGATAAGAGCCACGTCCTCATCCCAGTCGGTGAGCCCGGTGGTGACGTCGACGAGGAAGAGCACGAGGTCGGCCTCCTCAGTGGCGATAATCACCTGTTTTCGTATTTCCTCTTCGAAGATATCATCCGATTTGACGACCCATCCTCCCGTATCTACCACGGAGAATTCGCGTCCGTTCCACTCACATTTTCCATATTGTCGGTCACGAGTGGTCCCAGCCTCTTCGCTGACGATGGCCTTCCTCGACTTGGTGAGGCGGTTGAAAAGAGTAGACTTGCCCACATTGGGTCGTCCTACGATAGCTACTAAATTTCCCATGCTGATAAGGGGTGTTGAAATGTTGAATGGGTGTTGTTATTCTGGATTGTATCCGAAAAGGTCGAGTTCTTTCTTGGAGCTTCTCCAGTCCTTGTCGACTTTGACGAATGTTTCGAGATAGATGCTCTTGCCGAAGAATTTCTCGAGTGCTTTGCGCGCCTCGGTACTGACTTTCTTTAGCGCATAGCCCTGATGTCCGATGATGATGCCTTTCTGCGAGTCGCGCTCGACATAGATGACAGCGCTGATGCGGATGTTTTTCTCCGTTTCCTTGAATTGTTCGACGCTGACCTCCACGGAGTATGGGATTTCCTTGTCGTAATAGAGAAGGATTTTCTCACGTATGATTTCGCTGACGAAGAATCGAGCGGGTTTGTCGGTGAGCTGTTCTTTGTCGAAAAACGGCGGGCTGTCGGGCAGCAGTTGGCTGATGCGTTTGAGCAGGATGTCGGTGCCGAACTTGTTGAGAGCAGAGATGGGCAGTATTTCTGCAGCAGGGAGCAGTTGGTGCCAATGCTCCACCACCTTCACCAGCCCGGCTTGGTCGGTAAGGTCGATTTTATTGATGAGGAGCAGCACGGGTATTTGGAGCGCCCTGACTTTCTCGAGGAAGTCGAGGTTTTTTTCTGGGTTCTCCACGACGTCGGTGACATAGAGTAGGACATCGGCATCGGTGAGAGCCGACTGAGAGAAAGCGAGCATCGACTCCTGCAGTTTGTAGTTGGGCTTGAGCACGCCTGGAGTGTCGGAAAAGACAATCTGCATGTCATCGGTGTTGACGATGCCCATGATGCGGTGTCGTGTTGTCTGCGCCTTGAATGTAGCGATGGAGATTCGCTCGCCGACGAGTTGGTTCATCAGCGTGCTTTTTCCCACATTGGGGTTCCCCACGATATTGACGAATCCTGCTTTGTGTTTCATGTCGTTGTTGTATGGATTCTGACAAAAGAACGCATCGTTTAGTGATGCGTTCTCTTGATGTAGTCTTACTTGGTGGGTGTTACGGCCTCCGAGCCATTGTAGCCCCACCTGAGATAGGAAGCCCCGTGTACGAAGCCTGCTCCGAAAGCGGTGAGTATGATGTTGTCGCCCTTCCGCAGTCGGTTTTCGAACTCCCATAGTGCGAGAGGGATGGTAGCGGCGCTTGTGTTACCCACATGCTCGATGTTGACCATCACCCTCTCCATGGGGAGGTTGAGCCTTCTTGCCACCGCCTCAATGATTCTCATGTTAGCCTGATGAGGCAAGACCCATGCGATGTTGTCGGCTGTCAGTCCGTTTCGCTCGGCGATGAGTGCGCAGTCGTCGCTCATGTTCGTCACGGCGTATCGGAAGACTGTTCTTCCCTCCTGGTAGAGGTAGTGCAGCCGGTGGTCGACGGTGAAGTGCGACGGTGGGCAGACCGATCCTCCCGCTTTCATGTGGAGGAAGGGCAGGCCCTTGCCATCGGTTCTGAGATACGAGTCGATATACCCCACCTCATCGTCCTCGACCGCCTCGACCAGAGCAGCGCCCGCACCATCTCCGAAGAGAGGGCAGGTAGCGCGGTCGGTGTAGTCGACCATGGACGACATTTTGTCGGCACCGATAATGAGAACTTTCTTGTATCTCCCACTTTCGATGTAGCACGCGGCGGTGTCGAGTGCGAAGAGGAATCCGCAGCAGGCTCCCCAGAAGTCGTAGGCGAAGGCATTCTTCAGCCCTATTTTTCCCACGACGATGGAAGCCGTAGATGGGAACTGGTAGTCGGCAGTTGAAGTAGCGAGGATAAGCGCGTCGATGGTGTCGGGGTCGACACCAGTCTTCTTGAGCACCATCTTTGCAGCTTTTCGGGCCATGTACGACGTGCCGAGACCTTCCTCCGTGAGGATTCTCCGCTCTTTGATTCCCACTCTTGTGGTAATCCACTCGTCGTTGGTTTCCACCATCCTCGACAGTTCCTCATTATTGAGGACGTAATCGGGGATGTACCCTCCGAGTCCTGTGATGACCGCTCTGTACTTCGCCATTACTCAGCTGTTTCTTCCTTCACGATGGCGACCTTACCTCTGTAGTATCCACAAGTAGAGCATACGGTGTGATACACATAATAAGCGCCACAGTTGGGGCAGAGAGCCAGTGTGGGTGCCACGGCTTTGTCGTGGGTTCTTCTCTTGAGTGTACGAGTCTTTGACTGTCTTCTTTTAGGATGTGCCATTTTTCTGTTATTCTTTGGTTGTTGATTTTAATTGCTCCAATGCGCTCCACCGGCTGTCGGTGTTATCCTCCTGTTCATCGTTGCCGACGAGTTCGCTGATGCGCCTGAGCATCTCAGGGTCGCATTGTCCCTCATCGTGTGCGTGCCTTGTGGGTATTGCCAGTGCGGTGAGCTCGTAGAAGAGCCACGACACGTCGATAGTTCCGTCATCGGCGGGCACGGTGATGTCGTCTCCGTCTTCGCTGTAAGAATCGCCGAATCGTGCCACCATCTGGCTTTCGGTCTCCACATACTGGCTCATGGGCTCGAGGCAGAGGTCGCACGTCACGGTTGCGTTGCCCTCTATCTGAAAAGTCAGTAGGAATTCATCCCCCGTTTTCTTCACATTGAGGTATGCGTTGATGTTTCCTCCGCTGACCTCCTCGGTGTCCAGAGAATCAAAATAGTCATCATCGAGCACGAAGTGGAAATCCTCATTATCGGTCTTCATGCCCTTCAAGTCTATCTTAAATCTTTCTAAATTACCCATTTGGGCTGCAAAGTTACGATTATTTTTTGGAATACTCTAAAGTTTTGCCGTGAATTTTGCATTTTGCGCTTTCATCGGTGTGGAATGTTGGGATAAAAAGGGTGTGAGAAGCGTTTTCTGCGTTCTTTCTCGGGTTTATTTCTTTAGTTCGATGCGGAAAGTGGTTCCTTTCCCGAGTTCCGAACTTTTGACAAAAATTCTCCCTGTATGGTATTCCTCTACTATTCGTTTAGCGAGCGATAGTCCGAGTCCCCATCCCCGTTTCTTGGTGGTGAATCCCGGTGTGAAGACGTGCCTGATGTCCTTTTTCTTGATCCCCTTTCCGGTGTCGGAGACCTCGACGAAGACTTTGTTGTCGTCTTGTCCCAGCCGGAGCGTGATGGAACCTTCTCCCTCCATAGCATCGACGGCATTTTTGCAGAGGTTCTCGATGACCCACTCGAAGAGCTGTGAGTTGATGTCGGTGATGATGTTATTCTCAGGTAAGATGGTGTTCATCTTGACTTTTGCCGACGTACGGCGGTTCATGTATTCCACGACATGGCTGAGCACCTCGGCGAGGTCAGTGGGCACGAGTTCTGGCAGTGAGCCTATTTTGGAGAATCGGTCGGCAATAAGCTGCAGCCGCTTCACGTCCTGGTCCATCTCCGGCAGCAGTTCATCGTCGGGATAGGTTTCCTTTAGGATTTCGGTCCATGCCATAAGGCTTGAGATAGGCGTACCGAGCTGGTGAGCCGTCTCCTTTGAAAGTCCCACCCACACTTTGTTCTGCTCGGCACGTTTCGACGTGAGCAGTGCGAAGATGGCGACCACGACAAAGACCATGACGATGCCGAGCTGCACATAGGGCCACATGGAGAGCCGCTTGATCATCACCGAGTCGTCGTAGCACACGTTGATGTAGTCGCCATGTCCTTCCTCTCCAAGATAAATTTTGATGAACCTTCCCGCCTTGAGCATCGACCTTCCTCTCTGTGTGGCATAGGCGAGGCTGTCGTCGTAGGATGTTCCCTGTAGCCTGATGTTTCGGAACGTGGTGGCATGGTCGGCCGTGTCGAGCACGATGACGGGAATGGTGTTGTTCTCGTCGATGACCTTGAGCACCAAGTTGAGGTCGGTGTTCTCGTCGGCATTGCTTAGCGAGCGCATGGCCTCAGCCCACACCTCCATTTTGTGTCTTTCCTCTATGGACAGGTCTCTGACGAGGTAATGCGACACAAAAAGCGAGGCGACAGCGATAATCACTGCCGCCACGACAAGAAGGATTTTCACCTGACGTATTCGGTCTGTCCACTGCATGGCTGTAAAATAAACGCACAAAACCGCGATTTATTTTGTCAGCCGAAGAAGAAGTAGCTGATGAAGATGGCTGCGATGATTCCGGCGAGATCGGCCGAGAGTCCGCATGGGACGGAATATCTGTACTTCTTGATGCCAACGCTGCCGAAATAGACGGCGAGGATATAGAATGTGGTGTCGGTGCATCCCTGCAGGACGCTGGATAGGTGTCCGATGAACGAATCGGGCCCGAACTGGTCGAAGTTGCTGAGCATCATGCCTCTTGCACCCGGTCCGCTGAGCGGTTTCATGAGCGCCACAGGCAAAGCCGAAACGAAGTCGGAATTGAGTCCCATGGCTTCCACTAAAAGCGCCACGTTTTCCTGCAGCATGATCATTCCTCCTGAAGCCCGGAAGACCCCCACAGCCACATAGATGGCGATGACATAGGGAATGATACTGACGGCGACATCGAATCCTCCCTTTGCCCCCTCGATGAAAGAGTTATAGACATTGAGCTTTTTCTTCATGCCAGCAAAGAGGAAGATGAGGATAGCCCCGAGAATCATGATGCTTGTCAGCAGGCGGCTGAACTTCTGCATATCCTCGCTGTCGAGCCCCATGAAGAGGGTGAAGAGCCCTGCCACGAAAGCGCCGATGACGGCGAACATGAGCAGGATGTAGCGGTTGAAGAGGTTGATGCGTTGGTAGATGGAGACCACGATGAGTCCCACGATGGTGGAGAACATCGAGGTGAGCAGCAGAGGGATGAACACATCGGTGGGGTCGGCGGCTCCGGCCTTGGCCCGGTAAGCCATGATGGAGACGGGTATGATGGTGATGCCCGACGTGTTGAGCGTCAGAAACATAATCATGGAGTTGCTGGCCGTGTCGCGCTGTGTATTGATGCTCTGCAACTGCTGCATGGCCTTCAGTCCCATAGGTGTAGCGGCATTGTCGAGTCCGAGCATGTTGGCCGAGATGTTCATGAAGATGGATCCGAGTGCAGGATGCCCACGTGGTATCTCGGGGAACAGTCTTGTCAGCACAGGACTGAGGAAGGAAGCGAGTTTGTTGACCAGTCCGCTGTCTTCTCCCACTTTCAGCAGTCCCATCCAGAAAGCAAGTGTACCAGTGAGTCCGAGACACATCTCAAATCCATCCCTCGACATCTGGAAGGTGGAGTCCATCATTGCCGGCAGCGCCTCTAAATCGCCCATACAGGCTTTCACTACCCCGACGAGTACACCGAGGAAGAAGAGGGCAAGCCAGATATAATTAAGAGCCATTTTGTGCTACTTCCTTTTTTTGGGTGTGCTGGGAGTACTGGCCTTTTTCACCCTACCCTGCAGTGCCTCAGCTTTCTGTATGGCCTCATTGGTGAGGATGGTGGCGGGGTCGAGATGACGGACACGTTCGATGTGCTGCTTACGCAAAGCCCTGATTTCAAAGGGATAGTCATCGACGGCTTCATCCTTGATGATGACCTTCATGCCAACGAAAGCGTAGTTTTTGCGCAGGTCGATGATATCTTTGTCGTGCAGGCGTATGCAGCCCTCACTGGCACGTCCTGGTACACTTTCAGCATTGTTGGTGCTTCCATGGATGCCTATCCCCTTGTGCCCTGGTGTGACGAGGCGTAGGAAGAAGTTGCCATAGGCCTTGATGTTGCCGCGCCCGTCGTGGAAGTCGTGCGACCAGCTCGATGCATCGGCTATCTGCGAGATGGTGAAGGGATTGGCGAGTGTGCAGCTCGGGGTACGCATGTCGCCCACACGCTGTTTGTTGCCCTTCTTCAGACTGAAGCAGCAATCGTAACGGGCAATAAGGACGGTATCACTGCCCTGTGCCTCATAGACATAGAGATAGAAATCTTTTTTCGACATGAGGATGAAGCACTTGTTGCGGTCACGGACAAGTTCGGGCCGGCTGATGGTCACATCAGGTTTGATACGCACGGTGCGGTTTCCATAGTCGAGCACGACGAACTCATGTACATCAGAGCCGGAATAGGGCAATGGTTTTTCATTCTTAGAAGGTGTGCCATCCTGTTGGTCAATGGCATGGTGAGGGTTGGGAGCAGCCGCCAGCAGGGTGGTCAGAGCTGCCATGCTCACTACATGGGACAAAAATCTCAGGGTCATGAATTATAGTATTGATGGATGAAAAAACGATGAAAGAATATATTAGTGAAGCGTCAAAAAGTTATCCGCTGGGGATTTGCCTTTATTCCACAAGATAAGTGTATTGTTTTGACATATAGTATTTTTTGCCCATATAGACAACTTGATACCATTCTTCGGTCTGTCCGACACATTCCAGTTCGGTGCCTTTTTTCACCGACTTAGTAGCGCCCTTCTCATCTTTGAGATAGCCGGCTTTGAGACTTGGTCCGAAGCGCATTCTGACGCCTTCCCCATTGACCACCACACGCTGTTTTTTCTTGGCGTTATAGGTAACCTTCGCAGCAGGCTTGATTTTCTCGAGTGTGTCGAGAATGACAGTGGTGTCGGCTTCTGCTTTTGGCGACTCGTCGAAATCCTCGGAATGAATCGAAGTATAATGGTATATACCTCCTACGATAAGCAGGAGAACGAGGACAGCGATGATGAAGAAGAGCATACGCCGGTCGTTTTCATGAGGAGTGACACGCTCCACATGATTGTCAAGAGGCTCTGGGTCAGTATGTTCCACAGACTGTTCACCCTCAGCATTGTCTTTCTGGTGAAATTCTTTGATGGACCGTCCGCAATAGGGACAGACATTGGCATCATAGGGAATTTGCTTCTCGCAATATGGACATTTTATCATTTTGGCAATAATCTTTTTTGGAAAAACAAAGGTACGCATTTTTTTGGTAATCCAAAATCAAAATGCCAGAAATTCATCATTGGGGAAAGTTTTTCGATTTTCTGAGGTAACAGAGGGGACAGAGGGAAACAGAGGAACTCAAAGGTTCGAAAGATTGGAAAGGTTTGAAAGATTCAAAGAAAGGTTTGGAGATTTAGAGATTCAACACAGTTTCCTGAGGTAGGCAGAGGGGACAGAGGGAAACAGAGGAACTCAAAGGTTCGAAAGATTGGAAAGGTTTGAAAGATTCAAAGAAAGGTTTGGAGATTTAGAGATTCAACACAGAGGCACAGAGA
>CAMHEL010000155.1 GCA_946184125.1 uncultured Prevotellaceae bacterium
GTAGGTCAGGAAGTGCTGGTACAAATTGTAAAAGAACCTATCTCGACGAAAGGTCCACGACTTACGGGCGAGTTGAGTTTTGCAGGCCGTTACCTGGTGCTCATGCCCTTCAACGATAAAGTTTCTGTCTCTACGAAAATCAAAAGCGGCGAGGAGCGCGCGCGTCTCAAACAGCTCATCCAGAGCATCAAGCCAAAGAACTTCGGTGTAATCGTCAGGACAGTAGCCGAAGGCAAGCGCGTCGCAGAGCTCGACACCGAGCTGAAGGTTCTCCTTCAGCGGTGGGAGGATGCCATCACCAAAGTACAGCGGACCCAGGCACGCCCCCAGATGGTGTTTGAGGAGACAGGCAGGGCAGTAGCGCTGCTCAGAGACCTGTTCAACCCCTCTTACGAGAACATCTTCGTCAACGACGAACAAGTGTGGCAAGAGGTGAAGCACTATGTCACTCTAATAGCCCCTGAAAAGGCGGGCATAGTGAAGCACTACACCGGTCAGGTGCCAATATTCGACAACTTCAGCATCACGAAGCAAATCAAGGCGAGTTTCGGCAAGACGGTGAACTACAAGCACGGTGCATACCTCATCATCGAGCATACGGAAGCCATGCACGTCGTGGATGTGAACAGCGGCAACCGCACCCGCTCAGCCAATGGCCAGGAGGCCAATGCCCTGGACGTGAATTTGGGAGCCGCCGACGAGCTGGCACGCCAGCTTCGCCTTCGCGACATGGGCGGCATCATCATCGTCGATTTCATCGACATGAACCTTGCCGAGGACCGTCAGTTGCTCTATGAGCGCATGTGCAAGAACATGCAGCAAGACCGTGCCCGGCACAACATCCTGCCCCTCAGCAAGTTCGGCCTCATGCAAATCACGCGCCAGCGCGTTCGTCCCGCCATGGATGTCAGCGTAGATGAAACCTGTCCCACCTGCTTCGGTAGAGGGAAAATTAAATCAAGTATTCTCTTCACCGACCAGCTGGAGAGTAAGATTGACCACTTAGTCAACAAGATAGGCGTAAAGACCTTCTACCTGCACGTACACCCATACGTTGCTGCTTACATCAATCAGGGTATCATATCCCTCAAGCGCAAATGGCAGTTCAAATATGGTTTTGGCGTGCATGTGATTTCCTCCCAGAAGATGGCCTTTTTGCAATATGAATTCTATGATGCAAAAGGAGAGTTCATCGATATGAAAGAGGAAATCGAAACGAAATGAAACAAGCGCTCCGCTGCGAAGGCGGGGCGCTTGTTTGTTATGTACTGAGCAAATGAAACCTTCTCGTCACCTGACCTCCTTACGTCCCTTGCTTACGACGATGCCATGCGTCATGCCCTTTGCTGCCGGCACGGCACGTCTTCCCATAAGATCGTAACGCTGGTTTCCGGTTTCTTGTCTGACGGGCAGCGAGATGCCGGCCTCACCAAAATCATACTCGATGATTCTGCGTTCATACTTCTTCCATCCCTCAGCCCTTTGATATTTGAAGCGTGAGCCCTTCGGCACATAAAGCGTGCGAAGCGAGAGGTCGAGGGGGTCGATGGCCGAGGGGTCGATGGCTGGTGGCTCCTCTGCCTTGAGATAAGTGAAATAAAGGTCGAAGCATCGGTTGAATGCCCTTGGGCCAACACGCTCCAATGTTGCGGGCAAGACCAGTCGCTCGTAAAGCGGCAGTCCGGCAAAGGCATCCTGATGAATGGTCGTCACCCCCTCAGGGACATCATACTGCAGGTCGTCGCCACACCCCGGCAGACAAGCAATCAGTTCTTTCCGGTCGCGGCTCATCACGAACGAGCCGTCGACGACGAAATCAGCATCCCCGTCGGGCGTCAACGACACATGGTCGAGGTTGGAACAGTTGGCGAAGACACCATCCTCAAACCCCTTGAGGTTGGCTGGCAGCACCACATCGATGAGGAAGGAACAGTCGCTGAATGCCCTCTCAGGCATCACATTGTCGGCCACAGGCACAAGAGCCGTCGGCCCGGCATGGATATACGGCTCTCCTCCCGCCACAATGCGTGCCTCGCCGAGGTCGAGGAAGGAAAGATTGCCCCAAGTGCCCTTTCCGTCGGCATCACATCCCGCCATGGCACGTAGCGTGGCGATATCGGTGCCATTGACAGGACCGGTCACCTTGAGGTTCGACAGCCATTTCTGCTGTTCCTCAGTGAGATGCTCGTGCAAGGTGCCAGGCGCTGACAGCGCCACCACGACCTGCTCAGCAAGCTGATACCGAGGGGCGCATCTGAACACCATGTCTTGATGGCAGCTGAAATCGTAAAAGCCATGCAGGACAAGGTTGTGGAGGTCGTAGTAACCATCGCCTTCGCCTCCCCATCCCCAGTTGATGCTCACCAGTCCGTTCTCGTCATAACCGTCAAGCACGAACTCATGACCGGCGTAGGTTTCATCCGTTCCGCCGTAGATGATGGGGATGCTGTCGCTAAGCTGCTGATAGATGAGCGTCATCCACTCATCGGCCGTATATTTGCCGCTTCCGATGGTCACAGCGAGCGGATAGCCGAGGTTGGTCCTCAGCGCATAAGTGAGTGTCTCGCTGTAGGCTCCCGTCCCGCCTATCTCATAAATGGCTTTCATCGCCAGACCCACATGGTAGTTGAGTGCAGCGACAGCTTCCTTGGCCTCTGTAGGCGAGAAAACGCCATAATGGTCGAGCATCAGGTCGTAACGGAAAGGTGAGCCATCGAGTGTGGCTTCATAGCGGGTGCCCTCAGTTCTGGCAAAAGGCACATAGGTGAACACCGTGCCCTTTCCCTCGACAGGCCACTCGAAATAGCGCAGCACCTGGGAAGCGGCAGTGGCCACACAGCCTGTCGCCATCTTGCCCGGACAGAACATATTAAAAGGAGAAGACTGCGACCACTTCGAAGAGAGCAGTTTTTCGGCATGGTCAGGCAGGCCCAGTTCTGCGGGAATCACCGTCCTGGCACCTGCCAGCTGTTTCCGGCTCACCACCTTCTCCATGGCCTTCATCCACCACAAGAAGTTGTCGTTATCCGAACGGGGATTGTATTCCGAAGCCGAATAACCGAGTACAGCGGGGAAATCATCATCATCGGCAACGATGGCATATCCGCCCTCCTCGTAGCCCATGACGACGAGTCCTCCCCTCTGCTCAAGGGTGATGATTTCCGGTTTATCCCTTTCCGCTCTGGCATCGACAAGATGCGTCAGGACGCGCTCCGCCGCCCTTCGCATGTCGCTCACCGTCCTTGGCTTCGCCCATGCCGTCGCCGACGTGAGCGCCACGAGGAGCATCACGAAGCATCGCAGCCATCTCATAGGCACTTCATCTGCAGTTGAAAAACGGAGTTGTCGTCATCACAACACGACCTTGAACCTGATGCGGAAGGTGTGTGTGTGCTCATCCCAGTTGGTGCCGAGCATCTCGAAGCGCCCTATTTGCGCTGTGGAGCGGACATGCTTCCCGATGCACGGGCACACGTCGTAGTCGCCAATGCGCACCAGGCGTATGGTGTCGGAGGCGTCGGCGGGCAACCTCGAGGCATCAATCTCCTCGGGCAATTCATCGCGCCTCACCACCTCGAAGGTGACGGGCAGGTCGGCATCAATCAACTCATTCATTCGCCGCTCAATCTCACGCTCCTCCTTCCTGTCGGGCTTATGGTCAAGGACGTATGATATCTTGCTTTTCTTGCGCTCCACATGGGCATTGCTTGAGCGTTCGCAGCCGAACATCCTCACCATCGTCTGGTTGAGCAGATGTTCCGCCGTGTGTGCGGGTGGAAACTCCTCCTTGTTGTGTGGGTTGAAATCGTCGTAATCCATAGTTGGGGTGAGATATCAAAGATAGAATTTCAAAGCCGTTCCACCAAGAGGCGGCACGTCGATACAGAGAGGTGCATCGGGACGCAGTTCGATACGGCTCCGCTGTCCTGTCAGGAGATTGGTTGCTTCGGTCTGTTTCTGTTCCATCTGCCAATAGTCGAAAGCATGCTGTGGAATGTTCACGGCACACGAAGCAGGTTCTTCGTCGAAATTGGCAATGACCAGCACCACTTCCTTGCGATACTTTCGCATGAAGGCGAACTGCCTCTGCATCTGCGGGTTGACGTACATGAGATCGTAGAAATCCCCCTCGCGCAGGGCATCGTCGGTGTTGGCAAGCGTGAGAATCTGTGTGTAGGCCTCGAGCAATTCGCGCTCCGCCCTTTTCATTTTCCTTCTGTCGCCAAATCCCCTCTGCAGTGTGCCAAGAGCCCAGTAGTCGAAAATCGTGGTCCGTCCGTCGAGCCCTGAGAAGCCCTCTTCCTCCATGGCAGCCTCGCCGAACTCCTGTCCGGCATAGACCATGACGGGACCGGTATGCAGCCATGCCCCCGCCATCATTCCCGGTATGCCTTTCTGCGCCTGAGCGGCGAAGAAGTCGCTGGCGATGCGCTGCTCGTCGTGGTTCTCAAGGAAGAAGAGCATATGCGGAAGGAAGTCGTTGTTGGCCTGCCACTGTCGGGTGATGTCGGCTGCAGCCCTCCGGTGACAGATGATGTCGCGCATGCAGTCATACATCCCCACCTTATCGTAGAGGTAGTCGAATCCGGCATCGAGGTACTGACGGTAGAGCGAGGGATTGTAAACCTCGCCGATGAACGTGATATGCGGGTAGGCGAACTTCACCTTGTCGGTAGCCCAGTGCCAGAAGGCTGCGGGCACCATCTCCGCCATGTCGCATCTGAAGGCGTCCACCCCTTTGGCAGCCCAGAAGAAGAGGATGTCGGTCATCTTGCTCCAGGTGTCGGGTATGGGGTTGAAATGCTCCGACCGTCCTCCGGCATCGCAGTAGTCGACGCCGTAGTTGAGTTTCACGGTCTCGTACCAGTCACCCCTCCCCGGTCTCCATCCGAACTGGTCGTTGCCGGTGGCTTTGGCGGGGCACTCCTCGTAGAGGGGCCCCTCGGTATGGGGAATGTCGGAGGTGTCGAGAGCGTGCCCCCAGCAGTAGTAGAAATTATTGTCGGTTGAGAAATGCAGATTGCTGTCATCTTTCTCCCCGAGGTCCTTCACATTGTCGGGCCTGCAGACAGAATGGTACTCCCTTGCCACATGATTGGGCACGAAGTCGATGACGACTTTCATTCCCGCGGCATGGGTACGCTCCACCAGTTGCACGAACTCCTCCATTCGCTTTTCGGGGTCGCTGGCGAGGTCGGGGTCGATGTCGTAGTAGTCGGCTATGGCATAGGGCGAGCCCGCCTTTCCCTTCACCACCATGGGTGTCTGTCGTGGCACGCCATAGCGTGAGTAGTCGGTGGTGGTGGCATGGCGTATGACCCCCGTGTACCACACATGTGTGGCGCCAAGCTGTTTGATACGCCTAAGTGTTCCCTCGTCGAAGTCGGCGAAATGGCCGCAGCCGTTCTGCTCCAGCGTGCCATTGGGCTGGAGCATCGTGTTGGCGTTGCCGAAAAGACGGGTAAACACCTGATAGATGACAGTTCTCTTTCTCATAACGACAGGGGTGAAGGATTGCAGATTACTGTATTCCCTGAACGGTGGCCCCCTTGTTGATGCGGGAAATCATTCCTTGCAGGGCTTTACCTGGTCCGCACTCCGTGAAGTTATCGGCACCGTCGGCGCTCATGTTCTGCACGCACTGTGTCCATTTGACGCTGTTGGTGAGCTGTGCGATGAGGTTGCTCTTGATTTCCTCAGGTTTGGTATGGGGTTTTCCGTCCACGTTCTGATAGACGGGGCACCGTGGTGTACTGAACTCCGTATTCTCGATGGCTTTCTGCAGTTCGTCTTTGGCCGACTGCATGAGCGGTGAGTGGAAAGCGCCCCCCACTTTGAGTGGCAGTGCCCTTCTGGCTCCGGCCTTTTTGAGAAGGTCGCAGGCGGTGTTGATGGCTTCCACGTTGCCAGAGATGACGAGCTGTCCGGGGCAGTTGTAGTTGGCGGGCACGACGACGCTGTTGCTATTGGCAGAGACCTCAGCACAGACTTTCTCTACCTCCTCATCGCTGAGGCCGATGATGGCAGCCATCGTCGACGGCTCCTTCTCACAGGCTTTCTGCATGGCCATGGCACGAGCATAGACCAGTCGCAGCCCATCCTCGAAAGAGAGAGCGCCGGCAGCGACAAGTGCCGAGAACTCGCCGAGTGAGTGTCCGGCCGTCATCTCCGGGTTGAAATCGTCGGTGCACAAAGCCCTGATGACACTGTGCAGGAACACTGCAGGCTGGGTGACTTTAGTCTGACGCAGTTCCTCATCAGTGCCGTTGAACATGATATCGGTTATCCTGAAGCCAAGAATTTCGTTGGCCTTCTCAAACAGTTCGTGAGCGAGGGGATTGCTCTCGTAGAGGTCCTTTCCCATTCCGACGAACTGTGCACCCTGACCGGGAAAAACAAATGCTTTCATCTTTTTACTTTAGTTGAGTACTATTAATTCTGATTTTATTCTTTCAGGTGTGGTCTAAGTTACATTTCGGTCGCTTTTTGCTTTTATCCGGCACCTCGACATCATGAACAGGACCCACCTTTAAAAATAATTACTACTTCATCCCTGTATTGGGTAAATACCTATTGAAAAAAACTCCGACATGGCCCTAAGGGGTACCAGCCGGAGTGATGTTATTATACCAAATGTTGTTACTCTGCGTCGAGAGCCTCCTCCAGTTCGTCCTCGATGATAGCCTCTTCGGACAGTTCAGCAGGAGCTTCATTCTCTTCGGCGGGTGCGGGTGTTTCCTCCTGCCCTTCGGCAGTGACCTTCACGGGCACTCTGACCTCAACATCCTTGAAGAAATGTATGAGGGCCTCGTACTCACCGACGGCCTTGATGTCGCGCATGGTGATGATTTTGCGGTCGACCTCGATGCCTTTCTTGGCGAGTTCCTGTGCTACGGTAGCAGTGTTGACAGAGCCATAGAGCACACCAGTAGAGCTGACTTTGGCAGCGACCTCGATGACAACGCCCTCGAGCTGGTCGGCCCTCTTCTGGGCAGCTTTCTTCTGGACCTCGATTTTATGAGCCTGCTGTCTCAGGTTCTCTGCGAGCACCTTGAGTGCGGAGGGGGAAGCGATAACGCCCTTGCCCTGTGGGATGAGATAATTGCGGCCATAGCCGTCTTTCACCTCCACGACATCGTTCTTGTATCCAAGGCCGATGATATCCTGTTTCAGTATGATTTTCATTCCAAGTCCTCCTTCGTTTATTTCATCAAATCGGTTACGTAGGGCAGCAAAGCGATTTGGCGTGCCCTTTTGATGGCTGTAGCCACGCGCCTCTGATATTTCAGCGAGGTGCCAGTGATGCGCCTGGGGAGAATTTTTCCCTGCTCGTTGAGGAATTTCTTGAGGAACTCGGGGTCTTTGTAGTCGATGTATTTGATACCGCTCTTCTTGAAACGGCAATACTTCTTCTTCTTTGTGTCGACCGACGGTGGTGTCAGGTAGCGGATTTCAGTGTCTTTCTCTGCCATGTTTAAGCCTCCTCAACTTTTTTACCTAATTTGATACGTCTTTTCTCAGCATACTGTGCGGCATACTTGTCGAGCCTCACGGTCATAAAGCGGATGACCTTCTCGTCGCGGCGGAAGCCGGTCTCGAGCGTCTTGATAACTTCTGGCTCAGCCTTGAACTCGAGCAGGACATAGAAGCCCGACGATTTCTTCTGGATGGTGTAAGCCAGTTTCTGTCTTCCCCAGGCCTCTTCATTCACTATTTCCGCACCTTTGTCGGTGAGGATTTTCTTGAATTTAGCGACCGTTTCCTTCATCTGATCATCAGACAAAACGGGAGTCAAAATGAAAACGGTTTCGTATTGATTCATACTAATTAATAATGTGAAAATAGTTGTTTTGCAAAAATGCGGTGCAAAGGTACTGCTTTTTCCCCAACCAGCAAAATATTTTTTGCAATTTTATAGAAAAGAGGCTCTACAGACCCGTCTTTTGCGCCCAAACGCATCGTAACGAGCTCATTTTTCAAGAAAAAAAGCGCTCTTTCGACGGTTTTGGGCTATTTGCGAGCATGAACAGTTGTCCATCATTCATGTCCGAATAGGGGAATTGTCGAAGGCTTCGCTTTTCTTGCCCCGAATTTGAGAATTGGGGAATTTACGGAGTCGTTTTTGCCGAGCGTCCTGTTTATCAAAAACCGCGAATAAGCGAGTTCAGAACCAAACTCGCTTATCCGCGGTTATCAAGACGCTGATGCGCCCGGCATCCCCTTCAACAGGAGAAGACCTTATCATGTTGGGGCGTCGCAGCTCAGTCCAAATCGGGCGTGATGAGTTTGTAGCCCTTTCCGTGGATGTTGATGATTTCTATCTGGTCGTCATCCTTGAGATGCTTGCGCAACTTGGTGATATAGACGTCCATGGACCGTGCATTGAAGTAGTTGTCGTCAATCCAGATGGTCTTCAGGGCGAAGTCGCGCTGCAGGATTTCATTGGCATGAGCACAGAGCAGAGCCAGCAGTTCGTTCTCCTTGGTGGTGAGTTTGGTTTGCTTCTCTCCGATGGTGAGCAGTTGCTTCTGGGTGTCGAAGATGAAGCGGCCGATGCGGTATACGGTGGAGTCCTTGGTTTTCTTTCCCTTGACCCTTCTGAGGATGGCCTCTATACGCAGCACCAGCTCTTCCATGGAGAAAGGTTTGGTGATGTAGTCGTCGGCACCGATTTTGAAGCCTTCGAGAATATCCTCCTTCAGCTGTTTGGCAGTGAGGAAGATGATGGGTATGTCGGCGTTTGCCTGTCTGATTTCCGAAGCGAGCGTGAAGCCGTCCTTCTTGGGCATCATCACGTCGAGCACGCAGATGTCGTACTTATTCTTCAGGAATTCCCTATATCCGGCCTCACCGTCGAGGCAGAGTTCTGCGGTATAGCCTTTAGCCTGCAGATATTCGCGTAGCAGCATGCCGAGGTTCTCTTCATCCTCGCACAGCAAGATTTTCAGTTTGTCTTCCATGATTTTCAGTCTTTAATGAATGGTAGTGATATTGTGAATTTTGTTCCTTTTCCGTATTCGCTCTCCACCTTGATGTCCCCTTTGTGCAGCGTGACGATGTTCTTCACATAGGCCAGTCCGAGACCGAAGCCCTTGACGTCGTGAACATTTCCGGTGTGAACGCGATAGAATTTCTCGAAAATTTTCTTCAAGTTCTCCTTTTTGATGCCCTGTCCGTCGTCTTCGACAGAGAGGTAAACGTTCTGCTCGTCGTTCCATGTCCTGAGGAGCAGGTTGACGGGATGGTCGGGCTTTCTATACTTGACGGCGTTGTCGATGAGGTTGAAGATGGCGTTCGAGAAGTGCATCTCATCGACATATATGGCCGACTCAATGGCTCCGACCTCTGTATGTATCTTTCCTCCAGTGTGCTCCACCCTGAGGACGAAGGTGTTGGCCACGTTTTCCATGAGTTCGTTGATGTCGAGCTGCTTTTTCTTGAAGATGGCATCGTGCTTGTCGAACATCGACATCTGCAGCACCTTCTCGACAAGGAATCTCAGTCGTTTCGACTCCTCCTGGATGGCTCCAGCCATCCGTTTGAGCATGTCGGGGCTCTTGGTGATGGCCTCGTCGTTGAGCATCTGTGCGGCGAGGGAGATGCTCGAGATGGGTGTCTTCAGCTCATGCGTCATGTTGTTGATGAAGTCGTTCTTGATTTCGGAGTATCGTTTCTGCCTGAAGACGACGACGATGGTGAAGATGAAGGTGATGAGGAGGATGAACGTGAAGACGATGGCAGGTATCATGAACCTGATGGACGAGAAGATGTATTTGTTCATCTGGGGGAAGTGGATGCGAACGACGCCGGTCTTGTTCGACGGGTCGTTTCGGTAGAGCACCTCCTCGTAAGTGTATTCTTCTCCCACATCGCTGTAGTCCGGGCACCGATAGACCTCCTGCCCTTCCTGGGTGGCGACAGTGAAGTGGTAAGGTATGCTGATGCCGTTGTTCTGCAACTCCACCTTCAGTTCTTTGTCAAGAAGCCTGAAGTTAAGCCGCTCCTCCAGAGGTTTTTCCGAAGCGGAATAGAGGATGCTGAGCACCACCTGGTCGAGCAGCGCCTTCTGGTAGATGTAACGGTTGCGCACCATCTCCTCCATGCTCTTGCTGGCCTGCGAGAGGGAACTTCTGTCGTTGCGCACGATGAGCAGTTTGGGCACTGTCCCGGGCCTCACTTCGGAGGTCTTCGATTCAAAGGATGAATATCCCCCTTTTCCATGGGTCTGATAGAGGTCGAGTGCGCTGACCACAGCGGTGTCGCTTGTCACGCGCTGCCTTGCCGCCGCGCTCACATCCTTTTCCAAGAAACGAAGCGTCTCGTTCAGCTCCAGGTTGCGCGACACCTGATTGAGCGACCTCTTCACCGATTCATCAAACTGCTCCTTCTTCATGCCCACCATCTCGCTGATGTACTTAATCTGCAAGAACAGCAAGGCCAGGAAAGAGAGCCCCATGATGGTGGCTATCGACCATATTGTTTTCTTTTTCATGACTGCAAAGATAAAAGGAAATCCTAAATAATTAACATTATTAAGTTAACAAAATCGGTAATATAAGCATTTGTTAACTAAAATCCATATTTATAATTGATAATTATTAAGTAAAGATTTGAAGATTCTTTATTGAGGGCTCAGGTGGATTTGCAATCCACTTGCATGGAGTAGAAGCATTTTTAATGCGATTTTCGGATTGAAAATCCTGATATTCAATGCGTCGGGAT
>CAMHEL010000156.1 GCA_946184125.1 uncultured Prevotellaceae bacterium
CAACCCTCAACTACCTTTCACGCTACAACATGGCTACCATGGTGACCAATAACTCCAAACTGCTCTCCACCAAGGACAAGAGCCAGAAGAAAGCAGAACTCGTGGAACGACTCATGGAGATGGACCAGGAGAAGTTGGAGGCCATGCTCAAATTGATGGGATAAAGTCTCCAAATAAACATTGTGTTATTTCATCCAATTCACTAACTTTGCATATTCTAAATATATCAAATTATGGAACAGAACAAAATCATCATATATCAGACCGAGGACGGACAGACACAGATTGATGTCCGTATGGAGAATGAGACTGTATGGCTCAGCGCGAACCAAATGGCAATTCTGTTTGGGCGTGATGAGAAGACGATTCGCAAACATATAAACAACGTTTTTACTGAAAATGAAGTGCCCAAAGATATCAACACGCATTTTTTGCGTGTTGATGGCGTGAAGCAACCTGTGGCTTTTTATACACTTGATGTCATCATCTCCGTTGGCTATCGTGTGAAAAGTCAACGAGGCGTTCAATTCCGCCAATGGGCCAATCAAGTTTTGAAGCAGTATCTCATCAAGGGCTATGCCGTCAACCAGCGCATACATAGTGAGCAAATAGCTGAACTTCGCCAACTGGTGCAGATGGTAGGCCGCACCATACAGAGTCAACAGATAGAGCCCAATGACGAAAACCAGGCTTTGTTCGACATTGTGGTGGACTACACCTATGCCCTCGACACCCTTGACGACTACGACTACCAACGTCTGCGCTTGGCTGAAACCACTCAGGAAGACAAGTTCCATGCCACCTATGAGAACGCGATGGAAGCCATCAGAGCCCTGCGGGACAAATTTGGTGGTAGTTCACTGTTCGGCAACGAGAAGGATGACTCTTTCAAAAGCAGCATCGGACAGATATACCAGACATTCGGTGGCGAGGAACTCTACCCCAGTGTGGAGGAGAAGGCAGCCATGCTCCTTTATCTTGTCACAAAGAACCACTCTTTCAGCGACGGCAACAAACGCATTGCCGCCACGCTTTTCCTATGGTTTCTCAACAACAACGGCATCCTCTACCGTCCTGACGGCACCAAGCGGCTCGCTGACAACACCCTCGTTGCCCTCACCCTGATGATAGCCGAGAGCAAGACCGAGGAAAAGGATGTCATGGTGAAGGTGGTTGTGAACTTAATCAATCAAAAGAACGTATAAGATTATGGACAATTTTATAAAGGACAAATTCTTCTATACCATACATGGCCCAAACTGATGAAGTAAGTTTTTCCAAAGTGCAAATATTGCACACAAACTTTCTGCAAAGTGCAAATTCTGCACTTTGCAGAAAATCTGGGAGTAATGCTTTTGCAGCTTGAAGTACTGCTTCAATTGTATTTGATTATTGCATTGTAATTATCAGGATGTTGAAGATTAAAGTCAATAATGTAGCATAAATATCACTTAAGTGATACGTAAATAACAAGGAACTCATAATCCTTTTTTCTTCTTTTCCCTATGTAAGTGGAGAAAAATAGTGGTAGATTTGCATGAAAATTGAATCATCTTCGATTTTTGGCTTCGCCTCGGCATAGCACAAGCAAGCTTGGTTCTGCTCTCGGCTCGCACAAAAATTGGAAGTTATATAATATCAATAGTTTACGTTTGCCGGAAGATTCGCGTGAAAATAAGAAAGCTGTATTCAGTCCTCTATTAAGTGACGATTAAATAATTAGTTGGGATGAATAATACAGAACACGAATTATCACGAATTACCTAAAAATTCTGACACACAACAATTTATGATTAATTATATGGTAATTATATGTTAAAATAACACCAAGTTTTTTTACTTTTACTAAAGACATAAAAGGCAGGAGACTCGCTCCTGCCTTTTTCTGTATTATCTTGCCACAAACGTCACATTTCTTCATCACACATCAATCATCTTGACGTGGCAGAACCAATTATCCAAATGCTCTTGCCGGAACACATAGCCTAGTTGGTTGTACAAGATTTTCGTGCCGCCAATCTGAGCGTCGATGATGGTGTGTGAATGGCTGTATATCAAACTGTCGACGTGGCCCTAGTCCAAGGTTCCTTGTCAAATATTCAAGTCACACATTAGACAGTTCAGCGTCGAAAAACGCCGTTTCACCACATTTCTTCTTTTATACAATAAGGAAAGGTCGTACCTTTACACTCAAAAAGTGAGGATACGACATGAAAAAGTTCATATTATTATTGATTGCTGTATTGTTGTTAGCAGGCTGCCGACAACAAGAGGCAGAAGACACTGCCCCTGCTGATTTCGAGACAATGACAGTAACGAAGTCAGACTTGGTGTTGGAGCAGAGTTATCCGGCATCCATCGAGGGACGTCAAAGCGTCAAAATCATCCCACGTGTGGAAGGTTATCTACGTGAGGTCAGGGTGAAGGAAGGCCAGCAGGTAAGACGCGGACAGGTGTTGTTCGTCATCGACCAGTCAGCGTATCAGGCCGAGGTCAAGGCTGCTTCCGCCAACGTCGAGGTGGCGAGAGCCAACCTGACAAAGGAGCAGCTCAATTATGACGGCAGCCGCGGGCTGAATGCGCACAACGTCGTTTCCGACCATGAACTGCGCACCGCGGCGTCAAGTTTGGCTATGGCAAAAGCCCAACTGCGACAGAGCGAGGCGCAGTTGGAGACAGCCCGCGCCAATCTCTCATATACTGTCCTGCGCAGTCCTTCCGACGGCGTGGTGGGCAGCCTGCCTTTCCGGGTGGGCGACTATGTGGGACCTTCCCATGGCAGCCTTACCACGGTGGCCGACAGCCACGAGATGTTCGTGTATTTCTCCCTGACAGAGCGTGACGTGATGGACCGCATCGCCCGACATGGGTCGTTGGGGAAAGCCGTCTCAGCCTTCCCGCCTGTCGCCCTGTTGTCCGCCAATGGCGACACCTGTGTGGTCAGAGGCCGTGTGGAAAGCATCAGCGGCGTGGTGGAAAGTTCGACCGGTTCCGTATCGGCACGTGCCGTCTTCCCCAATGGTGACGGTCGGCTGCTCAGCGGCAGTACCGGTCGCCTTGTCGTGCCTTACAAAATGCATCAGGTCATTGTCATCCCACAGGCAGCCACCTATGAGATACAGGACAAGAAGTATGCCTACCGCGTGGTGGAAGGGAAGGCGTCATCGACCATCATCACAGTCCTCCCCATGACAGACGGCAAAAACTACGTCGTCGCCAACGGCCTCGAAGTTGGTGACATCATTGTTGCCAAAGGTGCGGGTTATGTGAAAGAGGGACAGGAAATCCAGACTAAACAATAAAGGAATGAACGAACAGGAGTTTGCCACGACGCCGATTCCCAGGCTGTTTGTCCGCTGCACCCTTCCGGCAATGGTCGGCATGGGCTTTTCCGCCATCTATTCCATCACCGACGGCATCTTCGTCGGCCATTTCATCGGCCAGGAGGCGCTGGCGGCGGTCAACCTTGTCATGCCGCTCATCATGATCATCACGGCACTTGCCGACATGGTGGCGACGGGTTCGTCGGTGCGCATCTCCATCCTCCTCGGACGTGGTGACCATGGTGAGGGCAGTCGTGTATTCACCGTTTGTCTGGGATTGATAGCGGCAGTATCCACCGTCTTCGGACTGGCGGGATTCCTGCTCGCCCGTCCGATTATCGGCCTGATGGGTGCCGACGGCCTGACGGCTGACCATGCCGTGGAGTATCTGCAAGTGTTCTCGCTGTTCATGCCCCTCTGCTGTGTCTATTTCTCCACCGACAATTACCTGCGAGTCTGCGGACGGGTTCAAATGAGTATGACCATCAACATCGTCTGTTCCCTGCTGAACATCCTCTTGGACGTGCTGCTGATTGTCGTTCTGGAACAGGGACTTTGGGCGGCTGCGATGGCCTCGTGCCTTTCCATGTCGCTGGGAGCGGCATGGTCTTTGGTGCCCTTTATCCGCAAGAGGTTGCCACTCGTGTTCACAAAAGGCACTGTCTCCCTGCGCCAGATGTTGCGAATCCTCACCAATGGCTCTTCGGAGTTCTTCATCAGCATGGCGGGGTCGGCGTTTGCCGTCATCATGAATGTCGTGCTGTTGCGGCTCGGCGGGTCTATGGCAGTGGCTGCCATCTCGATTGTGGAATACGTCGACAGTCTCATGGGCATGGTCATCCATAGCATGGTCGATGCCCTGCAGCCCGCCATCAGCTATTGTTTCGGTGCCGGACTGACAAGGCGTATGAAGCGCATCCAACAGACCGTCATGGCCTCCTCGGCTGTGCTCTCCCTGATGGCCATGCTTTTCCTGCTGTTCGGCGGACAATTCCTGCTGCCCTTCTTCATCAAGGATGGCGACACCGCCCTTTATGACATGAGTCTGCGCGCCATGCGGCTTTTCGCCCTCAGTTACCTTGTCAGTTGGATTGAGCGCACCCTATCCGGTTACATGACCGCCGTCGAGCGCCCATGGCACTCCCTGGCCATCTCCCTGCTCGGCACATTCCTGTTCCCGCTGCTGTGCATGGCGGTTCTCGTACCCCTCTGGCAACTCGATGGCATTTGGATCCTCCAGTTTGTCGCTGGCGTGTTTGGCGCCTTGGCCGCCATTGTCATCGTCCGTCGCGTACGGATACAGCCGCCGCAGGTGTCAAGGCCCTCCACGTTGTTCCAACCTACACCTTCCATCAATCATCACAGGAAAAGAATCTGACAGACATGAGAATCAAGACTTTCATCGACCGCCCCTTGCTGAGCATCGTCATCAACGTGATGGTGGTGGCTGTCGGCGTCATTGCGCTGACGAGAATGCCGATAGAGAAGTACCCCGACATCGCACCGCCCACGGTTTATCTTTGGGCAAGTTATCCGGGGGCAAGTGCCGAGGCGGTGCAGAAGAGCGTCCTGGCGCCGCTGGAACAAGCCATCAACGGGGTGGACAACATAACCTACATGAAGTCGTCGGCCTCCAACGGGTCGGCCTCCATCAGCATCTTCTTCAAGCAAGGCACCAATGCCGACATGGCGGCGGTGAACGTGCAGAACCGAGTGGTGCAGGCCCAGGCTATGCTTCCTGCCGAAGTGGTGAAAATGGGAGTGGCGGTCGAGAAACAGCAGCCAGGCCAACTGCGCATCCTCGCATTGGAGAGTCCCGACGGCACATACGACGAGAACTTCCTCAGCAACTATTTTTACAACAACCTGCGACCCGCCATCCTGCGCATCCAGGGCGTGGGCAAGGTGGAGGTGTGGGGCGGACAGTACGCGCTGCGCATCTGGCTGAAACCCGATGCGATGGCTCGCCACGACATCGTTCCCAGCGACATCACGACGGTCTTGGAGGAGCAGAACGTGGAGGCGAGCATAGGCTCGATAGGTGAAAACACGAAGAACACTTTCCAATATACGCTGCGCTACACGGGCCGCAAGCAGGATGTGGCGGAGTTTGAGAACCTTGTCATTTCCTCCAAACCGACCGGCGAGGAACTACGATTGAAAGATGTGGCCGATCTGGAACTGGGACAGTCGGACTATGCCTACTCCAACCGCATCAACGGCCATCCTGGCGTGATGGGCAGCGTCAGTCAGGTGGCAGGCTCCAACGCCACACGAATCAATCAGGATATTGACAAACTGATCAAGGAGGTGGAGCTGCAGTTGCCAAAAGACGTCCGCATCGTGACGTTCGACAACACCAACGACTTCCTCTTCGCCTCCATCCGCGAAGTGGTCTTCACGCTCTTGCTGGCCATCTTTTTGGTGCTCGTCGTGGTGTATCTCTTCGTGCAGGATTTCCGTGCCACGCTCATCCCTGCATTGGGCATCGTCGTGTCGCTTGTCGGAACGTTCGCCTTCATGATGGCAGCAGGTTTCTCCATCAACATGCTGACGCTCTTCGCATTGGTGCTGGTCATCGGCACCGTGGTCGATGACTCCATCGTGGTGGTCGAGGCGGTGCAGGCACGTTTCGATGCAGGCTACCGCTCTTCCTATAAAGCCGCCGTCGATGCGATGGGCGGACTGACGTCGGCTCTCCTCACCACCACGCTCGTCTTCATGGTCATCTTCATCCCCATGTCGTTCGTAAGCGGCACTTCGGGCATCTTCTACAAACAGTTCGGTCTGACGATGGCGGTGGCTGTCGGCATCTCGCTCCTTGTGGCAATGACGCTCGCTCCGGCACTCAGCGCATTGATGCTGAAACCACGCGAAGGAGGCCGGAAAACCTTCTCTGCAAAGGTGCGCACAGCATACGAGGTGGCTTTCAAGGCTCTTCTCGGCCGTTATACCGGTGTGGCGATGACGCTCATTCGCCGCAAATGGCTGGCGGCAGGAGCCATCGCCGTGGCGGTACTGCTATTGGCGGTGCTGATGGGGGTGGTGCCCACGGGCTTCGTCCCCGACGAGGACATGGGTTCGCTGATGGTTGACCTGAGCACGCCGCCGGGATACACGATGGACAAGACGGAGGAGGTGATGGTGCGCCTGACCGACAAGATGCAGCAGTTGCCCGAGGTGGAGTCGGTTGGCGGGGTGGTCGGCTTCGGGGGTGCCAACAAGGGCATGGTCCAGATACAGCTGAAGCCATGGGACAAACGCCAGGGCGGCGGCCATACGTCGTGGAGCGTGGCCGAGCGTATCGACGCCATCCTGGCAGATGAGCGCGAGGCGGAGAGTTTCGCCATGGCACCGGGAATGATTGACGGCTATGGCCGTGGCGGCGGCTTCGAACTGAGCGTCACCAACAGGAATGGCGCCGACCTGAGGACGGCTTTCGACGTGAGCCGCCACTTCATCGATGCCCTCAACCGGCGGTCTGAGATCAGCGACGCATACTCAGGCTACGCCATCGACTACCCGCAGTATCGGGTCGATGTGGATGCCTCGCGCTGCAAGAAGTTCGGGCTGTCGCCCTCTGCAGTGCTCAACGAGTTGGGTGCATTCCTCGGCAGCAGCTACGTCTCAAATTTCAACAAGTACAACCAGGTGTACCAGGTGACCATGCAACTGCATCCCAGCGACCGAGCCGACATCCAGTCGCTCGACCGCCTTTTCCTGCGTTCTTCCTCGGGGGCGATGCTCCCGGCAAGCCAATTCGTCACCCTGAAGAAGGAGTACATGCCCCAGTCGCTCGACCGATTCAACATGGTGGGCTGCATCGACGTGAGCGGCAGTGTGGCCAAGGGCAGCAGCACGGGCGAAGCCATCCGTGCCATCCGCGAGGTGGCGGCAAAGGAACTGCCTGTGGGCTATGGCATTGAGTTCGGCGGCATCACCCGTGAGGAAAGCGAGTCGTCGGGCAACGTCGCGGTGATATTCATCATCTGCATCCTCTTTGTCTATCTCATCATGGTCGCACTCTACGAGAGTTTGTTCATCCCCTTGGCTGTCATCCTCAGCGTGCCTTTCGGACTGGCGGGTTCGTTCCTTTTCGCATGGCTCTTCGGTGTGGAGAACAACATCTACCTGCAGGTGGGTCTCATCATGCTCATCGGCCTGCTGTCGAAGACTGCCATCCTGCTCACCGAGTACGCCACACAGTGCCGGCATGCGGGAATGTCACTGAAGCAGTCGGCCTTTTTCGCTGCGAAGATGCGCCTGCGCCCCATCCTGATGACCTCGCTGACGATGGTTTTCGGCATGCTGCCCCTGATGTTCGCCACGGGTGCAGGAGCCAATGGCAGCCGCACCGTAGGGGTCGGCACGGTCGGCGGCATGCTCCTCGGCACAGTTGGCCTGCTCTTCATCGTCCCGGCCCTGTTCGTCATCTTCCAGACCTTGCAGGAGCGATTCAAGCCAGTCGCTTTCGAGCCGTCTGATGACCCGCTGATTCTTGAAGAAATGAAGAAGCAGCGAGAGCAAAGCTAAGCTTGCTTAAGCTTTGCCGAGTCGTGACTGAGTTCGACCAAAGGTCAATTAAAGAAAATAGAAGAATACACTCAAAAGAAAAACCACAGAAAGGTATGAAGAAAAGCGTTTTGTTGATGGCCGTGATGGCTCTGTCATGTGCCACGATTTTTGCACAAGGCACGTTCGACATAAGCGGCACGGTGGTGGAGAAGGCCACTGGTGAGGCCGTTGTCGCTGCCACCATCCAGTTGCTTGCCCTGCCAGACAGTTCGTTTGTGGAAGGAACGACAACTGGGGAAAACGGCGGGTTCCGCTTCAAGGATGTCAAGAAGGGAGAGTATGCCCTGAAGGTCTCTTACATAGGCTATGTCACGAAGTGTGTCGCTGTGGACCTTCAAAACCAGAAGAACAGGCAGGTTGACATCGGTTACATCACGATGTCGCCCGATGCCATCCAACTGAAGGGGGTCGAGGTGACCTCGCATGCCGCCAAAGTGGCAGTGTCGGGCGACTCCCTGGTCTATAACGCGGCTGCATACAGAGTTCCCGAAGGATCCACCCTTGAGGCGCTCATCAAGCAACTTCCCGGTGCCAAAGTGGACAAGGAGGGCAACATCACCATCAACGGCAAGACGGTCAACAAGATACTTGTCGACGGTAAGGAGTTTTTCCTGAACGACAAGGAAGTGGCGATGAAGAACATCCCCACAGAAATGGTTGACAGAATCAAGACCTACGACCGGAAGAGCGACCTCTCGCGTGTGACAGGCATCGACGACGGCGAGGAGGAGACTGTGCTCGACCTGACGGTGAAGAAAGGGATGAAGAACGGATGGTTCGGCAATGTAAACCTGGGAGCGGGGACGAAAGGCCGATATGCGGAGCGTTTCAACGTCAACCGTTTCAACGACGACTTCCAGGCCACCCTCCTCGGCGGAGCCAACAACGTGGCTGACATGGGTTTCGGAGGTGGTGGCGGCCGCTGGGGCGGCTGGGGGAGCCAAGGCCTGCGCAACAGCAAGGAGGTGGGCGGCAACTTCGCGACCGCCAAGCCCAGGCTGGAAACGGGCGGAAGCATCCGCTACCGCCATGACGGCAGCGACACCGAGAACACGTCCTCGACGGAATATTTCAATGCCACGCTTGCCAAGTTCAGCGAGAGTTTCAGCAAGAACCTGACATCGAACCAGCGACTCACCAGCAACTTCCGTTTCGAATGGAAGCCCGACACCATGACCAACATCATCTTCCGTCCCAATTTCACCTATTCACGCAACAAGGGAAGGGGATACAGCACGTCGGGTTCGTATAGCGGCGACCCCAACGACCTCACAACGGATGCACTCGACTACAACGACCAGATTGCCGCCGTCTCGGGCGGTGGCGTTGCCGACCCTGCCAGCACCGTCCTTGACAACCTGATGGGCATCGTGGTCAACACCAACACCAACCGCAACATGAGTTATGGCACCAACACCAACTTTAGCGGCGAACTGCAGGCCAACCGCAAGTTCAACAGCAAAGGCCGCAACCTCACCTTGCGAGTGACAGGAAACTATGGCAACGGAAACAACAAACAGCTCTCCGCCGCCAACATCACTTATATGATGCAGATGAGCACCTCGCGTCCGGAGGGTACGGGCCAGCAGAACAACCGATACTACGACACCCCGTCGAGGAGCCACGGCATACGGGGGCAGCTCACCTACAGCGAACCCATTGCCGACAGGACCTACCTGCAACTGGGTTACAGTTACGATTACAGTTACAGCAAGAACGACCGCCGCGCCTATATCTATGACTCCGACGCCTATCAGACACTGTCGCAAAGCATGCGGGGCAACCGATACGACATCGATGCCGTGCTGCGCTTCATGGAGGAGATGCAATATGTGCTCGACGGCACCGACTCCGTAGCCAACCGCCTCAGCCAGTTCTCCGAATACCGCAACTACAACCAGACCATCAATGTCAGTTTCCGCAGGGTGCGCGAGAACTACAACTTCAGCGTGGGACTTGACTTCCTGCCACAACGCACCACACTCAACTACCAATACATGGGATATGTGTATCCTCAGATCACACGCAACGTCTTCAATGTCGCACCTCGTGTCAACCTCCGCTGGAACTTCGACAAGCATACCAACCTTCATGTACGCTACAACGGGCGTGCCCGACAACCGAGCATGACCAACCTGCTCGACATCAAGGACGACTCCAACCCGCTCGTCATCACGAAGGGAAACCCGGAACTGAAACCGTCGTTCTCGCACAACATCAACGCCAGTTTCAACACCTACAATGCCGAGAAGCAGGAAGGCATCTACTCATGGCTATGGTTCAATGCCACACGCAACAGCATCGACAACAAGACCACCTACGACAACAAGACGGGCGTGCGCACCACCATGCCGATGAATGTCAACGGCAACTGGAACGGCGGAGGCGGGTTCGGGTTCAATGCCGGATTGGGGAAACAGAAAATGTTCAACATCGGCATCGACCTGGGCGGCGACTATTCGCGCCATGTCGGTTTTTACAACAATGAGGAAGGCAATGGCACCTCGGCAGACGTCAAATCGGTCACAAGAAGTATCGATCTCGAATCCGGAATTGAATTCTCCTACCGTACGGAGCAGGTCAGTGTAGCGCTCAACGGAATGCTTGAATATGCACACTCCAAGAACAACATCAACGAGATGGGAAACAAGAACACTTACGACTTCTCATACGGGGCGGAATTGGAATGGACGGCGCCATGGGGCACCTCGCTGTCGACCGACATCGGCATGAGCAGCCGACGGGGATACTCACAACGCGAGATGAACA
>CAMHEL010000157.1 GCA_946184125.1 uncultured Prevotellaceae bacterium
TTCGGATTGCAAATCCTGACATTCAATGCGTCGGGATTGCAAATCCCGACGAACAATACTATTCAGTGGTTCTTACGCTCAGGTGGATTTGCAATCCAACTGCATGGAGTACAAGCATTTTTAATGCGATTTTCGGATTGCAAATCCTGACATTCAATGCGTCGGGATTGCAAATCCCGACGAACAATACTATTCAGTGGTTCTTACGCTCAGGTGGATTTGCAATCCAACTGCATGGAGTACAAGCATTTTTAATGCGATTTTCGGATTGCAAATCCTGACATTCAATGCGTCGGGATTGCAAATCCCGACGAACATTACTATTCAGTGGTTCTTACGCTCAGGTGGATTTGCAATCCACCTGCATGGAGTATAAGCATTTTAATGCGATTTTCGGATTGCAAATCCTTCTATGCGTCGGGATTGCAAATCCCGACGAACATTTGCAGCATGATGGTCTCTTCCATCACTTGCCGATTTTACTTTTTGCTCCTTAAAACGTCTAAATAGAATAAACCTTTCAAAAAACGGATATTACAATGAAAAAGATGACATTATTCATCATGCTGCTGATGTCGCTGACCCTTCAGGCTCAGACAGCGAGGGAATTCACCATTCCCCTTACAGACAAAGGCGAGGCCACGATGGTGGCATTTCTTCCCTCCCACCCTTCAGGCCGTGCCATCGTAGGCATCCCTGGCGGCGGCTATTCGGTGTTGTCGAACACTCACGAGGGCACGCAGTGGTCGCACTGGCTCAACGAGCAGGGCATCGCCTATTTTGTGGTGAACTACCGTCTGCCCAACGGTGACCGCAACCGTCCCATCAGCGATGTAGAGAAGACCTTCCGCATCGTGCGCGACTCTGCATCGGTATGGGGCATCCATCCTCGCGACATCGGCATCATGGGCTTCTCCGCCGGTGGGCACTTGGCATCTGTCATCTCCACCCTCTCCGACTACGAGGTGCGTCCCGACTTCACCATCCTGTTCTACCCTGTCATCTCGATGGATGAGCGTGTGTCGCACGTATATTCATGCCGCAACTTCTTGGGCGAGGACCAGAAAAACCCAGAAATGGTGCGTCGCTACTCCACACAGAACTCCGTGAAGCGACACCTCACCCCACCAGCCATCATCATCATGGCCAACGACGACCGTCTCGTTCCTCCGGTGACCAATGGTGTGGCATACTATTCCGCGATGCGCAATGCGGGCAACGAATGCGCGATGTATATCTATCCCACCGGCGACCATGGTTTCGGCGTCGGCCCGTGGTTCAAGTACCACGACCAGATGATGGCTGACCTTGGCAACTGGCTGAAGAACCGTCCTGCCCCTCAGCCTGACGCCATCCGGGTGGCATGTATCGGCAACAGCATCACCGACGGTCACGGCATCGACATGGCTACTCAGCATGGCTACCCCGCCCAACTGCAGCGTCTGCTGGGTAATGACTACTGGGTGAAGAACTTCGGCGTGAGTGCGCGCACGATGCTCAACAAGGGCGACTTCCCCTACATGAACGAGAGAGCATGGCAAGACGCGTTGGCATTCAAGCCCGACGTCGTTGTCATCAAATTAGGCACCAACGACTCCAAGCCCCAGAATTGGCAGTATGCCGCTGAGTTCAAGAAAGACCTGCAGCAGATGATTACCACCCTGCGGCCCGACCTGCTCAACACAGCCAAGAAGAAGGGTAAGAAAGCGAAAAAAGGCGCGCAAACAGCAGCCAAGCCAGAAATCTACGTCTGCACGCCCATCCCTGCTTTCAAATCGACATGGAACATCAACGACTCGGTCATCGTCAATGGCATCATCCCCATCCAGCAGGAAGTGGCACGCGAGTATGGTCTCAAAGTCATCGACCTTCACACACTCTTCGCCAATGACGCCGACAAAGTGCAAGGCGACGGCATCCACCCCAACGACAAAGGCGTGCAACGGATAGCAGAAATCGTCGCCGAGGAGCTGAAAAAGAAATGAGATTTTGAGTTTTGGGAGATTGGGGGTTTTTGGAGGGAGTTTGGGAGTTTAGTAGTTTGGGAGTTTAGACATTAGTTTTGATAATTCATGGTTTCTTGCGGCTGTGAACTGCGGTGGAACCGCAGTATACGGAGAACGCAAAAACGACTAATGCCTAAACTCCCAGGTTCTTTTAACAAGAAAATCACTTACGATGACTACAACAGGAATTTCTCCAATGAGCCTACACATGAATGACTTTTTGCGGCAAAATCTCTTACCAATTCATTGTATAAGTTGACGGTCTCTTGGTGGGACAACGCCTCTTCAGATTCCTCCAAGATGGTCCTGACAACATAGAGGAAGCCATCTACACGTATTCCTCCTAACCAATCAATATGAACAGACGTGTACTTGCCATTCTCGGATGAAAATCTAAGAATTGTTTCCTGTTCTTTACCAAGAGCTTCTTTCAGGAAGGAGACGTATCCCTTGGCTTTCATTAATCTGGCCAGACACTCCTTATATCGATAAGGAACATTTGGGGCCTTGGAGCCATCGGCCAACCGACGAGGTGGAGGGGAAAAAAGGTGAAAACTGATGGTAGCCTATCACCTTGTCTCCAAAATAAGCCTCATTTCTATCGAAATCATAGTAACAACTCTGCAGCAAATGGTCGAAACCTTCTGCATCGGTGAAAATGAAGTCTGCATAACCGACATCTCCTCCTCCATAGCCGTTTCTGAAGATGGCTGTACGACTGTCTAACATTTCATAGGAACATAGATAGTCGCCTGGTGGAGTTTTATAGTCGTAAGTTTTTTCTTTTATCAACTTCTCTTTCATTTCTTCTGCGATGGGCATAGCGAAAAATTGCCTCTGATTGACGCTAAGAATTTCGACTCTAACCTTCGCTTCATGCTTTTGGCTCTTCAATATTTTCAAAAGCCTCAGAGTGAAAACTCTTCCACTATAACCATCAGTGACAGAGAAAGTACCGCCTTCATGGCAACACACAGGGTATATCACTTGGGCTGACACAATGTCGCCCTCTTCTGGTGCTGAGACGATGTCACAAAATGACAAACAATCTCGGTAGGCGGCGACTTTTGCCCATGAATATTCTCCTCCAATTCTCAACGGGGTGTTGTTGATAGCATTGCATGTTGGGCAGCTCAGTGTTAAAAGTTTTCCCATTTCCGTTTTCCTTTTATGTTTAATGCAAACATCCTCTGAGGTATGTTAAGTAGGTAATCAAAATTTTATATTACTATCATCTTATTTTGATTACCCACCTTAACTATAATGGATCATAACAACTGCTATTGTTATGAAAAAATCTTCAATCTTCAATTTTTAATCAATCTCACCTCATAGATTTCCCCGATCTGCTTACGAGGTTTGGCGACGAATTTGACGCGGACCTGCGTTTTTCCTTTGAGGAGGCTTTCGGGAATGGGATAGACCTCGTATTTGAATTCGGATATGCGGTATTTTCCGGTGTTGTTGACCGACTGTATGAGTGTGTCATCGATGAAGATGTCGAACTCGTGTGTTTTCCACTCTCCCACTCCCCAGTATTTCAGTCGGAGGCTGAGGTCGGTATTACCACCAGTCTGCATGAGGTAGCTGAAGAAATGTCCGTTGGAGGCATCGCGGTAGAAGACATCGTTGGAGTTGCCGGTATGCGACTGGTCAGTCTCCATCTTATGGTCGGTCTCAGGCTGTTGTTCTCCGGGCTGCACCTTATCGACAGTCCTTGCCTCCAGCGCCTGTCGCTCCTCTTCGGCTTTGGCCAGTCCGTCGAGGTATTGTTTGTAGTTGGTTTCGGATAGTGCGAGCCAATACATCATATATCGCGAGTCATGGATTTCGAAGAAAGGCATAATTTCGTTGTGTATGGGATTTTCCATTCGCGTGCTGAGCGTGAAATGCAGCGGTTTTCCCGAAACGGGTTTCAGGTCATTGGCGATGGCACTGATATCGTTTTTGATAAGTATGGGCGCCTCGTTGATGGGCAGTTTCTTTCCGCTGGCATACTGTCCGAACCGGCTGTCATCGGCGATGAGGTGCGCCATATCCTCAGTACCCGTCTTCATGCCCAGCATGATAGGTCCATGCATGAGTGCGATGTACTGCGGCACATTGGGAAGATATTTGATACTGTTGTGCATGGGGAAAATGATGTCCACCACATCGCCTTTCTTCCATTTTCTGTCGATGGCAACGTACGAGGAAGGACCTGTGACGATGTCGATGGAAGCGCCATTGACTTTCACGGTGAACTCACCTGGTTTGACCCATCCGGGGTATCTGACGAGCAGTTGGAATTGTCCTTTTCCTTTCTCCACGGTGATGCGGCTGCTCTCGCTGTAGGGGAATTGGGTCTGCTGGCTCAGTGTGATGCCTTTTTCCTTCCAGTTGAGTTGAGATGAGACGAAGAGGTTGACAAAGAGGCTGTTTGCCCGTTTCGTGTAGATGAACTGTCCATATTTCCCATGATTTTCCATTCCGGTACCCACGCAGCACCACATGGCCTCGTTAGGAGCGGAATAATTGCGGTAATGTCTGGGTCTTGCCGGTGTGAAATAGACATAGCCTCCATGTTCAGGATGCTGGGTGGAGAGGATATGGTTGAAGGTGGCCAGTTCGTAGAAGTCGGCATATCGAGCCTCGGGGTTACGGCGGTGCAGGTTCTCAGTGAGTTTGAGCATGTTGTTGGTATTGCAACTCTCCGGTCCGTCGATGTCGTTGATGAAGTCCATACATGCATCCTTGCTTGGGAAGTGCTCTCGCCGGCTGTCTCCACCGAAAGCCAGTGAGCGCTCGCCCGTCACGATGTCCCAGAAGAAAGCGCTTGCGTCGTGATAAGTCTCATCGCCACTGAGTTCGGCGATACGTTCGAATCCCACCACCTTCGGCACCTGGGTGTTGGCATGCATGTTGTCGAGACAGTCCTGCCGTTGCGACATGGGAGTGAGCAATCGGCGGTGCGAGAAGCGCCGTGCCACATCGAGGTATTTACGCTCCTTTGTGATGGCGTAGGCATCGACCAGCACCTCGTTCATGCCGCCATGCTCATTTCCGAGCATACGCTCCATCTGCTCGTCGGATAGTGCAGAAGTGAGGTCGATGGCCCAATCGCAGAATCCGAGGAACAGTCTGAGTGCCTGTTCGTTTCCACAGTAGAGCCATGCGTCGCGCAGTCCGGCATACATTTTGTGCAGGTTGTAGAAAGGAGCCCATGCCCCAAAATACGGTCCGAACTCCCCTTTTTTGAAAGCAGGCCAGATGCGCTCACTGCCAGGCATGCCTCCGACGAAGCCCTTTCCCCAGTCGGGATGGTTCTTTTTGTTGGCCTCAGCACATTCCTGCAATTCGCTGATCATATATTCCATGCGCTGCCGGCACTCCTGGCTGCCAGTGGCAGCATTGATAGCCATGGCGGTGAGGTAATGTCCCCCCACATGACCGTCGAGACCGTCCCAGTTGGGATAAGCTTTGGCCTTTGGTGTAAGGCCAGCCTCCTTTCTGAAAGGAGCTAAAAGTCTGTCGCAATCATACTGCAGCAGCGTCTTGATATTCAGGTCGCGTGCTTTCTTTAGCGGACCATCGGTAAGGATTACATCGCCAAGCGGGAACTCGTCGGCGTAAAGTTTGTCCTGGGCATCAACATTCGTGGTGAAGACCAACAACGAGATGAAGAAAAGGAGTCTTTTCATGTGGTAAAAGGTTTATAGTAAAAAACTGTGATATCCTTGAAATTGGTAATAATATGCAAAATTAGTTGAAAAAAAAGATTAATCAAATAAAATACGTGTCTTTTTGTTTTGAATATGTAATATGATGATTTTAACTGAACTTTCTCTACCCTTGGAGATATTATTTTCATCGTAACCATAATCAATGATAGATTGAACACTGTAATTCTTTTCTCATGCAGGGATATACAGTTTACAAACTGATACAAAGATATTCAATGCGTCGGGATTGCAAATCCCGACGAACATTACTTTATCAGTAGATTCGCTGAATAGTTAGCTGAATGATTGAAAATGTAAAAAAAAACAAAAAAATTTGGGCAAATCAATAAATATAAGTACTTTTGCCATCAACAAGACGCCTGGTGCTGATAAGTCTAAAGTCTAAGGCCTAAAGTCTAAGGTCTAAAGTCTAAAAAGCAGTAGAGCGTCTTGTGATATTATCAACAAATTAACCAATTCTAACTAAAAAAGAGAGAAAAATGAAGAAAGTAATGATGCTGCTTGCAGTGCTTGTTTGCCCATTTATGATGCAGGCACAGACCAAGTTCCACGATTTGGAGGCCAACGACTTGAAAGGCCCCGTGAAGTCGGTTGCTGTATCAGCCATGGGAATAGAGCAGAAGACGACCTTCTCGCCCGACGGCAAGATGTCGCAGGACAACATGACGAATGCCGTTTATGACGAAAACGGTTATTTAAAAACCGCCGAAGTAGAGACTCGGGGTGTGAAAGCCTCTGTCAGCTACACCTGGGAGAATGGCAAGATAAAGACCCAAACAACCAACTTGATGGGTCAACAAGTGATTGTCACCAGCAACTACAATGCAAAGGGCGAAGTGGTGAGCCAGAACATGAACATGGGAGGTCAGGATATGAAAATTGAATACTCCGACTACAAGTACGATGACAAAGGCAACTGGATTAACCGCAAGACATCTGTCATGGGACAAGTAGTAGATACTCCTCGAACAATCGAATATTACGAGTAAGGGGATTAGAACAAGTTAAAAAAGGGGAGCAAAAGCATGGCTTTTGCTCCCCTTTTTCCTTCAGATGGTATGCGTTTCTCACAAGAGTTGATTTTCGTATGGGTATCGCATTGACGAAGTCTAGTGGATGAAAGATAAGGTATCAATGAAGGAGAGCGGGTCTCCGAACCCGCTCCCCCTAAGAAATCAGAACGGTCCATTGAGTGTCGGCACCACAGGGATAATCCGTCCTTTCTTGTCGAAGGTGAGGCGGTCGATGCACACTTCGCGGTGGATGCCTGGCGAATTGTAGAGGAAATGCTTGTTGATGCGGTGGTAGACGATATACCACTCATCTTTCTTGGGTATTTGCAGGATGGAGTTGTGAGCCGGACCATAAATCTGACTCTCGGGCTTCTGGCGGATGACGAGATAGTTATCGGGGTCGATATTGATGGGGCCCAGAGGCGATTTCGCTGTGCCGTAGCACACATGGTAGTTGGGACTGCCGGTGTCATCCACCGACCAGAGGAAGTAATAGGTGCCTTTTCTGTAGAACACGTATGCACCCTCGCGGAAAGCCCAGGTGTCGAGCGTGCCGCCTTGTGGCGTCAGGTGCTTGATGGTCTCCTTTTTTACCGACAGCATGTCATCGTTGAGTTCGGCGCCTGCCATGAAGCCATTTCCCCAGTAGAGATAGTGCTTGCCGGTCTTGGGGTCGGTGAAGACGTCGACATCGATGGCTTGACCACCACGTGCTTCAGAAGGACGGTCGGCATCGGTGATGATGGGGGCGCCGGAATCAACGAAAGGTCCGGTGGGGCTGTCCGACACCGCCACGCCAATCTCCTTGCGGTTGGACTGAGGATTGTGTGCCGAGAAATAGAAATAGTACTTGTATGTCCCGTCCTTCTGCTTCACCTCTTCTATACAGGGAGCCCAGGCATTGCCAGTAGCCCATCGCACTTGGTCGCCCTTCACATCGAGCATCTTGCCCTCATCGGTCCAATTTGAGAGGTCGGTGCTCGAGAAGACACTAAAGTCGTGTCCGCCCCAACCTGGTGTGCCGTCGGTGGTGCTGTAGATATAGTATTTACCCGTTTTGTGGCTGTAGAGCACTTCTGGGTCGGCATGGAACCCCGTCAGGATGGGCTGGCGGTTGTTGCCGAAAGCTTGCAACAGGCGCTCCTTCTCGGCACGAGTGATGGGGATGATGGTGCCATGACGGGGTGTGAACTTCCCTTTCGTCTCGGTGTTCTGCACGAAGCGGAAGGTTTTCAGGTCCTCCGACTTGCAGAACTGGTAGTGGCCGTTGCCGTAGCAGTCGTACATGATAATCCACGACTTGCCGTCGATGGCCTTGCACACGCCGACACCTTCCACGGCCTCCTTGGTCTGCTCCACATGGCCTTCCACCATTTGCCACTTGTCGGTGAGTTCCTTCGCCACGGCTTGGTAAATGCCACGTCCCGATTCTTGCTTGTAGAATAGATGGTAGAGCTTGTCGGCTTCGTTATAGACGATGTCGCCGTCTATCGTGGCATTGCCGGCATCGAAAAGCCAGCGAGGCTCTCCTTCCAAGTCGGTGAAGTCGCTGTTGGCATACTGGTAGTATATCTTGTCGTAAGAACCTGGGGCGCTGGTGCGGAGCGAGTAGAATACCATGTATTTGCCTGCCCGGTGGTCGTAGATGGTCTCCGGAGCCCATACCCTGATGACGTTCTTCCAAGTCTTCGTGTAGCGCGTGGGGAAGTTGACCGTGGAATGCTGCCAGTGGATGAGGTCGGTCGATTTCAGGAGCACCATGCCGCGGTTGCTGCTCCACCCTAAGCTTGAACGCATATCGGTGGCCACCATGTAGAAGGTCTTTCCATCCTCGCAACGGAGAATGTGGGGGTCGCGCACACATTGCGTCAGCGCAATGGTGTCGCTCTCGATGACGGGAAAACCATTGTTCAGCGGTGTGTAATTGTAGCCATCGTCGCTAATGGCATAGCAGATTTGTTCATCCTCAGGAGCATTGCTGTTAAAGTAGGTGAACAGATAGGCCACCATCTCGTCGGGAGAATTCGTGGCTGCATTCTGAGCGGATACGGGGATGACGACCGAGGCTAAAAGCACTGCGGAGAGAAATGTATTGAACTTGTTCATGGTGCGGAAATGATGTTTTAGGTGATACAGAACGGTTTTTCGTGGTGCAAATATAGCAAAAAAAATCCAAACACATACCTTTACGCTTCTTTTTTCACGAAATCAGTGGATTTGACGAGTGGGAGCATTTGGGGTGTTTCGCGGGTTCGGAGACCCGCACTTCTACATACCGCCCAAAAACAGTAAGTAGGTAATCAAAATATTTTGATTACCTACTTACTTGAAATATCAGGTCCTTAGAATTATTTGAACAGCAGTTGTGCGAACTGATAGAGGCTGCGTCTCCAAGTCTGCCACTCATGTGCGGTCTCTGGTGAGATATAGGAATGTGCGTTGATGCCCAGGGCTTTAAGGTCTTCGGCGGCCTTATCGACCCCCATGGGCTCCTTGCTTCCACAGCTCATGAAGAGCACTTTGTTGGTCTTTTTAAAGTCGGCTGCATCCTGCAGTTCCTCGGTGCGGAAGGTGCCTCCACTGAACATACCGACATAGGCGAACTTGGTGGGGTTGGCAAGCGTTATCATGTGGGTTTGCATGCCACCCATCGAGAGGCCAGCGAGAGCGCGGTGCTCAGTGTCGGCGATGACACGGTAGTTTTTCTCCACCATGGGTATGATATCCTTAAGAAGCACTTCCTGGAAGCCATTGAAGCCGCCGAAGCCGCCACGCCTGCCACCGGGCCGATTTCCGCGAGGTCCACCGGGCCGTCCCTGTCCACCAGGTCCCATTCCCTGCGGTCTGCCTTGTCCACCAGGACCCATTCCCTGCGGGCGCTGCCCCTGCGGGCCACCCGGTCGTGGTCCCATTCCGGGGAAGCCGAAACCGCGGTTGGCCTGTGTAGTGTCGGGATGAGCAGGTATTGCATTCAGTCCATTATCCATGACAATGATGAATGGCACTGCCTTACCCGCAGCGATGAGGTTGTCCATGATAATGCCCGTCTTGCCCTGAGCCGACCATCCCGTCTCGTTCTCGCCCATGCCATGCTGCAGATAGAGCACCGGGAAGCGCTTGGTGGGGTTCGACTGATATTCGGCCGGTAGATAGACATAGCAATGACGCATCTTCTCGGTGACGGTGGAATAATAATACACCTCACTCACAGAACCCTGTGGCACGTTCTTCACGGTATAGAACTCCTCGTCGGAAGCGGGTACGTCGATACCACTTCCCCATCGACTTGCGCCGTAAAAGTACTTGCTTCCCGGGTCGGGCACCGATGCTCCGTCGATGTTGAGCTGATAGTAGTGGAAGCCTTCATCCTGTGGAGCCGACTCACCGGTCCACACGCCCTCGGCATTCTTCACCATGTCGTACTTGACGCCACCGATATCGAGTTTCACACTGTTGGCCTCAGGAGCGCTAATCCGAGCGCGCACCATGCGCTGAGAGTTGACCATCGGATACTCTTGACCTTCCTGATTGGTGCTGGCAGGTTTGAAGTCCTCAGTGACCTGAGCACTCACCGAGACGGCCATCAAGGCAGCCGTCATCATCAAAAAACTTTTCTTCATAAAAATATAGGTGTTAGTAAAAGATTGCCGAAACATACATATTTTTTGACGATAACGGACGGGGAAAGTCAAATCTTGGAAATGAAAGTTAAAGAAGATTAACAATTGGGGAGGATTGAGTGGACTCTTCAGCGATTCTTACGCTCAGGTGGATTTGCAATCCACCTGCATGGAGTATTTTAATGTGTTTTTCGGATTGAAAATCCTCATATTAAATGCGTCGGGATTGCAAATCCCGACGAACATT
>CAMHEL010000158.1 GCA_946184125.1 uncultured Prevotellaceae bacterium
AAGACCCTACGGAGGAACGGCGGGGTCGCTTTCGATACTTTTGGCGGGCGAACTAACGGCGCGCCCCACAGTGGCCCTCATTCCTCATTCCTCTTTCCTAATTCCTCATTCCCTCTTGAAAAAAAGGGGGAAAGCCATGAAGTATCCATATTTTTTTATACTTTTGCAAGAGAATAGAATCGCAGAAATACAGCAGACTTTTACCTGCATTCTGACCATTGCATTTATAGTCAGAAATCTCAGAACATTCCTCAAATGAATATGGACAATAACGGTATTCCACCCATTGACGAGTCGGCTATGCAAGAAGCCCTATGCAAAGCTATCGAAGAAGCGCTGCACCAAAAGATGGAGTCGTCGGGAGACTTTCATCATCTGAGCGAAATGCTCTTCTCACGCACCCGGGAGATGATTAGCCCCACCACCCTCAAGCGCGTCTGGGGCAAAATCCACCCCGACTACGGTCACAGCCCAAGAACCCTCAACACCATGGCACAATTTCTGGGCTATACCGACTTCCATAGTTTCTGCCAACAGACGGATGCCAATGGTCAACCACCAAGCAATGAAGTACTCAGTGAGCACATCAACGTGGCCAGCGACCTACACACCGATGAGGAACTTATCCTCTATTGGGCACCCTGCCGAGTGTGCCACGTCCGCTACCAAGGCAACCTCTCTTTTGTGGTGACCTCCTCGGAGAATACCCGCCTGCAGCCAGGCGACACGTTTTGTTGCAGTCTTATCATCAAGGGAGAACCACTCTTTCTCAGCCAACTGGTTCAGAACGGGCGACCTCCCGTCAGTTATGTCTGCGGAAAGAAAGGGGGTATTCGTTATGAATGCATGAGCAACAAGACATGAACGATTCCGACAACAGCACCTCTGGTTATCTGGTGGACCAATACGAAGGCATCAGCAACGACTTCACCGAACTGGAGCAGTTGGCGCCCCGCAGAGGCCACTGCGACCAGTTCAAAGCTAAGCGATACGGACGCTGGTACCTGCTCAAATGCCTGAAAAAGGAGTTGGAGAACCTGCCGGTATACCAGCAGATGCTCCGCAAGGAGTTTGAAATCACTGTGTCGATGCAGCACCAGTCGGTGGTTCAGGTGATGGGCATCGAGGAGGTGACGTTACCAGGACGAGGCAAAGCACTATGCATCATTGAAGAATGGATTGATGGCGTCACGCTGAACGATTTTTTGACGAACAAGCCCACGCTGGCGGAGCGCCGGCGTGTCGCCACCGAACTGGCCGAGGCCGTGGCATATATCCATTCGCAACAAGTGGTGCACCGCGACCTGAAGCCTTCGAACATCATGGTGACCCACAACGGCAACTACGTGAAAGTCATCGACTTCGGCCTGGCCGACACCAGCAGCCATGCCATTCTCAAACAACCCGCTGGCACCATGCGATATATCGCACCAGAGCAGATGCAGATGTCGGTGGCCGACGTGCGCAACGACATCTACTCCTTAGGTGTCATCTTTCAGGAAATGAACCTCGGCGGAGGAAAATACCAGAAAGTGGCCGAGCGGTGCCTACGCCCTATAGAGCAGCGCTATCAGCAGATGAACGACCTGATCAGCGACCTGCACAGCCACCGACGGCAATATATGATATGGGCTGCAGCGACGGCTGTGGTGCTGACCGTCATCGCGCTGTTGCTTTGGCAGGTGTCCAACCTTCACCAAAGGTCAGCGCTGATGGAACAAGAAGCGCAGGCACAGAACATCCAAATCAGGATCCTCAACCACGAGATTATCGGTTTTGCCGACCCCGAAGCCAAGCGGCTCTGCATCGCCCACTGGGATACCGACGGCGACGGCGAACTGAGTTATGAGGAGGCGGCGGCAGTAGACAGCCTGGGGGCTGTCTTCACAGGAAACGAACGTCTGACCTCCTTCGATGAGCTGGGGCATTTCACGGGGCTGACAGCCATCAATGCCGGGGCTTTCCGCGACTGCATGTCGCTGCAGTCGGTGCGTCTCCCTTACACTTTGCGATTCATCCGCCGCGATGCTTTCCGCCATACGGCCATCGAGCGGTTCATCATCCCCGGTGCGGTGGCCGGCCTGGGCGACCACTTCATGGAGGACTGCCCTGCCTTGGAGACAGTGATATTCGAGTCACGACTTCCTCAGAACAACATGACCGCAGAGAGTGTGCCCTTCGTCAACTGCCCCAAACTCACCACCATCTTCGTACCAGGATACTGCATCGACCAATTAAAAGCGGGAAAGCAACTTAAAGAGAGCGGGATGGACCTGAAAACGGCTGACAGCCTATTTACCATCAGCTATACCTATCGTCTTTGGCTGGAATGGTATGCAGCATTTCCTCTGATGACAGACCATATTCAGTTTGCCGACCCCGTGGCGCACGACATCTGCATCAGGAGATGGGACCGCGACGGCGACCGTGAACTGTCTATAGAGGAGGCGGAGGCGGTCGAGACGCTTGGCACAGCCTTCACTGCAAATCCTAACATCACATCGTTCGATGAACTGAGGTTTTTCACTGGTGTCACAGAACTTCGACGCAGTGCCTTCGACGAATGCGCCAGCCTGAAGTCGGTGTCTCTGCCCTCATCATTGAAGGTCATCGAAAGCTATGCGTTCAACAAATGCGTCTCCTTGAAGTCCATCACCCTTCCCAAACACTTGGAAAGACTGGAGAACTATGCGTTTCAGTTTTGCGACCTGGAGGAGATATACATCCCCGCCAGCGTCACATTCGTCTCACCCAATGCGTTTAATTACAACCTCCGATTGCAAAAAGTGGTGGTGAGCGACGACAACCCCGTCTATGACAGCCGCGACAATTGCAACGCCATCATCGAGACAGCCACCAACATGATGGTGAGCGGAAGTTGCTCGGCATTCTTTCCACGTAGTGTCGACAAAATGTCCGACGAGCCGTTCACAGGCTATCATCTACACTCACTTATCATTCCCCGTCAGGTGAAACGTATTGGCCAGTGGGCTTTCTCCTCCATTGTCGACACCGTCTGTTGTGAGTCGCCTGTCCCTGCGGAGTTCAACAGCCAAAATGGCACCGTCGGCCTGTTCTGTGGCAATCCCGTCATATATGTCCCCAAAGGGGCACGAGAAGCATACAACAAGGCCGACGGATGGAAATATTATGCCGATGGCATCAGAGAGAGGTGAGACAGCCACTGATGGGCTTGCCTGTCAAGGGTTAGGGCTTAGTTTCCCACAATGATCTTCACAATCATCATGATGTCGGAGATGTTGATGTCGTGGTCGCCATTCATATCGGCATTCTCAGGATAGAAGCCGACAGGGCGAGAACTCACCACGGCATTCACCGTCATCATCACGTCGGTGATGGTTACCATCCTATCGTGGTTGACATCACCCATCGGGAAAGGTTTCATGAACCGGATGGTGCAGTCTTCGAGGAAGATACGGTTGCCCGCAGGGTCAACGACTCGTATGCCTGACAGGGTGGCCTCAGCGGCTTCGAAGTCATCGCTGGCGGTGAACGCGAGGTGCAGGACAGCGCCATCCGTTCCGTTGAAGATGGTGGCTGCCGTCGAACTGACGATGATGGTGTAATAGTCTCTTTTCTTTCCGATGCTGAGGGTCATTTCATTGCCGGCACGGTCGGTGAGCGAACAGCCCTCACGGTCGAGGGAGATGTTTTCGGGCAATGTAAGGGTCATCTGCAGGGCGATGAGCTCCGAAGGATAGTCCAGACACACTTCGGCGATGGCTGTAGTGCCTGGTTCAATCATCACATCCTTCACGCTGATGTTGTCGGCGTGAATGCCAATAGCGGCCAGGATGGCCAGCCATGACAAGAAAAGTCTTCTCATACTCATAGCGTTTTAGTGGATGGTCACTTTCTTGCCGTTGCGGATGTAGATGCCGTGGCGTGGCGTAAGTGTGCGCCGGCCTTGCAAGTCATAGTAGGTAGCATCGTCTGCCGTAGTAGCCGTCACGCCTATCGCCGTTGTCGCCGAGAGGTCGTCGGAAAGATGGTCGTTGCCGTCGTGGGTGGCGTAGTGTATGCCGCTCACTATGATGGCTGGTGCCGACGTGGTGAGATGAAGCCGCACGTCGCTTCCGATAGAATTGTTGGAGAGCGAGAAGACCACCACGCGCCAGCGGCCCTCACCCACCTTGCGGTAAAGCAACTGGTGACGGACATCGTCGCCGGTGAGAGAGACACCTTGCAAGAGACCGTCGCCCTCCACCGTGACATCCATCTGCACCGCAGTGTAGGCATTGCTTTGGGTCAGTTGCATACAGAAACCGCCTTCCTCCGTGCTCAATGGCTGTGGGTGGAGACTGCCCGGCAGCCTCATGGCGATAGCGTTGGCGAAGTCTGTGTCACCCGTCAGGTGTCCCACGAGCCTCACAGCGTCGGCTATGGTGATGTCGCCGTCGCCGTTGACATCGGCCTTGTCCTCGCGGAACACGCTCGGAGTGCTGCCGAGGATATGAAGCACAATGGCCATCACGTCGGCCACGTCGGTGTCGCCATCCTCATTCACGTCGAAGTCGTTGTCCACGTCATCCTGGTCGGCATAGGGCTCCTCTGGATTGTCGGGATTGAACAGTTGTTCGAAGCAGGCGGAGAGTGTCACGTCATGGTCGGGCATCACGTAGGCCATAGTGGCCTCGCCGCTCAGCAGCTCACCATTCTCATCGCACCAGCCCATAAAGATATAGCCCTCGTTGGCGTGGGCGGACACCTCCACCACCGTACCTTCCTCCACCATATCGTTGGGGCCTTCCACCCATCCGGCCTCCTCCCAGTTGCTCTGTACATGGAGGTAGTGGTAGCCTTCCGGGGGCAGGGGATTGTCGGGATTCTCCTCATAGACGGCGACAAGCGTCACGCAGGCGTTCTCCATGACGTAGGCGAAGGCCTGCTCTTCGCTGACCACCTCGTCGTCGCACATCCAGTAGCGGAAGATGTAGTGGTCGCTGTAGCACTCAGTGCTCACGCTCACCTCATCGCCGCTGTAGTAGGTTCCCCCACCACTTGTTTCTGCCACTCCTTCGGGTGAGGTGGCCAACGTGAGGGTGAACTGTGCATAAGGCTCGTCAGGACTGTCGGGGTCGAAGAAAGGTTGGAAGCGGGCGGTGAGCGTCATGTCGTGTTCGGGCATGAAGAAGCCCATCGTGGCTTCCTCGCTCAGCAGTTCGCCATTGCTGTCATACCATCCCACGAAGGAATAGCCCTCATTGGGATAGGCCCATATCTCCACTCCCGTACCAGCCATCACCGGTTCGGTGGGTCCTTCCACCCTTCCTCCCGCGTCGTCGTCGGTCAGCAGGGTCAGATAGTAGCAATTGGCTGGCGGGGTGGGATTGTCGGGGTCTTGCTCATAGACGGCGGTGAGGGTGATGTCTCCCTTGATGGTCAGTGTGAACTCCGGCTCCTCGCTGACCACCTCGCCGTCGCATGTCCAATAGCGGAAGAGGTAGTGGTCGCTGTTGGCGTAGGTGCCCACGGTGACTTCCTCACCCTTCGCATAATCTCCCTCGCCATAGGTGCTCGCCACGCCCTCGGGGGTTGTGACGAGTGCCAATCGGTAGGTGACATTCGGCTCCGGCGGGTTGTCGGGGTCAAAGTTGTCTTCTTGCGCCAGGGTCACTGCCGCTCCGAGGATGAGGAGCAGCAGTGTGGCGGCTGTTCTGAAGGCTCTCATAGGCTCCTCTCCTTATTTCACCATCACCTTGGCGGTGTGATTGTTGACTTTCACCACATAGACTCCCCTCTGCAGCGGTGTTACACCGTCGGCTTTGGTGGTGGCGACGAGTGCGCCAGTGGTGCTGTACACCTCGGCGGTACCCTGCAAGCCCTTGATGCTGAGACCTCCCTCGGCATCCATGATGCTGACGCCGGTGGCGGTGAAAAGCTGTGCGATGCCGTCGGGGTCGCCGGCGATGAGCATGAAGCGGCTGTCGAAGGTGCCGGCAGCGGTCTCAAACGTATAGTCGCCCTCAGTGAGGTCGATGTACTGGCCAGTGGTGGTGTCGAGCATCAGCACCGCCTTATCCATGCGCTGGGCGCTGAGGGTATAACTGCCGTTGTGGGGGGCAATGATGCCGAGGGGCACATCACCCAAGGGCCGCTCGTTGATGGAGTAGCGGATGCCGTCGCTGTCGAGGCTGTAGAGTTGTGGCACGGAGGAGGCGACGAACTTGGAGGCATCGTCGCCGAGGTCATAGCCACGCGTGAGGGTCTCGTTGAACACCACACGGGTGCGGTCGGTGTAGTTGCCGTCGCTCAGCGTGAGGTTGATGAAGAGGCGCTCGGCACTGCTGGCCTTGGCCTTCCGTCGAGGCATCTGGCTGGGCTCGGTGAAGGCCTGGCGGTAGGTGCGGCGGCCTTCGAGCGGGAACTGAATGCTGGCGACGCCCTCGGGCTTCTGCACGAAGAAGGCCTCCAGCGGATGGAGGATGTAGCTGTCATCGCCCGGGCGGTAGGAGTCGTAGCCGTCGCCGTTCCACACCGTCACAGGGGCGTTGTAGTCACATACGCTAAGGTCGTAATAGCAGGTGTAAGGGTTGCCGAGGAAGTTCCAACTGGCATCCTGAGCGTCGTCAGAGATAAAGGTACTCAAGCTCAGTTCTTTCTGCTCGCCGTTGAACACCGGTTCTGGCACTTGGGCGGAGAGTTTGCTGATGAGGTTGCCCTCGTCGTCCCATTCCTCGTCCTCGCTCTGGAAGATATAGCCCTTACCGGCTTCCAAATAGTCCTGTCCGACGGGCAGGTTCTTCCATCCTCCACTGCCGTAGTTGGCACGTTCCTCACTGTCGTAGTAACGGAAGACGTAGCGTCCGGGGGTGCTGATACCGCTGAGGTTGACCTGGTAGGGGAAGGAGAGGAAATACCATCTGTTGGCCTCCACGCTGATATCGAAGAAAAGTTCTTCGGCGGTGACGTTGCCGTCTTCTATCAGACTGCCGACATCGTTGCCGTCGCTGAGGATGCGTATGTAGCCGGTGGGCTGCACCTCATCGCCCTGCACCACCATACCGCCACGGGGGTAGATGACGTAGTTGCCAATGCCAGGGACACGGGTGGAAACAGGTACGAGGAGGTCCACGCCGTTGCCGTCATCATTGTCGCCGATGGGGTTGCGGCTGCCGTTGTAGTTGGCGTCGTAGGGGTTCAGATTCAGGAATTTGCTCCACTCTGTATTCCAGTAGTATGACTCCCATGTCGTCTCTGGATCCTTCGGCACGTTCAGGATGGAGGACTGGTAATTGGAGAAGGAGTGCATTTCCACACGCTGAGGAATAAGCCTTTTCACATAGTAGTTCTTGATTTTCGGGCAGTCGGCAAAGGCGCTCTCGCCAATGCGCTCCACTGATGAGGGCAGATGCACCGCGGTCAACTCGCCGTTGCCGCTGAAAGCGTTGTCATCGATATAGACAAGGTTGTCGGGGAGGATGATGTCCTGCAGGTTGCAGCCGGAGAAGGCGGAGACACCGATACGCTTCAACTGCGACAGTTCCTCAGCTTCGGGGTCTTCCATCTTGGCCGAAAGGCGAACGGTCCGCAGGGCAGAACCTTCGAAAGCATTGTTGTCGATGGCTGTGACAGAATATGGAATCTCGACCTGTGTGAGCGAGTAACAGTTTTGGAAGGCGTATGGTCCGATTTCAAGCAAGCCATCGTTGAAGACGACCTTGTTAAGCATTGGGCAGTCCTTGAATGCAGACTCACTGATACGGACGACATCGCCCAAGAAATTCACCTCCTGGAGGTTGGGGCTGTTACTAAATAGTGATTCCGCAAATGTCGTAGGCGCTTCCTTAGGTTCCACACCGTCGGGCTTCGCTGCAAAGGTCACTTTTCGTAAGTTTTGGATACCACGCCATTCAGAGAATGCTCTCTCCACATGCTCGACAGAATAGGGAATGGTGATTTCCGAAAGATTGTCACAATAGGAGAACGCCTGGTTGCCGATGTGAACAATTCCCTCACTCATCGTCACCTCTTCAAGATTGACACAACCATAAAATGCACAGTAGCCTATGGATGTCCCTTTCTCTTTTTCCTCCACACCTTCGGGCTGTGGGGCGAAGGTCACCTTGCGAAGTGCAGTTTCCCTGAATGCATCAGGTTCAACACTTATCACAGAATAAGGAATGGTGATTTCCTCGATGGCTGTGCCTGAGAAGGCTCGCGAGATGTATTGAAGTCCCTCCTGCATGACCACTTCGCGAATGTTAGGACTGTTGGCAAAGGCATCAGCGTCTATTCCGCGGAGGGTTCTCGGGAGTTTGATGGTCTGCAACCGCTCCAGCTCGGCAAACGCTTTTCCAGTGAGCTGGTCGTCCTCTGAGCAATAGCCCGTGTAATACTCGTAAGGGTTATAGACGATAGACACATCGGAAAGGTCGAGATTCTGCAGGCGAATCATCTTGTTGCGCATAATCATGATGTCGTAGCTGTTGATGGTGCCGTGAAGCGTGAGGTCGGTGACAAACTGCAGGTTGTCCTCGCCCACAGAGTCGTGAAGGGCGGATGTGCTGGACTGGGCGCTGACAGTCACCTCCACTATGTTGAAGGCACCTTGCCTCAACAAGCACATCGCCGCCCAAGGCCATGCATCCTGATAAGCATAGAAATCATCGATGGTGCCAGACACTTTGATGGTGAGGTGCGAGAGGTCGCAGCCAATGCCCTCATCATAGTTCCAGGTGGGAGGTGTTGTACCACTCATGGTAACTTCCGATGTGCTGCAGAAGGCATGGTGGGCAATGTCGGTCACGGAGACGGGAATTGTGCAGCCATCGGTGGCGGCGATAAGCGTGCCATTGCCGTCGAGCAAGTACTGGTTGCCGGGCGAGGTGTAGGGAAGACCGGAGGCCACCGAGATGCTACTCAAAATGTGGCCGCAGAAAGCACTCTCGTCAATCCCAACTACAGGATGACTGCGTATGTTGTCGGGGATGGAAACGCTGGTAGAGCTACCCTCATAGCCCGTGACAGTGAACTCGTACAAGCCATTGTCGTTTCTCACGCCATGATAGTTGAGCCCATTCTCATCGGTGTAGTCAATTTCCGGTTCATCGGCATCCGAGAAACTGAAATTGAGGTAGGCGTCGCCACCAGTGGCATCAGAGAAATAAATGGCAAGGAGGTTGTCACCGTCAACGAAATAGGTGTCAGGAATGAAAAATGTGTGGTTAAAACTGCCAACATCCTGATTGGAACCTAAGTAATGGCCATTAAGCCACACCTGTCCTTCGTCATCGACATTGATGTCCATTTTGACCATGAAAGGCAGTGTGCTCTTGTCGATGTTGGCATAGCCACGGAGACAGAGACTGCCCCCCTCGTCGATGAAATTACGGTCGAAAGGTCCTGCGACATCCACCCATTCCATTCCACCATCGTTGTAGCCCACCTCATACCACTCTTTTCCATTGTTTATGGCAGGTGTATTTCGGGTGGCCTTCATTTTGAAGTAGCCGTCATCCTGGCTGTACCAGTCGTAGTTCTTGAGGACAATGCGGTAGTCGAAATAGATGAAATCCTGGTTGTCGTTGATGACCTTCACGGCGAGGGTGTTGGCACTTTTCACATTCTCCAGCACCATAATTCCATTTTCATCCCCATTGACTGGGTTGCCATTGAGATAGACCTCCACATCCTCGTCATAGCTGAGGTCGATGATGTATTGACCTGTGGTGCTGATTGTCGGTACGCTGAATTTCGAGTAAAGCCAGATGGCATCATACGCCCGTGCTCCGGAAAGGGAGAAATATGTTCCGCTCGACCATCCCAGCCAACCGTCGGGTGTGAAGTCGGTATTTCCAGAGGGGTCTGCAGAGGTAGCGATGGGGCCTCCCTTGCTTACCGTTTGGAATGGCGAGGTGACTTTGCTGTAGGCTATCGTCTCCCAGCCGTCTCCAGGGTCGGTAGTGGAGTATTTCAACGGCCAGCGGGTGCCTTCCGCACCCCAGTCCTGAATCACGGTTTCTGCTCCTGCCTTGAAGGGGAAGATGGCCATGAGCATCATAAATAGTAGGTGTGTTGATACTTTCATAAGCTATTGATTTTTAGTACGTATTGTTTGTTTTTTGACATATTTCCGGTTAACACTCAAACATCCACAAAAGGAGGTGTGAGCCTTCGTTCGTTCTCCGTCAGAAGGTTCTGCAATACCCGTAACAAAAAGAATGAAACCAACTCACACCCATGACTATATGCATGATACCCATTCCCACCTTTCTGGGGGAATGGTTCACCAATAGACTCCATGGGAGAAGCAGTCTTCAGCCTTTCACATTTGTTACTTGAATTTTGCAGATTCTCTGACAAGTGATGCTAAACAACTCTCCTCGATGTCCGTCAACGGATAAAATCCGAAGACAGAGTGCAAAGATAGTGCAAGTCGAGTGGAATTCAAAATAAAAAACGCAGTTTTTTCAATTTTGATTCCCGAGACGCAGCCTATCTTATCCAAAGATAGTGCAAGTCGAGTGGAATTCAAAATAAAAAACGCAGTTTTTTCAATT
>CAMHEL010000159.1 GCA_946184125.1 uncultured Prevotellaceae bacterium
TTAGCAGCGGTACCCGAACACTGCTACAGACGGTACCCGATGAGCGATATTAGCATTCATACTATGACTTAACTGCTATTTGCGGTGCAAAGATAGTCAAATCAAATTCAGTGAGAAAAGGAAAGAAATGGGTGATGTACTACGTTTCTTTAACATTTCATCTTCCCTCTTTTCGTTTCTTTGACCAACTTTCTGTTATACGTTCAAAATTAACACCTTTTTAACACCCCAGAAAAAGAAAACACCTTGTAAATCAACGACTTACAAGGTGTTCTAAGTACCCAGAGCCGGGGTCGAACCGGCACGGGTTGCCCCACTGGTGTTTGAGACCAGCGCGTCTACCGATTCCGCCATCTGGGCTTTTTGTGGGTGCAAAGTTACATATATTTTCTGAAAATACAAATTTTTAGTCAATAAAACACTAAAAACTTGTTTTTCTCGTTGATGATAAGAGGGGGCATGCCCTCTCATTTATAAAAAAACTTCAGTACAAAACCATACTATGGAAAAAGATAGCAGAAATTTCTGTGTGATACTGGCCGGCGGCCGTGGCCGCCGCCTGTGGCCGTGCAGCAGGGCAGAGCACCCCAAGCAGTTCATCGACCTTTTCGGCACTGGCCGCACCCAACTTCAGCAGACCTACGACCGCTTCGCCCGCATCATCCCGAGCGAGAACATCTTCGTGACAACCAATGATGACTTCGAACCCACAGCCCGTGCCCAGCTCCCCATGCTCCCTCCCGAGAATTTCATTGGCGAGCCGGTCAACCGCAACACGGCTCCGAGCGTGGCATGGGGCTGTTACCGCATCCTCGAGCGCTGTCCCGAGGCCAGCGTCATCATCACCCCTTCCGACCAGGCCGTGATTGGCGTGGATGCCTTTGAGCGCAATGTGAAGTCTGCATTGAATTTCGTCTCGACACACGACGGCATCATCGCCATGGGCATCCGCCCCTCCCGTCCCGAGCCCGGCTACGGTTACGTGCAGATGGGCGACAACTGCGGCGAAGGGATGTTCACCGTCAAGTCGTTCACCGAGAAGCCCGAGCGCGACTTCGCCCGCCTTTTTGTCGATAGTGGTGAGTTCTTGTGGAACACAGGCATCTTCGTCTCCAACGCGCGCCACCTTCTGGCTCACTGCAAGTTGATCATGCCCGCCCCGTTCCGCCAGATAGAGACCGACGGCCTCTCGCCCACGTCGCTCGCCGGCGAGGCATCGCTTGTGTGGGACTATTTCTCGCTGTTCCCCAACCTGTCGATAGACTATGGCGTGCTCGAGCATGCCGACACCGCTTTCGTGATGCTGTGCGACTTCGGCTGGGCCGACTTAGGCACCTGGCATTCCATCTACGAGGCGGAGCAGCGCTACGAGGGCGACAACGTGGTGCTCGACAGCGAGGTGATGATGGACAACTGCCGCGACAACATCATCAAGCTGCCCAAGGGTCATCTGGGTGTGATGAGCGGTCTCGAGGGCTATATCGTGGTGGAGAACGAAAATGTGCTGATGGTCTGCAAGAAAGGCGACACATCAGCACAGATTAGGAAGTTCCTCAACGAGGTGCAGGTGAAGCTGGGCGAGAAGTTTATTTGAACTCCTCGCGGATGCGTGCTGCGATTTGCTCCATCTCCTCGCCTGAGAGCTTGAGTTTCTCGTTGGAGAAGAGCATATCGCGCTCACTCTGCATGGGAATGAGATGGATATGAGCGTGGGGTACTTCAAGCCCCAGCACAGCCTGCCCCACCTTGACACAGGGGCAGGCTTTCTTGATGGCCTGAGCCACGCGCTTGGCGAAGACCTGCATCTCGGCTATTTCATCATCGTCGAGGTCGAAGAAATAGTCCACCTCGCGCCTTGGTATGACAAGTGTATGTCCTTTCACTAACGGGTTGATGTCGAGGAAAGCGTAGAATTTGTCGCTTTCGGCACATTTGTAGCTGGGTATTTCGCCAGCTGCGATTTTTGAGAAGATGGTCATGATGGTTGATAGATTAGGGTAGGTAAATGCGACGTTGTTAATCGATTGTTATTTTGTCGATGCGGAGCCGTATGGTGCCACGTGGTATGGTGATGTCTACCTCGTCGCCCACCTTTTTGTTGAGCAGTCCCTGTGCGATGGGTGTCTTGATGGAGATTTTTCCCTCCCTCAGGTTGGCCTCGTTCTCGCTGACGATGGTATAGGTCATTGTGGTGTTGGTGGTGAGGTTGGTCATCACCACGGTGGAGAGTATCTGCACCGATTCGGCGCTGAGTCGTGAGGTGTCGATGATTTTGGCCTCAGCGATGGCCATTTTCATTTGGTTGATTTTGTCCTCGAGGTGTGCCTGGGCCTCTTTAGCGGCCTCATACTCAGAGTTTTCGCTTAGGTCGCCCTTGTCGCGTGCCTCGGCGATGGCGGCAGAAGCTTTGGGGCGCTCTATCGACTCCAGCCTCTGCAGTTCGGCTATCATTTTCTCATAGCCTTCTTTCGACATGTAGGTCATAATGGTATTCTTTTTTTAAAGTTAATCCATGTTTTGATGCAAAAAAATGATGAATTCCGACATTGTTCTTTGTCGGAATTCAAAATCCTGTATCGCTTTCCAATTTTTGCGAGGGCAAAGGTAGTATTATTTTTTCACACTTCCAATTATTTCCCGAAAAAATTTCCCAGGTAGAATATTTATCGTTAATTTTGCCGAAACAACGATGTGCATCATGTCTCCCGATTTTCATTCCGTCTGGCTATCGACCACCTATTTCGGTCCTGTGCAGTGGTATCAGAAGCTGTTCCGCTACCAGCGGGTGTGGATAGACACCGCCGAGCCTTTTCTGAAGCAGACCTACCGCAACCGCTGTGTCATTGCGGCATCCCACGGCTGTCTGTCGCTCACCGTGCCCATTGAGCACGGCAGTGGCCGTTTGCCGGTGCGCGACATCCGTGTGAGCGACCATGGCGAGTGGCGCCGTCTTCACTGGAACGCGCTTCGCAGCGCCTATGGCGAGTCGCCCTTTTTTGAGTTTTATGCCGACGACCTGGCACCGTTTTTCGAGCGCCGTTGGACCTTTCTCGCCGACTTCAATGAGTGCATCATGCGGAAGATGTGTGAGCTGATAGACCCCACGTTCACTATTCCCTTGGTGACCGACCAGCCCAGTTTGGCCGATGACTTCCGCACGGCCATCCGCCCGAAGCACCCTGAGGTGGATGTCGGTTTCACGCCCCGGCGCTATTATCAGGTATTTGAGCGAAAGAATGGTTTCCTGCCCAACCTCAGCATTCTCGACCTGCTGATGAACCAAGGCAACGAGAGCATACTTTATTTGAGGTTTGAGAATTGAGGTTTGAGAATTGAGGTTTTATCTAAAGTCTAATCAGGAGTTTAGGAGTTTCTTGAGGGAGTTTAGGAGTTTAGTAGTTTAGGAGTTTAGACGTATGCTTTGCGGGCTCATGGCTGTTTGCTGCGGTGAAACCGCAGCATACGGAAAACGAAAACAGGAAGAGCTGAAACTTAAGAAACGGCATTCCTAATTCCTAATTCCTAACAAGCGCCTAAAGTCTAGAGTCTAAAGTCTAAGGTCTAAAGTCTAATCATAACTCTCAACTCTTAACTCTCAACTCTCAACTCTAACTAACGTCTAACGCCTCCAAACCTGTCATCTTCTCCCGCCCATCAGGATATAGGTGGTGAATGGCATACGGGTGCGCATCAGCCAGTAGAACACCAGGCCGAGTGCCACGACAAGTGCCACAGAGAGGATGTAGATGAGCATTGCGAGCCACCAGGTGTGGGGCACAATCATGCCGCTGCTGAAGAGCTGCACCACGAAGCCGAGCACGAGGTAATGGTAGGCAAAGATGAAGAATGCGCCGTTCGACAGCGTCATGTTCACATACCATGTGCCGGCTCTGACCATCATGGTGGTGAGCGACATGCCGAAGACAAGTCCCACCACATACTCCATGCGGTAGATGAACTCGCAGGGTGCCCAGTGCTCGATGCCGATAACTGCAAGCAGGAGGATGAAGGCTGGCAGGGCATAGGGCAGCATGGCCACGATGAACTCCTTGCGGCGTATGCCATAATAGGCACCATAGGCGAAGAAGAGCCAGCAATCGGGGTTGAAGCCCACCACGTCGGGCCAGTAGCCGAAAGCGAAGATGACGGCAGCGAAGAGGAGGTAGCGCACCAGGGGCCGTCGCCCGGAGAGGAAGATGAAGCCCTTGATGGCCAAATAGATGACGGGCGAGAAGACCATGGCCACCATGAGGTCGCGTATGAACCAGAACTGCACGGCGATGGGTCCTGTGATGCTGCTGCCGTCGTCGATGAGCGCGATGTTCCAGAAAGACTTTAGTCCGTCGATGAACGTCATCTTGTCGATGGCGACCTGCAGGATAGGCACTTTGCTGGTGAACAGGCCGATGATGATGGCCAGGAGGAGGTAGAGGAAATTCCAGAGGACATAAGGCACCAGCAGCGACTGGAAGCGGCGGATGAGTTTCTTGATATAGACGTCGGCCGAGAAAAGTCCTGTCTTGAAGAAGAGATACCCCGAGATGAAGAAGAAGAAGGGGTTGGCGATGGGTGCGATGCGCTGCGAGAAGACGTCGATGAACTTGCTGGCGTAGGGTAGGGAGGCCCATTCCCCGCCCATCGTGGTGTAGTTGCAGTGGCTGAACAGCACCAGTACGATGAGCGGGAATCTTAGAAAAGCAATCACTTTCGACTGCAGGTCTGTGGGTCTCATGCCTTGGGGATTGGATGGTTGGTTGGAGGCGGTTTTTGTCGGTTATGCCGTAGCGATGTCAGAACACACCCGCAGTGTGTCCTGTCAGTTGTTGCGCTCGGCGATGAGTCTTTCGGCCATAGCCTTGCCCAAAGCCTCGCAGCGTGCTCTTGTGTCGGCGTCGACGGCCTGTTTCATCTCCACGGGCTCGCCCACCGGCTCGAAGTGCAGCGCGGTGTCGTTCCACTCCTTGATTTTTGCCACGGCCTTGCTGGCCCATCCATAGCTTCCGAACCATCCGAAGAGTCGGTTCTTCATGTCTTTGTGAGCCACCTCGGAGAGCAGCACGTCCATCTCGTGATAGAGGCAGGTGTTGTAGGTGGGTGCCCCCACGATGAGTCCCTTGTATCTGAAGATGTCTCTGAGGATGTAGGAGTGGTGGGTTTTCGACACGTTGTATACCACGATGTTCTTGATGCCGGCCTTGCTGGCTGCGGCGGCAATGATCTCAGCCATCCGCTCGGTGTTGCCATACATGGTGCCATAGCAGATGACGATGCCCTCTTCGCTCTCGTATCGGCTGAGCCGGTCGTAGATGCCTATGACCCGCTCGATGTGCTCATGCCACACGGGTCCGTGGGTGGCGCAGATGTAGTCGAGCTTCACCCCGGCGAGTTTCTTGAGTGCGTTCTGCACCGGTGTCCCGTATTTTCCCACGATGTTGGCATAGTATCTTACCATCTCGAGCCAGAAGGTGTCGCAGCAGATGTCGCTGTCGATGAGTCCGCCGTTGAGAGCTCCGAAGCAGCCGAAGGCGTCGCCCGAGAAGAGCACGTTGCACGAGGTGTCGAGTGTCACCATGGTTTCCGGCCAGTGCACCATGGGTGTGAGTACGAAGGTGAGCTGATGCTCTCCGAGTGCGAGTGTGTCGCCGTTTTTCACTTCCACCTCGCCTCCGTTGACGCTGTAGAAGCCGCTGAGCATGCCGAAGGTTTTCTTGTTGCCCACCACCTTCACCTCGGGGTAGTATTTCCTGATCAGTGCAACCGACCCGCTGTGGTCGGGCTCCATGTGGTTGACCACAAGGTAGTCGATGGGTCGCTCTCCGATGACCTCGCGTATGTTTTCCAGGAACTGGGTGAAGAAGTCGACCTCGACGGTGTCGATGAGGCACACTTTCTCGTCGACGATGAGGTAGGAGTTGTAGGAAACACCGTTGGGAAGGGGCCATAGTCCCTCGAAAAGGTTCTTGTTGCGGTCGTTGACGCCAACATAGTAGATGTGGCTGGTTATTTCTGTCATAGTGGTTGAAGGGTTGGTTGTGGATGAAATGAAATCTGCCGTTGTGGCGGTGATGCTGCTGGAGTTACCACTCCAGATAGGTGTCGCGCTCGTTTTTGGCGTCCTGCGCCATTTCTGCTCCGAACTCGGGCGAGATGGAGTTGCTGATGCTCTGGCAGCAGTTGGCCGAGAACATCTGTGCCCAGTGGATGATTTTGTCCCAGATGCGTGCGGGGATGCCTCTGTCGAGGGCTTCGCGTGTGATGCCGTATCGCATGAGTCCATAGATGAACCCAGCGTTGAAGTTGTCGCCTGCGCCGATGGTGCTCACCGTGTTGGTCTGTATGATGGGGAAGCTTTTCTTGATGCCCCTGGTTGCCCTCAGCTCCACGTTTTTTGTGCCGTTGGTGCAGATGAAGTTCTTGCAGTAGAACGAGATTTCGGCATTGTATATTTTGTCGGGATCCTCTTTGTTGTATAGCACCCTGAAGTCATCGACGCTGCCCCTCACGAAGTCGGCATACTCGAGGTTTTCGAGGAGGTTGGGTGTGATTTTCATCACGTCGTTCTTGTGTGAGGGTCTGAAGTTGACGTCATAGTAGAGTATGGCGCCGTGGTTGCGTGCATAGTCGAGGAATCCGAGCACCTGCGGCCTGATGACGGGGTTGACGGCATAGTAGGAGCCGAACATGACGATGTCGTCGGGGTTCACCTCCGGGCAGACGAACTCCAGTTGGTCGTGGCTGTGGTCTTTATAGAAGAGATACTCAGCGTCGTTGTTCTGGTCGAGAAAGGCGAGTGAGATGGGCGACTTGCTCTCCGGGTAGACATGTATCTCGTCGGCATTGACGTTGTTGTCCCTGAGGAACTTTATGATGTTTTTCCCCACCCGGTCGTTGCCAGCCTCGCTGATGAACGAGGCATTGATGCCTGAGCGGCCGAGTGAGATGATGCCATTGAAGACGGAGCCGCCTGGGACGGCACCGATGGGCTGCTCGTTTTTGAAGATGATATCGAGCACTGTTTCTCCTATTCCGATAACTTTTCGCATATTGACTTTTGGCTTTTAGGGTGCAAAGATAATACAAACCGAGCGCACTTTAAAATTTATACGCTAATTTTTGCGTCTTCTTCTCAACTTTAATTGGACTTTAGGCGTTAGACTTTAGGCGCTAGACGTTAGACTTTAGGCGCTAGACTTTAGACTTTAGGCGCTAGACGTTAGACTTTAGACGCTAGACTTTAGGCTTTAGACGCTAGACCTTAGACCTTAGACGTTAGTTAGAGTTGAGAGTTGAGAGTTATGATTAGACTTTAGGCTTTAGGCGTTAGTCGGCCCGAAACCTTCAGTGCTAATGTCTAAACTCCTAAACTACGAAACTCCTAAACTCCCTCAAGAACCTCTTAAACTCCTGATTAGACTTTAGGCGTTAGTCGGCCCGAAACCCGCAAAGCATACGTCTAAACTCCTAAACTACGAAACTCCTAAACTCCCTCAGATAACTTCTAAACTCCCTCAGATAACTCCCAAACTCCCCAAAAAGTCTTTAGACGCCAGACAAATTTTCAATCTTTTTCCTTCCTTTTCTTCGAGAGTTTTCCGATGGCATGTTCCAGCGACTCAGTGGGCTCGATGATGATATAGTCGCGCCAGAAGTCAGGGTCGTTGAACGCCTGCACCTTGTCGTAGAAATAGTCGCCGTAGCCGAAAGACGACCTTCCGCTGATGGGCTGGGCGTCGGTAGAGAGCACATCGGTGACCACCATTTCGGCTGTCACATGATAGGGCGCGGCGAAGAGTCGTTTCCGCCACTCGCAGTAGAACCTCACGTCGCTGTGGAGGTAATGTAGCCTGCTGACGTGGCCGTCGTAGCGGTAGTCGATGGTGGTGGTGAGTTCCCGTGGCTTGAAGCGCACTCCTGCGGGCTTGTGCCTCAGGATGCACTCTGTGGCTCGTATCTCGTCGCTCATGTCGAGCGACATCTCTATGCGTGTGAACGACAGCGTTTCCCGGTCGATGAGCATGCGTCCGTGGTAGAGCACATGGTCTGTTATCTCTGCGGGTTCGAATGAGATGACGATTTGCGGCCGCCCGTCGATGACTTCAGGTATGCCGATGCGTAGATGGTAGTGGGCCAGTTCGGAGCGCTCGAGCAGGATGTCCCTTTTTTTCATCAGGTCGAGGCCGATGGGCAGTGTGGGTCCGCCTTGGATTTTCGCTCCGAGGGTGTCGTTAGCCCTTGTGCTCACCAGTCGCCGTCCTTTTTCTATGGCCACGCGGTCGATGCCTGTGAGGCGGTTGTATCCGGCTTTATAGAGGTGTGTGACGGCCTCTGCCACGAAGATGTACCGCTTGCCTTTCTGGGTCGTCTCGCGGTAAAAGCACCTGAGCAGTTCATTGTCGTGGCTGTAGTTGTGGTGTATCTTGTCGATGGCCGACATGACGATTTCCTCGGGGTCCATGGTCGAGACGATGATTTCGTTGAGCGTGATGACCCCAGGCTTGAGCCGTATGCGCAAGGGGCGGTCGAGGTCGTCGGGGAGCACAGCGGTCACCGTGTTGTAACCGAGGCATGAGACGAGTAGCACCGAGGGTTTTTGTTTGGTCTTCAGCGTGAAAAAGCCGTCCTCGTTGGTCACGGTGGCTTCGTGGCTGTCGGGGTTGGTGATGGTGGCGGCATTGAGTCGTTTGCCGGTATTGTCGTCGCGCACCACACCGCTGACCATATAGACTGTGTTCTGTGCTGCGGCCATTCCGGCGAGCAGCATCAGCAGCACAGAGATGAGCATTTTCTTGGATAATGGCTTCATAATAAGTTTTTTCTGTGGTGAGATAGATGTGAAATAGTTGATAATCAGAGTCTTATTTAAAGATGAGTGTAGCGGTGTGGCTCTCGTCGAACAGTTGCGAGGCCACTTGCTGTAGGTCGTTGGGGGTGACGGCATCGATGGCTTCATAGAGCCGTTCCACATTGCGCTCCCAGCCGTAATGCAGGAAGCTCTTGGCGAAGCCGAGAGTAAAGCTCTCGCGTGCGTCGCAGGCGATGCCTATTTGCCCCTTGAGCTGTTTTTTCGCGGCAGTCGTCTGGCTGTCGGTGAGTGGCTGATGGATGAGTTGTGCGAGCTGGTTTCTCACGAGTCGTAGACACTGGTTCACATGATGGTGGTCGCAGCCGAAATAGACGCTCCACGCTCCCGTGTCGCTGTAGGAGGCCATGGAGCTCTCCACGGTATACACCAGTCCTCTCCGCTCGCGCAGAGCGATGTTGAGCCGTGCGTTCATCCCAGGGCCTCCAAGGAGGTTGTTGAGCAGGTAGAGGGTGATGCGCTCTGGACTGTGTATGCTGAATGCCCTGCATCCCAGCATGACATGTGCCTGGTGTGAGCCCACGGTCCGCTCGGTGATGCCTGTTGGTGGTGGTGGCAGAAGTGGGTCGGCGGGGCTGAGGTCGTTGACTTGTGGTGTGCCGGCTTCTTGGTCGCTGGTGGCGCGCTCGAGCAGGGTGATGAGCCGGCCGAAGGGGATGTCGCCCGACGAGAAGAACACCATGTTCGACGGGCGGTAGTAGCGGCTGGTGAAGCGGCGTGCGTCGGCGGTGGTCATCTGGCGCAGGCGGTCGGCGGTGCCGAGAATGTTGTGCCCCAGGGGGTGGCTGCCGAAGAGCAGGCTGTCGAACTCGTCGTAAATCAGTTCGGAGGGAGTGTCGTTGTAACTCTCTATCTCATCGGCGATGACGCTCACCTCGCGGTCGATTTCAGCCTGGGGGTAGGTGCTGTGGAGCACGATGTCGGTGAGGAGGTCAACGGCCCTCGGCAGATGCTCGCGCAGGATGGCGGCATGAAACACGGTGTCCTCCTTGTTGGTGAAGGCGTTGAGGTCGCCGCCTACACGCTCAAGGCAGTTGAGCACATGCCAGGAGCGTCGGCGCTCCGTCCCTTTGAAGGTGAGGTGCTCGCAGAAATGGGCCAGACCCTCTTCGTCGGGTGACTCATCGCGTGAGCCGGCGTCGACGGCATAGCCGCAATAGACCACCGGCGATGCACAGTGAAGGTGTATCACGCGCAGTCCGCAACTGAGGGTATGGGTTTGATATCTCATTTTTCTGTTCTTGCTTAATGGATGATTTCAAATAATCATTTAATTGTTATCGACCCCGACGTTTTCTATTCTCAGCGTCTCGGAGCCTTTCACTTGCATGACGATGAGGTGGAGCTGGGTGTCGCGGATGAGTTTTTGCACACGCTTCCCAGAGGCGTATCCGCGGATTTGCTCCACGGCCTCCGACCATTGACGTTGTGCATCGACCTCCGTGGCGTCCATTTTGAGATACTTCAACTCAATGATGTAGCTGTGGCGCACCATCGGGTAGCGGTTGAGGTCGGGCATGAGGAAGAAG
>CAMHEL010000160.1 GCA_946184125.1 uncultured Prevotellaceae bacterium
AGTTCTGCTCGTTGCCCACCACATAAATCATCTTGTCGATGGGGTAGTCGCGGAAACGCATGTCGGCGGTGCCGATGTCCTGTGTCATATAGACCGAGGTGCCGTCCGAACGCAGTAGCAGTTTCTGGTCAAGGCCGTCGGCGGTGAGGTCGGCCCACACGCTGCCGTCTTCCTTGCGGAAGAAGAGCCCCTGCTCAAGTCCTTTCTCCACGGTCGACTTACCGACGAGATAGGTTTCCGACTCGTAATAGATTTTGTCGAAAGCCACGCCCAGTGCACGGTAGGTCTCGTCGAAACCGGCATAGACCCATTCGTTCATCATCTTCCAGAGTGCCCTTACCTCGGGGTCGCCCTGCTCCCATCGCACGAGCATCTCATGCGCCTCACGGATGAGCGGTGCCTCGTCTTTAGCCCTTTTCTCGGCGGTTTCGGCATCGACACCCTCTGCCATCAGTTTCTCAGTGATTGCCTTCACCTGCTCGCGGTAGTGCTTGTCGAAAGCCACGTAATAGTCGCCGATGAGGTGGTCGCCCTTCTTTCCACTCGACTGCGGTGTCTCGCCGTTGCCCCATTTCTGCCATGCGAGCATCGACTTGCAGATATGGATGCCACGGTCGTTGACGATATTGGTTTTCACCACTTTCCATCCATTGGCGGCCATGATTTGAGCGAGCGACCAACCGAGCAGGTTGTTGCGCACATGACCCAGATGCAAAGGTTTGTTGGTGTTGGGCGAGGAATACTCCACCATCACCAGCGGTGCATCGTCGCCTGCACGGCGCTCACCATAGTTGGGGTCGGCATGGATGGCGTTGAGCAGTCCTATCCATGCTGCAGGCGAAATAAGGAGGTTGAGGAAACCTTTCACCACGTTAAACGAAGCCACGCTGTCGGTATGCTTCACCAGATATTCTCCTATCTCTGCAGCAGTGTCCTCCGGCTTCTTCTTCGACATTCTGACAAAGGGAAACACCACGAGGGTGAGATTGCCCTCAAACTCACTTCTCGTCTTCTGAAGCTGAATCATTTTGGCAGGAACTTCCTGTCCGTATAACTCCTTGATGGCCACAGCCACCGCATTGATGATATTTGTCTCTATTTTCATTATTTGATTAAATTATTGCTTTCTGTATAGCATAGGCATCGAAACATACTGAACGATGGTAATACCCAGCATCCTACTTTTTGTCCTCCTCGTCTTCTGCCTCTTCTTCTACTTCTTCTTCTACTTCGTCGTAATCGTCGAAGTCATCGTCATCACTCTCATCATCACTCTCATCAAAGTCAAAGTCATCATCATATTCATCCATGCCAAAGGTGTAATAATATTCATCTTCAGAGAGGTTTTTCTTCATGAACGACAAATAATAACTGGCTTCAAGCTGTGTCTGGCAAACCAAATGATATTTGCCATTATAGCCGTATTCATACTCGATGAGGGGGATGTCGTCGGTATCTTCCTCAAGAAAATATTTGGTATACATGAAATCCTTGTGGGGAGGAATGCCGGCACCCTTGGCAAATTCTATGGCACCATAAATCCAGTTGTGTGCCTCCTCGTAAGTGCAGGGCACACAATGCACAGCAAACCGCTCTAAATATTCCTCATAATCTGTCTCTTCCATGCGGAGTTTGCAATAGGTGTCTTTCACGCCTGTGCACCATTTGTCGACCAGAAAGCAGGCGAAACTGACTTTTCCACCAGTATGCTTTCGTGAGATGACAAAAATTCCCTCACCATTCTTGTCAAAGTCAGCAGGCTTGTAACAATCGCCTATGGTGAGCGACCGCACCCGCTCCTTGATGTATTTCTTGGGTGAGAAAGGCTCCTGGGCTTGATTTTTCTTATTCTTCTTTTTCTTTGCCATTTTCTATAATCTATTAAGTAGGGTGTGTTTGTATAGGTAATCAAAATTATCTGTTACTATTTAACATCAACCATGATTATGCAAAGGTAATCATTTTTCCATTGATAATAAAAAGAGTGAGGAAGTTTTTTTGAGTGGAAAGGCAATGAGGTTTACCCAAATTTTCCGTCTTCCATCATTTATGTTTTATTTCTTTTTAAATTGAAAAAAAATAAAATGAGGGATGATGATAGACTGTGGATATGTGGATAAGTAGTCAAAAAACGAGAAAATGGTGGTTTTGTTATGTTTTGAACAGTTATACTCTTGTGATTGTGGATAATAAATGGATGATATAAAATGATTTACAGAGTTATCCCTATTTTTTTAGTATAGTGGAAAAGTGAGTGTGTAAAACTGCTGTGTTTGTCTCAGGTTGGAAAAAGCATGGAAAAGTGGAGGAATAAATCATCGGTTTTCCACGGTTGATGATGGTAATAGGGTAGGGTAGGGATAAGTGTGGATTTATGAAAACTAATCCACAGGGTTATCCACGAGTTTTCCACACTTTTTGTGGAAAACTGATGATGATGTAGGTGATGGCTGTGGCGATGAGCACGACAAATATGAAAGCGAGGATGATGAGAGGATATTTGCCGTTGTAGGGCAAACCTGCTCGCGTGAGAGCCTGTGTGACGACGAAGGGCACACCACCGCAGATGAAATAATAGATGATGGAGTGGCGCCCGACGTATTGTATGAGTCGTGATGAGCGCATCCAGCGGCAGAAGGCGATGAGCAGCACGGTGCCTGCCAAGCCATCGGCGATGAGGAGGAAAAACGAAGACACATGGATGGGCTGCATGGTCAGAGTCATGTGCTCGGCATGGACGATGCCCTTGATGATGGCGAAAAAATAGACGAAGAAGAGAATTGTTCGCCGTCGGTTGAACCATAGTTGCCACTGGGTGTGATGTCTGTAGGCATATCCCATGACAAGGAAGGGCATCATCAGCATGGCATTATGGTGGCACCAGTAGTTGTATTGTTCGAGCAAGTCGTTGTCGATGAGATGATAGGCCATCGCCACGAGGAGAAACAGGATGGATGAGACGATGGCAAGACGGTTCAGCCGCTGTTTGCAGAGCACCATCATCAAGGCGAAGAGGATTTCGGCCACTGCCAGAGCCGCCACGAACCATGAGGCATGTCCGGTGAGGATGCCGTGTATGACTTCCGTCATAGTGGTGTCGCTGTGGGCGAAGGTCTTGGGCACAGCGATGAGGGTGGTGAAGATGAAGTAGGGGAGGATGATGGAGCGGAAGATGGAGCGTATTTTCGCAAGAAAGGAGAAAGGCCGTTTTCCGCTGTGGAAGAGATAGCCTGAGATGAAGAAGAAAGCGATGAGGACATTGTCGACATAGAGTGCGTATGGTAGGATTTCCACGCCGTTGTAGTAGTTTTCGGTGTGGAAAAGCAGGATGGCCAGCATGCATATGCCGCGCACCCTGTCTACCCACTCTTCGCGCTCGGCTGTTCTCATGCGTCGTTGTCGTTTAGTTGACGATGGCTATTTTGCAGACGGTGCCTTTGCTGCCCTCACTGGTGGCGGTCATCACCATGTATACACCCGATGCCACGCGTTTTCCATCGGTGTCGCAGCCGTCCCAGGTGAATGTGCCGCCATTGCTCACACCCTCGGCGATGAGCGTGCCGTTGGCATTGACGATTTTCACGTCGGCATTCATCGACAGTCCGGTGACGGTGATGAGTCCGGTGTAGTCGGGTCTGACGGGGTTGGGATAGGCATACACATTGTCGGTGTCCATCGTCTCATTGGTGGCTGTGGCGTCGCTCATATAGGAGCACAGTCCATTGTCGGTGCCGAAGAACACCTCGCCCGTGGCGTCGTTGATGGTGATGGACTCGATGTTGTTGGAGAGCAGCATGCTGTTGTCGGCGAGGAAGTGCTGCACCTGCGTCATGTTGTCGTCGCTGATGAGATAGGCGCCGTTGCCGTTGGTTCCGAACCATTTCCGGTTTCCTCCGTCGATGGCGATGCACGTGATGTCGACCCCGCTGAGTAGGTAGTCGGCAAAATTGGTTCCGTCGTTTCTGGGCACTTTGACTTGTTGGAGCACGACGTTAGAGCCTTTTGAGATGTCTTCGGCGGGCAGCATGAGAGGTCCGATGTTGGTGCCCATCCACATGTTTCCCTTCTTGTCTTCGGCGATGCATCTTACGCCGGTGAGCGTGAGCGTGGCACCATCCTCGTTGACCATCGATACATAGTGGTTCATGGCATCGTTGGTGGGATCGAAGCAGTAGAACGAGGGCACCGACCAGTGGTTGTTGACAAACCAGAAGAGTCCGCGGCTGTCGAGTATCATGCACTTCATGTTGGGCAGGCTCCTGCCGTTGTCGTCCATGAGTATCTCTTTATGGTGCTCTTCCCATGTGCCGTCGGTTTTCAGTTCGAGAATGGAGGCTTTCTCGGCGAAGCTGTTGAGGCACCAGAGACTGCCTTTCTTGTCGAATTTCAGTCCGAGTACGAGGATGTAGTTGGGGCTGTTGTCGGGTGTGGCATACATCAGCGGACTGTTTTCGCAGTTGTAGAAATTGACAAATTTTCCGTTGAGGTACTCATAGATGCCTGCACGTCCACCGACGAAGACATGTTCGGGGTTCTTGGGGTCGTAGTCGAGACAGGTGAAGTCTTGGAAGAGGTTGCCCACCTGCTCCTGCAGTTGGTCTTCGTAGATGGTCCATTTGTCGTTGCTGTAGTTCTGCACGATGGCCTCCCTGAAGAGTTCGGCGAAGGAATCGTAGCCACCGCCACAAGAATAGAGGCGGTTGTTGGCATAGCGCATGAAACCGAAATAGTTGTATTTCGGTCCGTCGGGTGCAAGATCGGTGGTGCCGGCGACGATTTCCTTGCCGTCGAGCGTGAGCGAGTAGAGTTTGTCGTCGCTCTGGTTGCTCCAGTAGCAGTTGTTGGTGCTGTCGTATGCGAACGCCTTGAGGTGGCTTATGCCGGCGTTGATGATGACGGGGTCGCCGGCGTTGTTGAAGATGCACAGGCCTTCGTTGTGTCCGAAGACGAGTTTGTTGCCGTTGAGGTTGCAGAAGGTGTAGTGTATGTTGTAGGCCATCTGCCAGGTGCCGTTGTCGCGGCGGTAGATGAAGCCATCGGTTGCGGCGAACAGTTTTCCGTCGAAGGCGAAGAGGTGTGTGGCGTTGAAGTCAGCCTCATTGCTCCAGTTGGTCTTGTCGAGCAGGTTGTCGGTGGTCTTCCCCTTGATGATGCCCTGTTCGGCGCATGCGGCATAGATATACCCGTCGCTGACGGCTGTTGCCATGACCTTTTTTCCGAGGTTGTAGGTAGCGGTGATTTCGGCTTGTGCGACATTGATTTTGAGGATGCCGAAATTGGTGGCTACGTAAGCGTCTTTTCCCACCACTTTGAGGTCGTTGACCGTTTTGTCGGCGGTCATCGATTTGTTGTAAAAGGCGGAGATGTTGGTTGCATGCCCTTTCTCGTCGAGCAGGTCGATGTTCTGGTTCTGATAGATGATGATGAGTCTTCGTGCCTGCTGGCACCAAGCGATATGGCTGATGTTGCAGTCGCTCAGTGCGTTCATCTTGTCGAAGGTCTGAATGCTGTGGTCGCCGGTGTTGTAGGCGAAGAGACCTTTTGAGGAGAGCACATAGACGGTTTTTCCTGCGGGTGCGATGCTTGTGATGTCGCTGTAGGCGAGATAGCTCGTCCACGTTCCGATGGGTCCGCCCTTGATGCAGATGGCGATGCAGATGGTCATCAAGGTGACTATGGCTTTCCTCATGATGAGTGTGTGTTAGGTGTTTTTTAGATGACTGATGAGTTTAGCGACGGCTCTTGCCCGGTGTGAGATGCGGTTTTTCTCTTCCGGTCCCATCTGTGCGAAAGTCTGCTGGTATCCTTCGGGCACGAAGATGGGGTCGTAACCGAATCCCGTGTCTCCCCTTTTCTCGCGTATGATGTTGCCGTTGACGATACCTTCGAACAACTGCTGGTGCAGTGTTCCTTCGTCGTCTATAGTCAATAACGCAATGCAGGTGCGGAATCTTGCCTTCCGATTGTTATTTTCTCCTAATTTGGCGAGTAGTTTTCTCATATTAGCCTCGCTGTCGTGTCCTTCGCCGGCATATCTTGCCGAGTAGATGCCAGGCTCTCCTCCGAGCGCGTCGACCTCGAGGCCGGTGTCGTCGGCGAAGCAGGGGATGTGGTAGTGGTCGAACACATACTGAGCTTTCTGGAGGGCGTTGCCTTCGATGGTGTCGGATGTCTCGGGTATGTCTTCGTGGCAGCCGATGTCGGAGAGCGAGAGCACTTCGTAGTCCTGCCCAAGAATCTGTCTGATTTCCTGTAGTTTGTGTGCGTTGTTGGTGGCGAAAACTATTCTCATTCGTTTTGTATTTGTTCTTCTTTTTGTTCTACTTTTTTCACTTTGACTTTCATCTCATCAAATCCCTCTCCATAGACGCCTATGACGCTGCTTTGGCTGACGAAAGCGTTGGGGTCGATGGTTTTGATGAGTCGGAACATGAGCACGCTCTCCCTTTTCCTTGCGAGGATGCAGAGCACCTTGAATTCCTGTCCGGAATACCATCCGTGCCCGTCGAGCAAGGTGACGCCGTGGTTCATCTCGGTGGCGATGGCATTGGCTATCTCCTGCCATTTCTTGGAGAAGATGAGAAACTGCACCGACTCCCTCCTGGCATTCATCACATAGTCGAGCATGAAATTCTCGACCACCATGGTGCATAGTCCGAAGACGATTTTGTAGAGTGCCTCAGTGACCGTGTATCCGCGTGCGAGGATGAAGGTGGGGAAGCTGGAGCCGATGATGAAGAGGTCGACGAAGATGAGCACGGTGCCGAGCGACATGTTGTGGAATTTGTTGACCACAGCCGCTACGATGTCGGTACCGCCGGTGCTTCCGTTGTGGAGGAATACGATGGCGAGTGCACTTCCTGTCATGCAGCATCCGATGATGAGCGACATGAAGTCCTGGTCACCGAGTAGTTTTATCATGGAGCCATCGTCGTTGGTCACCAAATCCTGTGCTATGCCAAGCATCACCGAGAGGGCGAAGATGGCATAGATGGTTTTCATGAGGAATCTCCATCCGAGTATTTTCAGTGCCAGGACGAGCAGTAAGGCATTGAGGATGAAGTAGGTGTATGTGATGGGTATGCCGTGTCCGTTGGCATTGGTGGCATAGAATACGATGGCCGACATGCCAGTCACTCCTCCTGTCACGATTTCGTAAGGCAGGAGGAATGCTGTCCATGCAAATGAATAGAGCAACAAGCCAAGGGTGATGTAGATATAGTCCTTGGCTTCGTTGTAGAAGTTCTTTTTATCGGCTGTCATATGCTTGATATGAAGCCCACGTTATTTGATGACCACGTTGACGATTTTCTTCGGTACGATGATGACTTTGACGACTTGCTTTCCAGCGATGTATTTCTGCGACCGCTCGTCGGCGAGGACGGTCTGCTGGATGGTGTCGTTGTCGGCATCGAGTGGGAAGAAAATCTGGTAACGTGCTTTGCCGTTGAACGATACGGTGAGCTGCATCTGGCTTTCGGCGAGGTATTTCTCGTCGTGTACGGGCCATTGTGCATCGCACACCGACCCCTTCTGTCCGAGTGCTTCCCACAGTTCCTCTGCGATATGTGGTGCGAAGGGAGCGATGAGCACGACCAACTGCTTCATGATCTCAGCGTTGCGGCAGCGCATCTGTGTGAGTTCGTTGACGGCAATCATGAAGGCTGCCACGGAGGTGTTGAATGAGAAGTTCTCGATGTCCTGTGTGACCTTCTTGATGAGTTTGTGGAGGCTCTTGAGCATCTCGGGTGTGGCTGGCTGGTCGAATTCGTTCAGTTCGCTGTCCTTGCCGTTGCCATAGAAGAGTGCCCAGAACTTCCTGAGGAAGCGGTGGCATCCGTCGATGCCGTTGGTGTCCCAGGGCTTGCTCTGCTCCACCGGTCCGAGGAACATCTCGTAGAGTCTGAGCGTGTCGGCTCCGAAGCGTTCGACAATCATGTCGGGGTTGACGACATTGAACATCGACTTCGACATTTTCTCCACTGCCGTGCCACAGATGTACTTGCCATCTTCGAGGATGAACTCTGCCTCGGCATATTCTGGCCTCCAGTTGCGGAAGGCGTTGATGTCGAGCACGTCGGCACTGACGATGTTGACATCGACATGGATGGGCGTGACGTCGCCGTATTTGTCGTGGAGACCGTAGCTGACGAAGACGGGATGTCCTTTCTGCTTGCTTGCCACGTTGTCGCGGTAGACGAAGTTGCTGCGCCCCTGTATCATGCCCTGGTTGATGAGTTTCTGGAAGGGCTCCTCCTTGCAGGAATAGCCATAGTCGTGGAGGAATTTGTTCCAGAAGCGGGAGTAGATGAGGTGGCCGGTGGCATGCTCGGTGCCTCCCACATAGAGGTCGACATTCTGCCAGTAGTTGTCAATCTCGGGGCTGACGAGTGCCTGGTCGTTGTGCGGGTCCATATAGCGGAGGTAGTATGCGCTGGAACCTGCAAATCCCGGCATGGTGTTCAGTTCGAGCGGGAAGACGGTGATGTTGTCGATGAGCTGGTTGTCGACCACTTTCTGCTGCTTGGTGTCCCATGCCCATGTGGTGGCGTGTCCGAGTGGTGGCTGTCCGTCCTCGGTGGGCTTGTACTGGCTCACCTCGGGCAACTGCAGCGGCAGGCACTCCTCGGGGATGGTGTAGGGCATGTTGTCCTTGTAGTAGATGGGGAAGGGCTCACCCCAGTAGCGCTGGCGTGAGAAGATGGCGTCGCGCAGGCGGTAGTTGATTTTCACCCTGCCGAGGTGTTTCTCGGTGACATACTCCTTGGTTTTTTGTATGGCCTCCTTGACGGTGAGTCCGTTGAGCGAGAACTCTCCGTTGGAACTGTTCATCACGATGCCCTCCTTGGCGTCGAAACTCTCTTCCGAGATGTCGGCACCCTCGATGAGGGGGATGATGGGGAGGTTGAAGTGTTTGGCGAAGGCGTAGTCGCGGCTGTCGTGAGCCGGCACGGCCATGATGGCTCCCGTGCCATATCCGGCGAGAACATATTCGGCAATCCAGATGGGGATGCGCTCCTGTGTGAGGGGGTTGATGGCGTATGAGCCGGAGAAGACACCCGTCACCTTGTGGTCCATCTGACGGTCGCGCTCGGTGCGTTTCTTGACATAGTCGAGGTATTTCTTCACCTCTTCGCGCTGCGCGTCGGTGGTGAGCTGGGCCACGAGTTCGCTTTCGGGTGCGAGCACCATGAAGGTGACGCCGAAGATGGTGTCGGCGCGTGTGGTGAAGATGGTGAACTCGATGTCGGAGTCAGCCACTTTGAACAGCATCTCAGTACCCTCGGAGCGCCCTATCCAGTTGCGCTGAGTCTCTTTGAGTGAGTCGGTCCACTCGATGGTGTCGAGTCCGTCGAGCAGGCGTTGTGCGTAGGCAGAGACGCGAAGGCACCACTGCCTCATTTTCTTCTGCACGACGGGGTATCCCCCTCTGACACTGACGCCATCGACCACCTCGTCGTTGGCGAGCACGGTGCCCAGTCCGGCGCACCAGTTGACCATGGTCTCGCCGAGGTAAGCGATGCGGTAGTTCATCAGCACTTCCTGCTTGCGCTTGTCGTCCCAGCTGTTCCACTCATCGGCGGTGAAGGCGAGCGGCTCTGAGCATGCCACGTCGATGGGATCACCGTTGTCGTCGAGCGACCCTTTAGTGGCGAAGCGCTCAATGAGTTTGTCGATGGGCTGAGCGCTCTGGCATTGGTTGCAGTAGAAGGAGTCGAACATCTTGATGAAAGCCCACTGAGTCCACTTGTAGTATCCTGGGTCGCAGGTGCGCACCTCGCGGTCCCAGTCGAAGCAGAAGCCTATCTTGTCGAGCTGTTCGCGGTATCTGCGGATATTGGCCTCGGTGGTGATGGCTGGATGCTGCCCGGTCTGGATGGCATATTGCTCAGCAGGCAGTCCGTAGGCGTCGTAGCCCATGGGGTTCATCACGTTGTAGCCCTGAAGCCGTTTGTAGCGGGCGTAGATGTCGGAGGAGATATAGCCAAGAGGATGACCCACATGCAGTCCGGCTCCCGAGGGGTAGGGGAACATGTTGAGTACATAGAATTTCTTTTTCTCCGGGTCTTCAGTCACTTTATAGGTGTGCTGCTCCACCCATTTTCTCTGCCATTTCTTCTCGATTTCTCTGAAATTGTATTCCATATCTATTTTATCTTTAATTTTTTATTTTCAGTTTTTTCGCTGTTTTAGGGATTTGCAACGGCACAGCCGTTGCATACGGAGAACTTATTTTTCACTCGGCGCAGCCGAAATCAATTATGCATTATGAATTATGCATTATGAATTATAATCGGCGCAGCCGAAATCAATTATGCATTATGAATTATGCATTATGAATTATAATC
>CAMHEL010000161.1 GCA_946184125.1 uncultured Prevotellaceae bacterium
CCATCAACTACCACCCCACCCCTGGCCACCGCACCCTGCTTTACTTTGGAGCCGTCAACTACGAGGCTATCGTCTACGTCAATGGCGAGGAGGTGGGAAGCCACGTGGGTGGTTTCACTCCCTTCAACTTCGATGTCACCGAACAGTTGCGTGATGGCGAGAATGTGGTGATAGTAAAAGTGGACAACAAACGCGGTGCGGACCATGTGCCCACCCAGATTTTCGACTGGTGGAACTACGGTGGCATCACTCGCGACGTGCTGCTGGTGGATGTCTCTCCCACCTATATCGAGAACTACTCGCTGCAGCTGGACCGCAAAGATGTGAAGAAGCTCAACCTTGCCGTGAAGCTGAACAAAGAGGAAGCAGGCAAGCAAGTGAGCATCACTATTCCCGAACTAAAAGTGAAGCGCACCCTCACCACCGATGCGACAGGATGGGCAAAAACGACTGTGAAAGCCAAGCCACAACTATGGTCGCCCGACAGCCCCAAATTATACAAGGTGGAGATAGGGCTTGACGGTGACGTGATGGATGATGAGGTGGGATTCCGCACCATAGAGACCCGAGGTAAGGAGTTGTTGCTCAATGGTAAGCCCATCTTCCTGCGAGGCATCAGCATGCACGAGGAGAAACCCTATGGTGGCGGTCGGGCCAACAGTACAGAAGATGCCCGCACGCTGCTTTCATGGGCCAAGGAACTGGGTTGCAATTTCGTGCGATTGGCACACTATCCGCACAATGAGTGGATGGTGCGCGAGGCAGAGCGTATGGGCATCCTCGTCTGGTCGGAAATCCCCGTCTACTGGACTATCTCGTGGAATAACGAGCAGACCTTTGCCAACGCCAGCCGCCAGCTGAACGACATGATACGCCGCGACCAAAACAGAGCCAACATCATCATCTGGTCGATAGCCAACGAGACACCGCACGGCAAGGAGCGCGAAATTTTCCTCAGCAAACTTTCAAAACAAGCGCACGCACTCGACAGCACCCGTTTGGTATCCATGGCGATGGAAGTCACCTCTGCATCCAACTACGTCAACCGGCTCAACGACAAGATGAATGAGTATGTCGACGTCATCAGTTTCAACCAATATGTGGGCTGGTATCGTGATGTCAACGACGCATCGAAAATGACTTGGGAAATTCCCTACGACAAACCTGTCATCATCAGCGAGTTCGGTGGAGGGGCAAAAGCCGGACTACATGGGGCAAAAAACCAGCGGTGGACTGAGGAATTCCAAGAGAATCTCTATCGTGAGAACATCGCCATGATTAGCAAAATCGATGGATTGGCAGGCACCACCCCCTGGATACTGAAGGACTTCCGCTCGCCACGGCGCGTGCTGAACGGCGTGCAAGACTACTACAACCGCAAAGGGCTCTTCTCCGACAAGGGAGAGAAGAAAAAGGCATTTTATGTGCTGAAGGAATGGTATGAGAAGAAATAGGAGGATGCAGCCGCGGATAGCAGCAAAGCCCAAAGGAAACGCGATATCATGATTTCGAAATATCGACATTCCGGAATACCGTATCCAACGCCTAAAGAAAAAGAATGATTTAACTAACAAAAAGAAGGAGATATATGAGAGTAAGATTTTTTATTGTGGCAGTGCTGTGCTTGGCTGCTCTTCACCTGAACGGGAAGCCCGTTAAGTGGCAAGCTGGTAGCACCGATGTGACCGTGGAATTCTACACCCCGTCTATCGTAAGAGTGGTGAAAACACCCACAGGACATCCTTTTACCAAAAAAAGTCTGGTGGTGACCGCCAAGCCCGAAGAAATGTCGCTCACTACCAAGGGAAACAGTGTGAGCAGTGAGGTGCTGACGGTGAGAATGGACACAAAGACCGGCGCCCTCACCTTCACAGCCAAAGGCAAGACCCTGCTGCGCGAGCGCGACAGTTCCTTTGAGCCAAGAACACAAGGTCCCGACGCAGGCGCATACAGGGCAACGCAATCCTTCACGCTCGACAAGGGAGAAGCCATCTATGGGCTCGGCACCATACAGAACGGCAAGATGAACCGCCGCGGTGAGCACAAGTTAATGGAGCAGTCGAACCTAGAAGACTTCCAGAACGTGCTGCAGAGCATCAAGGGCTGGGGACTGTTTTGGGACAACTACTCTCGCACGCAGTTCGATGACGACAATGTGAAGGGAATGTCGTTCTCGTCGGAGGTGGCCGACGGCATCGACTACTACTTCATGTACGGCACATCAGCCGACGGCGTAATTGCCCAGATGCGCCAACTCTCTGGCGACGTGCCGATGTTTCCTTTGTGGACCTTCGGTTTCTGGCAGTGCAAGGAGCGTTATAAGAGCGCCTCAGAACTGTTGGGCGTGCTCAACAAATACCGTGAATTGCAAGTTCCCCTCGACGGCATCATCCAGGATTGGCAGTACTGGGGTTCCAATTATCTGTGGAACGCCATGGACTTCCTCACAGAGGATTACGCCAACGGTCAGCTGATGATTGACGAGGTACATCGCAAGAACGCTCATTTCATGATCAGCATCTGGGCGAGTTTCGGCCCCAAGACGAAAGCCTACCGCCAACTCGACGAGAAAGGACTGCTCTTCGACTTCGAAACCTGGCCCCAGAGTGGCCTGACCTTCTGGCCTCCAAGGATGGATTACCCATCGGGCGTCCGCGTCTATGACGCCTTCTCACAGGAAGCACGGGACATCTATTGGCAGAACCTGAAAAACCTGTATGACATGGGCGTCGATGGTTGGTGGATGGACTCCACCGACCCCGATTTCTTCAATCCCAAAGAGTCGGACTATGACCACAAGGCGGGCAAAAACGGCACCTGGCGCTCACTGCGCAATGCCTTCCCGCTCGAGACCGTGCGTGGCGTCTATGAGGCCCAACGCAAAGAGAAAGGCAACAAGAGGGTGTTCATCATGACCCGCTCGGCCTTTGCCGGTCAGCAGCACTACGGTTCTAATATGTGGAGCGGCGACGTGGCTTCGTCGTGGGACATGCTGCGCAAGCAGATACCCGCTGGCCTGAGCTACACCCTGACGGGCAACCCCAACTTCAACACCGACATCGGCGGTTTCTTCTGCGGCTCATACAACACACGTGGCGGTGGTTCTGCACCACGCAACCCACAGTTCCAGGAGCTCTATGTGCGGTGGATGCAGTATGCGCTCTTCTGCCCCATCTTCCGCAGTCACGGTGCTGATGCCCCCCGCGAGATATGGCAGTTCGGCAAAAAAGGCGAACCAGTATATGATGCCATTGAGAGTGCCATCCGGCTGCGCTACAGACTGATACCTTATCTCTACAGTACGGCATGGCAGGTGACCAGTGCCAACGACAGTTACATGCGGCCGCTGTTCAGCGACTTCGCTGCCGACAAGCGGGTGTGGGACATGACCGACGAATTCCTCTTCGGACACAGCATCCTCGCCACCCCCATCGTCAATCCACAATACACCCAGGAAGCCATCATCCGTGAGGATGCCATGACAGGATGGGACAGGAAAGACCGAAAGAGTGGCGATGCGAACCAGGAAGCAGTGAAATGGGAAGAGCAGAAGAGTGTGGAGAAATACCTCCCCAAGGGAGCCGACTGGTACGACTTCTGGACCAATAAACTATGGCGCGGTGGTCAGACGGTGAGCATACAGACCTCGCTCGACCGCGTGCCGATGTTTGTCAAAGCCGGCAGCATCCTGCCTCTCGCACCCGAAATGCAGTATGTGGGCGAGAAAGCATGGGACCAGCTCGAACTGCGTGTGTACCCTGGAGCCAATGCCTCCTTCACGCTCTACGAGGATGAGGGCGACAGCTACAACTACGAGAAAGGCATCCACGCCACCATCCCCTTCGCATGGGATGACCGGGCACGCACCCTCACCATCGGTGAGCGCAAAGGCACCTATCCGGGTATGCTCTCTACAAGGCGTTTCGTCGTCGTACTTCCCGACGGCACTTCCAAAACCATCGAATATAACGGAAAGGAGAAACAAGAGAAGTTTTGACGACTTCATCCAAAAACATCATCCATGACAGAAAAAGAGAAGATGTTGGCAGGTGAAATCTACTCTGCCGTTGACAAAGAGTTGCTCGAGGAACTTGCAGCGACTCGAGAGATGATCCATGATTACAACCTTCTTCGCCCTTCGGAGAAGGCGAAGAAATTGGAATTGCTCAAGTCGCTCCTTGGTCATATCGGCGACGACGAGGTCATCATCAACCAGCCATTCTATTGCGACTATGGGAAGCAAATCAGCGTGGGCAAGCGTTTCTTTGCGAATTTCCATTTCACCGTGCTCGACGAAGCGGCGGTGACCATCGGCGACAACTGTTTCATTGGTCCCGACGTGAGCATCTATACGGCTTGCCACAGCACCGACCCTGTGGAGCGCAACAGCCGCAAGGAATGGGCGCTACCCGTCAGCATCGGCCATAACGTATGGATAGGCGGCCATGTCACCATCCTCCCCGGTGCCACCATCGGCGACAACGTCACCATCGGGGCGGGGTCGGTAGTTGTGGGCGACATCCCTTCCGACAGCATCGCTGTGGGCAACCCCTGCAGAGTGGTCAAAAAAATAGAGCACACACCCTGAAGGGCGCCTGCTTTCGGCATAAAAACACGAAGAGACACCGCTTTTGGTGCCTCTTCGTGTTTTTTGGTGTCTTATCTAACAGACTTTATATCGCTTATGGTGAACACCTATATATCATATAGAAAGGAAACGGGGAAAGAGGCAGCCATTTCATTCGAAGATAGAAATCCAGTAGTCGGTCTGGATTTCCATCCACACCTTACCCATTTCGCGGAGGACATAGTACTGAACACTCTCGCCCCCGAACAGTCTGACGTAGAGTTCCATACCCTCATCGGTCTCCACTATGCAATGTATTTCTGGAGCATGGGACATGAAGTCGCCTTCGTCGTCAACAAACCACAGCGACTGCCCATCATTGTAGTTGGCAGGGTCGACCTCAGCGAGGAATTCCCACGAGGAAGTCACCGCCCCACCGGCGACACACACCAAAGCCGCCAGAGCCTCTTTGCCAGAGACTTCGAATTGCACGGCATAGAACGAGCGTTCGCCCGACTCTGTGGTGGCAAGCCACCGAGAGTCTTTGACGGGCCTCCCGCCGTAAAAACCGCTGATGATGCGGCACAGCCCCGGGCTGGCCTTCTTGATGGGTTCGCCCTCCTTCCAACGGCTGAATTGCAACAGCGTATGGTTGTTGAAGAAACTGCTCTTCACCACCCAAGGACATGCCTCCATATCCTCATAGCCACGGAACATCTTCGCGACTACAGAGGGTTGGAGAAGTTTGAAGACATACTCATACTCATCCTTGATGACATTGCCATCCCCGTCGGTTTTCTTGTCTTCTCTTTCCGAGGCCATTCGCACACCGTTTTTGTGGGGCTTGAACATCATCTGGTTGTAAGCTTTAATATTGGCAATATGCTCATCCGCATCGAGCACAGCCACGAAAGAGTTCTTACTTTTGTTTAACGTGCGGATGGGAATCGGACGTTCCCTGAGTGTGATGTCTTTGGACTGTGTACGTCGGTTTCCCAAGTTGCTGATACCATCCCAGTAAGTGTCGCCTTCGGGAATGATGCTCACGTCGATGCGTTCAGCCTTGAGGTCATTGCCATTAGGGGTGAACATGAACACCTCGCTCCTGTCGTTTGAAGCGATGGCAAGGGCATAGCCCAGTGGTGCAGCCTGCGAACTGGGGAAGACGCAATATCTCTGGGCATGGTGGTCGGCATTGCGGCAAAGGCCCTCAAAACGTAAAACGGCATTTTCGCAACGGTCGGCATACCAATTCTCAGCATTGACTCTCTCTTCGTAGTCGTCCTGCGCCTGAATGGGACAAGAGAATGCCATGAATGCAAGCAGCGCAATGAATAAGTGATAAATCCGGGTCATGTTGATGGTAAAAATATGTTAGTTATCGGTGTGACAGTCGCCTTCCACGACTTCTTATGGGACAAAAGTAGCGAAAAAAAACGCATTCACCATATAGGGAAAAGATTTTTTTGCAAAAAACCCTATTTTTCATTGTTTTTTCTTAATTTCGCAGTTACAAATAACATTTTCCACTATTAAAAACCAACTACAAACACCCAAGCACCATGTCGCACCCCCTCCTCAGTAAAGCCAAGGCCACCAAACAATACCGTCTGCTGCTCGAAGGCTACAAAGCCAACAACAGTCTGCTGGACAAGGCGAGCCACGTCCGCTCACGCATCGACACCGTACTCCGCATGGCATACACCACGGCAAATCCCGAAAAGGAAACCAGCATCGGTAAAATCAGCGCGGAGACACTCGTCAACCTTCTTCTTCCCGAAGACCAGCACAGCGAACTCAGAAACAGGCTTCACCAAGCAAGGAAATTACTTAATGAGAAAGCGATGCATCGCTACAATATAGAGACGTTTTTCGGCATTGATATCACTGAGAAAGACTACCGGGATTGTCTCTCGGCCATCTGCGACTTCATCGCCTTGGTGAGCAGCCAGCCCATCCCGGAAGCACTCTTACAAGCAACGAAAGAACTTATCCCTGGAAAGTGCAAGGCAGGTGCACGACTTGAGATGATTTTCCTCATCCAACTTTTCAGCAGCCTCGACGACATCCAGGACGGAGTGTTCATCATCAGCAAACTCAAGAAAATGCTTCTGGAAAAGACACGCCTTGGCCTCGACTGTCTCCACATCCACTTGGTCACCTACTCCCCCGACATCCAGCAGTTGTCGCCCATAGACAACAGCCATGTCGACGAGACAATCGATGGCGAGAACCACAACATCACCGCTCGAGCATTCGGGCAAGCTCTTGAATACCTCGACAACGCCATCGAACGACAGAAGACAGAGGGAGGGGAGAAACCGTGGCTGGTTTGGATTGCATCCGATTTGGAGAAAAAGCCCACCACCGAACAATTGCAGCACCTCCAGCAGTATTTGAGAAACAAGGTTGTTGGACTTTACCCCATGCCTGCCAACCAACAGACAAAGGCCGAATTCGCCAGTCTTTGGCCGGATATCAGACCCATCCCCATCCAGGTCAAACTTGCCGAAAACTTCTTCAAGTCGGTGCTCAGAACAGCACAACTCATTTTAGAAGAAGATGGAGATGAAAAAGAAGGAAAGTAACTTGTTTCGTTTACATAATTTATAATGTCAAGTGCATACATCAAAAAAATGGAGGCATAATCTCCCGACTATCCTCCATTTTCAACAAACTTATATAATAAACACTATATCTGCCTAAGCATTTTAATTATCAGCTTGACACTTTGTCATCTGACTCACCTCAATTATCAGGATAATGTGCAGGATATAAGAAGCATGATCATCTGCACCTAAAACGGTTGCAATAGGCTACAAAAGAGCCCATTCCACCAAAAGCAGTTTTATCATTCATCTCATTTATTCCGCATCGCATAATCCTGTGCGTGCATGTGTTACATAAAAGGCAGGTCTTCTGGCTTTCCCCAGCCTGTTATACCTTCCCGGCTCATGCCAGTGGCGTTATACTAACAAGCTTGTCAAGGGGGATTACAGCTGCAGGTACAGCCTCGGACTCACACCGAGTTCCCTTGCGTCGCGAGCCTGACAAGGCCCCGACTTCCAATTACACCACAAAGGTAGGAAAAATATCGTGAAATGAAAATTTTTTGTCGGGTTTTTCCAAAAAAAAGCTTACTTTTGTGGCCGATGACAGCGAAAAAAGCTCGTCATCGAAGTTAAAACATGAAAAAAATCATACTTATCACCGGTGGCTCCCGCTCGGGCAAGAGCTGTTATGCCGAGCAGTTGGCCCTCTCATTATCACCCACCCCCGTCTATGTGGCGACAGCTCATGTGTGGGACGAGGAATTCCGTGAGCGCGTGCGAAAACACCAGGAGCGCCGTGGCCCGGAGTGGACCACCTTCGAAGAAGAGAAATTCCTCAGTCGCCTCGACCTTACGGGTCGTGTGGTAGTCATTGACTGCGTCACGCTGTGGTGTACCAATTTCTTCTTCGAACTGCAGGATGTGGACCAAGCACTGAAAGCCCTTAAGCATGAGTTCGACCTCCTCTCCACGGCCGATGCCACCCTGATTTTCGTCACTAATGAAATAGGTATGGGTGGTGTAAGTGACAATGAGGTGCAGCGGCGTTTCACCGACCTTCAGGGTTGGATGAACCAATACATTGCCGCCCACTCCGATGAAGTGGTACTGATGGTAAGTGGCATAAGCGTGAGAATAAAGTAAACAACAAACAACATAGAGATGTTTCCATTCGACATTCATCCGCCTTCGGAGGCGCTCCGTCCTGCCATACAGGACAAGATAGACAACCTGAATAAGCCCCTCGGTTCTTTAGGACGCCTTGAGACCCTTGCCATGCAAGTGTGCCTCATCCAGCAGACCCTCACCCCTTCCCTCGCCCACCCCTGTCATTTGCTGTTTGGCGGCGACCATGGCATCGAGCGCGAGAACGTGAGCGTGTCGCCACGCGAGGTGACCTGGCAGCAGATGGTCAATTTCGCCCATGGCGGTGGCGGCGTCAACATGTTCTGCCGTCAGCATGGTTTTCACCTGCGCATCGTTGATGTGGGCGTCGATCATGACTTGCATGATTGCGAGGGCATCATCGACCGCAAGATAGCCCCTGGCACGCGCAATTTCCTACATGAGGCTGCCATGGACGAAGCGCAAGCCGACAAAGCCATTGCGGTGGGAGTGGAGATGGCCGACGCAGCGCGCGACGAGGGATGCCGGGTGCTATGCATCGGTGAGATGGGCATCGCCAACACCTCGCCCTCCAGCATCTGGATGAGTCTTATGTGCCGCATCCCCCTGATAGAGTGCATCGGTGCAGGCGCCGGCCTCGACCAGCCAGGAATTCAACACAAATATGATGTGCTCAGCACAGCCACCGCAAACTTCTTCCAACAGCACCGCAAGTTCACGAAATGGGACATCGTCCGCTATTTCGGCGGTTTTGAGATGGTGGCCGCCATCGGAGCGATGTTGCGTGCCGCCGAGCACCATATGGTCATCCTCGTCGATGGCTTCATCATGACAGCCTGTGCCCTGGCCGCCATGCAGCTCTATCATGACGTGAAGCCCTACATGGTGTTCACGCACTGTGGCGACGAAAGCGGGCACCAACGCATGCTTAGTGCGATGCACACCGAACCCCTGCTCTCGTTAGGACTGCGTCTTGGCGAAGGCACAGGAGCCCTCTGCGCATTCCCCATCATCGATTCTGCCGTTCGCATGGTCAACGAAATGAACAACTTCAGCAACGCGCACATCACCAAATATTTCTGATAGTCAAGACCATGAAAGTAGTGCTCATCCGCCACACCCGCGTCGATGTGCCACCTGGCACTTGCTATGGGCAGACCGACGTGCCTTTAGCTTCCACTTTCGAGGAAGAGGCCATCGACGTTCGCCGCCGTCTCTCAGCCTATGAGCCATTCACGCATGTCTTCACGTCGCCACTCACCCGTGCCCGCCGCCTCGCAGCTTTCTGTGGCTATCCCGATGCCCAGTGCGACCCACGACTCATGGAGATGGATATGGGGGAATGGGAGATGCAGCGCTATGACGACATCAGCGACCCAGCCCTTCAACGCTGGTACGATGACTACTTGCACCTCCCTGCCACTGGCGGCGAGTCGTTCTGTGATGTTCGTGCCCGTGTGGGTGCCTTCCTCGACGAGCTTCACCAACTCGAAACAACGAGTGAAAGCCCTCCCCGTATCGCCATCTTCACCCACGGCGGTGTTACCGTGGCCGCTGCCCTGCATGCCCATCTGGTTTCAGAGGAACAGGCCTTCTCCATCCAGCCACCTTATGGTGGAATACTCGAAATCGACAATCAGTGACAGCCTTCACCAGAGAACAAGCATAAAAGAGTCTGGTTCTGGTAAGAAAAACATCGGTTACTAATACATTTTTGTCTTATAATTTGGTAACAATAATGAAAAACATTATTTTTGTGAGGAATTAGATATCATCGGTCACACTTCTGCCAAGAGGAAAAGAAATATGGAAAAGTGCGAAGGACCCACATCCAAAATCAAGTGTGCGGCAAGACCAAAATCTAAGACAAATTACAAGAATCAACAAAATAAACTATTAACGAGCCAAACTTGATAACGAAAGTCTGAAACAGCTCCATGACAATCATGTCCAATGGCTGGGGCAAGAGAAAAAGACACTTGACGACCATCACAGGCAGCAGGAAGAGAGTTGGCAGAAGCATAGCCA
>CAMHEL010000162.1 GCA_946184125.1 uncultured Prevotellaceae bacterium
ATAAATATTCTCCAATTATTTGGAAAGCAACATAGAAGGATTTGCAATCCGAAAAATCGCATTAAACATAGTAACTTATACTCCATGCAGGTGGATTGCAAATCCACCTGAGCGTAAGAATCGTTGAATAATTACGAAATCTTACAAATCTGTTCAAATCTTGCAAATGCTTTTGTCAGAATGAACATGTGTTTCACCAATCACACGAAAAATTAAGCCACGAAGAGTTTTGCATCCGAGTCATTTATTCCCGTTGGTTTGTGTAATTTGTTAGGGTGATGTGAAACATCTTCGTCTTCTTTGAGCTGCGAGTAGGACTCGAACCTACGACCCGTGGAATGGTAAATTGAAGTATGTGGTGATTGGTCCCTCACGGGAAATTTCGTCACAAAAAAGCCCACTGCTCTACCGACTGAGCTATCGCAGCAATAAGTGATTGAGTGTCGTGGTGAGTCCAACCTCAGAAGAGTAGAGCGCCTCGTTTTTGGTATATTCGCCCGTGATGGAACCAGACTTGTCAAATCACGATGCAAAGGTACTATTTATCTGCGTAATTATTCTGCGTAGTTGAAAATTTTTTTTCGTCAATAATGGGACAGGGTCAATCAATGGGGACAGGTTTTTGATGGAATTTGAGAATTCCGTCAAGACCCTGTCCCCTTGATTGACCGCTTTATGAGGGCCATACATTTTCGCGGTACAATCTTTGTCGTGCTCGGAGAACTCTGTGTTTCTCAGTGTCTCAATGCCTCTGTGTTGAATCTCTGAATCTCAACTCTCATAGCCCCAAGCTTGGTGTCTCCACCCGCTGAGTTCGAGTAAAAAATCACCTGTTAGTCCCTTTGTCTCTTCTGTTTCTCTCTCATTTGAATTTTTATTGCTAATTTTGCAGTCGCAATTCACTTTAGGGTTAGGTGCCCATCAAAACCGATGGTATGACAGGATGTCGTAAATGGGTAAGACGATGTGGCGCCTGCTTGGTGAAGCGCATGGTTATTTCATGAATATCAAATTACAATGGAAATGAGACTTTTGAAACGTTGGGTGCTTGTCACCTTATTGATAGTTTGCTGCAGCCCCTCCACGTGGGCTCAAACTGCCGACGACATGGTGTATGTTTTTAGGGAGGACCAACCCAATGCGGCTAAGTTTATGCCAGCGCCGCCCGATTCCGTCGGGTGGAGGTTCATCGACGATATGGTTCAGTGGGAGTGGGGCAAGACGCAGCGTTTCACCCCCCGCGGCGAGCAGGCCGACCGCGAATCCCTGCCTCTTGTCGGGGTCATGAACTCTGTCATGGCCCAGGCGCTTGGGCTCGACACCATCTCCAGCGAGGCAACGCCGGCACTCTCACGCCTGTTGGGCAAAGCCTACAACACAGGAAGCCAGAGCGTTTCCATGCCCAAGGATTCTTTTGAGCGTACACGGCCCTTTAAGATGCTTAATGAGAAACCGTGGACGAAGTACGACGCCGCTTTCCTTGGGTCCAATTATTCCTACCCTTCGGAGCATACGGCATTCGGGTGGGCCACAGCATTGGTTTTTGCCGAGATGTGGCCAGCCCTGCAGGACACCATACTGCGCCGTGGGTTCCAGTTTGGTGAGAACCGTGTCATCGCTGGTGTCCACTGGCAGAGCGATGTCATTGCCGGATATCTGTGCGCCGCAGCCAGTATCGCCCGTGCCCATTGCAATCCCGAATTGTCGAAGGACATCCTTGCAGCCCGTGCCGAATACGCCAGGCTGAAAGGCCTGCCCGAAGGCTTCGACCCGGCGGCTGATGCCGACGTCCCTCATGGTGAGCAGATCTTGAACGACCCCGTCGATACGGCCTCTTACCGCTACATCAGCGACCTGGCACAATATTGGAACACCAAGCCGATGCGCGACACACCGCGGGGGCGGCAGGCCGCAGAAGAGGCGGAGTATAGTGTCGCCATGATGCAGCAAGTCTTTGGGCAGGCCATGGGCATCACTCTTTCCGATGAGGGAACGCCCGCCATCACCGCCCTTCTGTCGGCAGTGCTTGAGAAGAGCAGCGAGACAGCCGACCGTCTGAAACCCATCCGTTTCCGAAAGCGTCCCTTCGTGCAGTTGGGAGAGCCGTCGTTCGTTCCGGGCGATGAGGAGAAGGAGCGTGGCAAGAGCAGCTTCCCCTCTGGTCATACCAATTTGGGGTGGACAGAGGCTTTGATGCTCGTCGAGGTGGCGCCTGAGTGCCAGGACGAAATCCTCCGCCGTGGCTATGAGTATGGTTACAACCGCCTCATCGTGGGATACCATTGGTTCACCGACATCGAGGCGACCAGGCTGCTGTCCAGTGCCCTCGTCGCACGCCTCCATGCCGACCCGTCGTTCTGCCAGCTTATTGCCGATGCCCGTGCCGAGTACTTGAAGGTGACCACCGGCATAAGCTCACCCGCCGTAAGTCCGGTGCATGAGGCGTCGTCCCCGCGCATCTACCGCATAGATGGAATCCCCGCCAACAATGCCACACAAGGCATTGTCATTCAAAACCATAAGAAGATGGTCATTAGGTAATCAGAATGTTGATTGCCTAATGACCAAGACAAAGTTTTGCTTGTGTCATGACGCTACCCAAGTTCATCATAGCAACCAGCGATAAGGATCATGCCGGCGTGCCTGCCTCCCGGTCAACCGCCATTTTCCGCATGGGTATGGTATATCAGCACGCCGACTTGCTGAAGGCGGGCGAGCAATGCCTCGGAGGCGGCTACTACTACATCGACTATACTTCCAACACCATCATCCTCGACCGTTCTTCCTACGACTTCGGGAAACCAAGGTGGCATTTGATAGATACGCTTGTTGTGCCCTCTGCTTATCAGGGGATGAGGTTGGTCTACAAATACGATGACCGCTATCAAGATGATTTCGACGTGAGCGGAAACCTGAGGATTGTCTTTCAGTAAAAAAGGTTAAGAAAATCGCCTCGACATAATATAATAATTGAACCCACCATCAATGAAAAGAATATTTACTTTCATCTGTATCGTCAGCCTGAGCATGGCGGTTTATTCCCAAGGCATAACCTTGCAAAACGAAGAAGATACAGATACCACCATCGCCGTTATCGGTTATTTCTGCAAGAACGACACCATGGAATATCAACGTGCCCAAGGGAAGATGAAGATTGTCGATAACGACACGACGGTGACGAGTGCCATCATCGAGAAGTTCATGATTGTCGTTACCGACTCCACCAGCAATGGTTATGAGATGGAACTCATACCTGTTTCGTTCGAAGTGGAGGACAGCACCAACGACATTCAAGTCACATTGAGCAAACTGCTTTGGGAAGAATATCAAAACGTGCATTGCCGTTTCACCACCGACGAGCTCGGCAGCGTGCAACATATACAGAATTGGCGCGATATACGTGATATGTTGAAAAAAAACTATAAAACGGCGTTCGACAGTCTGTACACCTCCATGCCGATGATGGACAGCATCATGCCGCGGAAGCAGTTGGAGAGTCTGTTGATTTTGGGATGTTCCACGGAGGAAGGCATCAAAGAACAATACGACGAATTGGACATGCTCTTCGGCCTGCATGGTAATCAAATATCCATGGAGCCAGTCGAGAGCGACGACGTGTCGGAAGCAGGTTACCCCATCCATTCCCGCATCGAATCCTTCTACCCTGTTCAGCAGGATGAATACGACTGTGAAGGCGACTATGTCGTGCAGGCCCGCACCGACACCAAACTAACGGGCGATGATGCGAAAGACCTGCTCGGCTCCACTTTGGGCGTGCTCTTTAACAAAGAGTTGACCGACAGCATCGACAAATATATGAATGTGGCTTTTAAAGACAAAAAAGAAGGAATGACAATGTCGTGCAGCGAGAAGTATTGCTATTTCTTCAATGGATGGCCCAAGTTGATGCAAAAAGTCGAGGAAGTCAATTTGGGAGACATTGCTAAACGCGTTACATACGACGCCATTGAGTGGACCAGCAGACGTTGGGAAACATATCATTGATGGTACTGTCATACTTTCGCTGAATAAAAAGACCGTTTTGTTGATGATTCTTTGTCGTTTCACCATGATGGTATAATTTTGCACCTACAAAAACGAAATACTGTCAAGCGATATGATGAAGAAAATGTTCCTGATGGGTGTGTTGATGTCGTTCGCCTCAAGTCCGAAGGCGGCCGACTTCAGTTATATGGTCTTCACCCTCAACGATGGGTCCACGCAGAGCATAGGAGCGTTAGGGCTGAGCCTTAGCTTCAGCGATGGCCGGCTCACTGCCATCAATGGTGCCGACACGCTCGTCATCCCTCTTGAAAACCTGAAGAAGATGGAATTCTCTAATGATGGAACGGCAGGCATCGGCACCATCGATTCCGCTCGACTGACCATCGGCGATGATGCCCTCATCTACGACCTTCAGGGGCGGCAGGTGACGAAAGAGCAGATGAGGAAGGGCGTTTATATCGTCAAGACAAAGGACAAAACGTGGAAAGTAAGCTTTAAGTGATGAAAACGATATATTCTCTTCTGTTTCTTCTCGCGCTGGCCACCACCTCCATGGCACAGACGCTTCATGTCAAGGTAGGACAAGTGACCTATCTGTTTCCGGCCTTTCAGACTGGCGATATGACCTATGCCGATGGTTCCACACTGACCATCATGGGAAAGACTTTCGCACTCAGTGATATTGATGCAGCAACCATCGACAATGCCGAGGCACCCGAAAACACCGTCAGTGTGACCTATGACGGAGACGTTGCTGATATTCTCATCAGCGGCGATGTGGCGAAATACCTCTCGCCCAAGGTCAGTGGGGCACATGTCTCCATCGAGCAAAGTTCCGACCTCGACCGTGAAATCACTTACACGTTGAGTGGCGAATCCACCGACGGGGAGTTCTACATGGCGGGTTCCTATAAGTCAACCATTGAGTTCAATGGCCTGTCGCTGACCAACGTCACACCCGTTTTCAGTGGTGCCGCCGTCCATATCCAGAACGGCAAGCGCATCAAGGTGAAGGTCGTTACTGGCACCGTCAACACGCTTACCGACGCCGCTTCGGGCACGCAGAAAGGATGTCTGTATATCAAAGGGCATGCCGAGATAGCGCAGAAGGGCACGCTCAATGTGGTGGGCAAGGCTAATCATGGCATCAAGACAGGAGAATACCTCACGTTGAAAAACGCCATCGTCAACGTCACTGCCGCTCTGTCGGATGGTGTCAACTGCGGCCAGTTCTTCCTTATCGACAGCGGCAGCCTCAGCATCAGCGGCACGGGGGATGACGGCATACAGTGTGATGTCGATGGCGATACCCCGACAGCCGAGACCGAAGACCACGAAAACGAAGACAGCGGCAATGTGTATCTCTGCGGTGGAAACGTCAGCATCACCGTGGCAGCAAATGCCGCAAAGGGCATCAAGAGCGAAGGCTGCATCAACGTCAGTGGCGGCGACATCACCATCGCCACGACAGGCGGTGGCGCATGGGACAGCGATGCCAAGAAAACCAAGGCTGCTGCCTGCCTCGCTGCTGATGGCGACGTCGTGGTATCGGGTGGCACGCTGACACTCAGCAGTTCCGGGGCTGGAGGAAAAGGTGTCAATACCGACGGCTCGTTCGCTGCTACAGGTGCTACGATGACCGTCAGAACATCGGGCAATGCGGTGGTGGCATCTGTCACCGGCAGTCTCACCACCGTCAGTTCGTCGCAGCAGCTCGACAGGTACGCCAGCAACTACAAGTCATCACCCAAAGGCATTAAGGCCGATGGGGTGGTAAGCATCAGCGGCGATGCCATCATCGGTGTCACCACCACAGGCGCTGGTGGAGAGGGCATAGAGAGCAAGCAGGCCATCAATATCTCTGGAGGGCAGGTGGCTGTCGAGGCGGCAGACGATGCCATCAATGCATCTTACACCTCAGCAAACGGTTCGAAAACAGGAACGGGCGACCTCACCATCAGCGGTGGCCTTGTCTATGCACGCTCAACAGGCAACGATGGCATCGACTCCAATGGCAACTGCTACGTCAAAGGGGGGCTGGTCTATGCCGTCGGCAAGAGCAACCCCGAAGTGGCCATCGATGCCAACAGCGAGGAGCAAAAGAAACTCTATGTCACGGGAGGCACATTGGTGGCCCTCGGAGGACTGGAGCGCGGAGCAAGCCTCACGCAGACTTGTTATTCGGCATCCTCATGGAGTAAAAACACATGGTATGCCCTGACCTACGGTGGCGAGACCATCGCTTTCAAGACACCATCGAGCGGAGGAAGCACGCTTGTCGTCTCAGCGGCTTCTGCCCCCACGCTTAAGTCGGGCGTCACTGTCGGCAGCGGGACAAGTGTCTTCGGAGGTATGGCATATACCGATGCCACCGCCACTGGCGGCTCCTCAGTATCACTTTCGACATATACCGGCGGGGGTGGGGGAGGACCCGGCGGAGGAGGATGGAGATGGTAGCGAAGGAGTTTTGGAGATGATGGAGTTTAGGAGAAGATGAGGAAGTTTAGGAGTTTAGGAGTTTGGGAGTTTAGACGTAAGATTTGCGGGATTCGGGCTGAGTGCATGGACTATTGACTGAGGGCGACCTAACGGCCGCATTACAGTGGCTTGAAATCAAGAGCCTAATCAAAAACCTCAAATCAAAAACCTCAAATCAAAAACCTCAAATCAAAAACCTCAAACCTGAAACCTGAAACCTCAAACCAAAAACCTCAAATCAAAAACCTCAAACCTGAAATCTCAAACCTCAAACCAAATCAAGGATGAAGAAGCATTCGAAGCAAGAAAATCTGCTGTACTTGGTAGCGTGGGGCATTCTTTTTGTCGCACCGCTGCTGAGTAGTTATATACGCTCCATCAGCGACCCCAACTTCACTTTCAGTTGGAATGGCGTTTTTCTTGTCTGGCAGATGTTCGTAGGATACTTGGTCGTCTTTCTCATTCACAACTTTCTGGTTGCGCCCCTGCTTGTATATCACAACCGTCGAGTGCTCTATTTTTCCATCATGACTGTGGTCCTGGCGGCTTTCATCACCTGCCAGTGTGTGAGCCGCCCCGACAATAGAAGGCATTTCGGGCACCGGCCGCCGCCCATGGAGCATCGCGGCGAAAGGTCACCCCACTTCGGCAAGCACCCGCCAGGAAAGAGACGTCCTGGCATGCCACCACCCATCATTGGCGAGCGCGACATCATGGCCATCGTTGTGCTCATCCTCATGCTCGGTGCCAACTTAGGCACGAAAAACTATTTCCGAAGCAGAAATGAGCACAAGAAATTGCTGGCACTTGAGAAACAAAACCTGGAGCAGCAACTGGAGTATCTGAAATATCAGATCAACCCGCACTTCTTCATGAATACGCTCAACAATATACACGCCCTGGTGGATATCGACCCGGGAAAGGCGCAGGAAACCATCGTCGAACTGTCGAAGATGATGCGCTTCGTGCTCTATGAGGGCGACAAGAAGGGGGTGACGCTCTCAAGGGAATTCGACTTCATACGTACTTATATCAAACTCATGAAGTTGCGCTACACCGACAAGGTGCGCATCTCCATCGACCTGCCCGATGAGGCTCCCGACAGAACCATCCCGCCACTGATGCTCATCTCGTTTGTTGAGAATGCTTTCAAGCACGGCATCAGCTACCAACAGGCTTCGTTCGTGGAGGTCAGCGCGGAGGTCAGGCAAGAACAGCTGCATTTCCATTGCCGAAACTCGAAAGCGGCAAAACCCAACCAGGAGAAGGGCGGTGTGGGACTTGCGAATGTCAGAAAGCGGCTCAACCTCCTTTACGACGACAGGTATACGCTCCAAATAAGCGACACCACAGACTTTTATAACGTTGAACTAACCATACCCTTATCATGATAAAATGCCTTGCAATCGACGATGAGCCGCTGGCACTACAGCAAATGGTGGCTTATATCAAAAAAGTACCGTTCCTCGAATTGGCCGCACAGTGCCAAAGCGCCATCGAGGCACGCCAGTTCATGGAGCACGATACGGTGGATGCCATCTTCTGCGACATCAACATGCCCGACCTCAACGGCATGGACTTCGTCAAGTCGCTTGATGTGCCACCGCTCATCGTCTTCACAACGGCATACTCGGAATATGCCGTGGAGGGATTCAAAGTCAATGCCGTGGACTATCTCCTCAAACCCTTCGGCATGCAGGACTTCATGAGGGCGGCGCTCAGACTGAAAGAAAGGATGGGCTACAAGAATGAGGGGGAAATGGAGCAGAGGGCGGAAACCACGGCGCTTGACGACGACGTGGTCTTCCTCAAGACCGACTATCGAGTCGTAAAGGTAGCCATCAGCGACATAAGATATGTCGAGGCGATGAGCGAGTATCTGAAGGTGTGGGTTGAGGGGGCGCCCAAACCCATCGTCACCCTGCTGTCGATGAAGAAGATGGTGGAGTGGCTGCCCAGTTACTTCATGCGCATCCACAGGTCGTATATCATCAATGTGAGAAAAATTCAGGAGGTGAACAAAAACAGGGTCATCATGGATGCGGACACCTTCCTCCCCATCGGCGAGATGTACAAAGACGCTTTCCAAGCCTTCCTGGAAAAGAATTTTTTGGGGAAATAGCTGAACATGTCTTGATATGCACCATGTATTGCAGGGGATATTACATGGTGCAGTTTGGATACATCGGCTTCCCGGTCATCTCATCGTGTAGAGACACCATGCATGCTTTATGTGTTTTGGAGTCTGACCGCCCACATATGTAGGTGCCTTCTGAGCAAAGAGGTGTTGTCGTCATCTATAGTGAAAGTGTCGAGGAGACGGTATGCTCGTTCAAGTATGTCCTTGCATTTGTTGAACAGTTTCACTCTGAATGCCGCCTGTATTTCCTCCACATATTCAATGATTGAGATGATGGTCTTCTTGTATATTGTGTCTTTTTTCTTCTTGTTTTGTCGTGTCAGACTGGATTCCAGTTCGGCCAGCTTTTCTTTGAAACTACCAAGATGGGTCTTCTTGTTGTTGGCCTTGATGGATTTCAACAAAGTCCTGCAATGGGTGATGGCACCTGCCAAACCATCTAAGTGGTCTTGTTCCAATTGGGCTTCTATTTGGTCTATGGTGGTTTTGACTTCTTTCATTTTCCTCATGTTGGAGAGCACAACAGCCACTTTCTTTTGCGTGGGGTCGTAGCCCGGAGAAGAGATGATAGCTGCTTGTTCCTCTTCCGATAGGAGGATGGCATCCTTTATGGCAGCATGCAATATGTCCAATGACTTGATTTCCTTCAGTTTGGTCGACAGCTTCTCACTTTTTCCGACCAGTTTTTCATCGATGCCATTGATGATTTCATGGCAGGTCTCAAGCCATTTCTCGGCATTCTCCATATCGCCGTAATCGAGGTAGGTCTTTGCCATTAGTATGGGTTCAGACAAAGAACTTGTCAGTTTTTTTTGCGAAACCTCCATTTGTGAGAGGATGCGTTCCGGCTTTTTCTTGGCCTTGGCTTTTTCTTTTTTCCTCTTAGCACTTTCTTCTATTTCTTTCATTCGTTGCTCGTCGAGTTGGTCGAGGTATTCGGCAGACTCTTGTGAGGGATTGCTTGTGACGTGGTATCCGCCGCAGAATGCGCAGTAATAGCTCCTGATAGGCGCTTTCCTCCTCTCTTGAAGTATCTCCTCTCTATTGAATCTGATGAAGTTATCTGCCTTGGAAAGGGTGGGGAATAGCATTTTCGTTCTGTGGCAGCCGTTGCAGAAGACGTGGTTCTTTGTTGGTTTCATATTTCAGTAAGTGTTTTTTTATGAAGAGTGTCAGAATGGAACAAATCTATCAGTTTTTATCGAAGATTAAGTGGCATCCCATGGAAGTCGGGCAGACAGTAGTGCCACAACCCTGGAGAAAAGGGAAGAATTCAATTTCAAAGAACGAATGGAGAAAAGCATTAAAAATGCTAATACTAATCAAGTAATGTTCGTCGGGATTTGCAATCCCGACGCATTGAATATGAGGATTTGCAATCCGCAAATCGCATTAAAAATGCTAATACTAATCAAGTAATGTTCGTCGGGATTTGCAATCCCGACGCATTGAATATGAGGATTTGCAATCCGCAAATCGCATTAAAAATGCTAATACTAATCAAGTAATGTTCGTCGGGATTTGCAATCCCGA
>CAMHEL010000163.1 GCA_946184125.1 uncultured Prevotellaceae bacterium
TGTTGCGACAAGGGGAATTTATTGCGACAGAACGGAGTATTGACCGCAAAATCTGGCGGAAACAGATATTTAATGATATGTAAATGTGGTAGGGTCTCCTAATGCGACATGCCCAACCCGCCGTTATATTTCTGGCATTATTATTTCGGCGATAATGTATGTAGGACAACTATTCCATATAGGCAGCGCACGACAAAGCCGATTGCACCATCATCGGCTCAAAATATGTCACGTCGCTCAACCAGAGAACGGGAACGGCGATAAAACTCTCGACAGACTATTTCTTTCGATAGGATGGAAACAACCCCGAATGTTTTTAATTCATTCAAGGTTATAGATCATGTTGTTTGAATTGATTTCCGCACTAGTTTCCACTGACTGAACATCGAGGATTTCGGCGTTGTAGGCGGCTCCAAGGTAGTTGGAGCTATCGTCGCGTCCATCGGTGCAATTGATGAGAATAATTCTATTGCCGCCTGTGGCTGAGTAGCCATATTTATAAGACGCTTGATTCCTCGAAGGGTTGAGTGAAGCGTTGTGCGAATTACAATTGATAAGCTTGAGTATATTGGGATGTATGTTGTTGTTGCCCGTAACGAAGAAATTGGGATTGCCGTTGTCGTGACAGAAGCAGTTATAGGCCACTGCTGTTCCTCCTTGTCTTCCAATTTCCTCACTCATCTTACCTGCGTATAAGATGCCCGCTCCACGGTTATAACGCGATTCCGCGTTATGAATGGTGTCTTGTGCACCAAACGAAGGCGTGAGCCCCCCCTTACCGCAATACTCGAATAACCCACCATAGATGTCAGTCTCTGAACGAGAATGGTCGGAAAAGCCATCATCGTAGCAGTCGTGAGCCCAGCAGTTATATAGCGACGCTGTTTCGATGATGGCATTTTTATCCACAGGATTGGCAGGGTGGGCATTGAACCCATCGCCAGCACCACTACCATTGGTGACACTTGCTGCCTCACATCTGACGAGAGTGATGTTTCTGGCCGAATCCCATTGGAAACCGCCGTCAGAAAAAACATATCTGGCGGCACAGTCTGTACAAGTGGCATCGATGCTGTTCTTAAGTTCAACCGCAGCGTACAGTACTTCAATGTTGAGCATGTTGAAGTTCTGTCCACCATATTTCACTCCATAATCATTGAAGATGGGTAAGGCAATGGGGTGATTAGCTGTAGGTTGCACATTCACCCAGAGCCGCTGTTCATTGAAATCATAAAAATATGCAGGGTTGGTTTCAGAGAGCAAATCAGCCTTGTTGTTCTTGCGGACGAGTTTGGTGCTTCCACATCTGAATTGCTTTCCTCTCTGACATGGATGCCGGTCCTTGAACATTATCTCTGTTGAAGCATCGTCAAGGTCATGCTGGTAAATCCATAATTCTGGCTTGTAGTGCGCATCCCTTTCTGCCGTGTCTTCATAATCGTCATAGTTGAGCGCTTCGTTTTTTGAGAAATATTCTACGGGCAGTTCTGCTACATAAAGCTTATCTGCCAAGGTGGCTTCGCTGATGATTTTTCCTCTGATGATGCGGTTGCTTCTCTTGGCTTCACCGATGAGGGAGACGGAATGCTTGTCGGATGGCGGAAGGAAGGCCTCGTCGGTGTCTCCGTGGAGCATGATTTGAACGTCCTGTCCAGATATTTCCAGTGCATGGCTGAATGTCTTCACAGCACTGGCTTTTGAAAGCCCCGAATTGGAATCACTACCATTTTTTGCATCGACATGGATAGTCTTGGCATTGTATTTATTGCCTCCCTCTATTGCTTCTTCGAAAATCGTGACCCTTTCAGGTCCTACGGTCTTACTGTTTCTTAAATAATCGACATATAGGTAATTGGCGTCATCAGGTATGGTCAAAGTGATAGACTTGCCTTTTTCTACCATCGTGTAAGCAGAGCCTGTAGCGTAGTGTACCTCACCACTTCGTTCAGAATTCTCTTCCGGATCGTTGGAACCGCTATATTCTGAGGATGGATTCTTGGTGAATGCGAAATGTACATCATATTCCTTATTGGCAAGTATATACAGTTTCATTCCTCGGTAGTTGACAATGTTCAGTGACCTTGCTGCATTGTTATTGTTTGTGGTGTGCCAATAGTCTGATAAGATGTACCATGCTATTTTCCATCCGTTTTGTTTTTCAGAAATGTCTTGACTCGTGAAGTCAACGACAGGAGTACCAGAAAATGGAGCGTTATCCCCGGGATTGGGTATATGCAAGATGTTGTTGACAATAAGCATGACGTCGGTCACGTCTACTGAGCCACTCCCATTTACATCATAGTGGTAGATTTGTGCCGTCGAGGAGTTGGGCAAAGCTAGTAACCCCAAAAGGATAATGATTATTTGTGAAATAGAGAACTTCTGTCTGGAGTGTAGGACGGAATAGGGCATACCTTATTCTTGTTAAGCCTATAGACACCCCAATTTGGCAGTTAAAAAATGCGAGAGTTTACATGAAAAAGACGTGGGTGCCTCAACTGTCCGCCTATCCTTCACACGGGCTCTCGCAATGCCTTGACTAGGATAAGCAACACGAGTTAGCCCACGCCAAGATATATAACGACCTAACAAGCAATGGACATAGTCCATGCTTGAAGGGTGCCATACACCCAACGTGGACGCTCCGTTGCGTATCTTCTAGTCATAGTGAATTTGCGAGATTCGTGTGACGAAGATAACGTTCGAAAACGTCCTTTTTTCAGTAAAATTTGACCCATTGCCCTTGCGGGCTAACTAAGTCATTGCAAAGATAATGAAAAAAAATTGTTCTGCAATGAAAAATCAATTTTATTTTTTTCATTCAACGAATTTGAACTCTCTTGAACAAGCAAAATGTGATTATTAACATATCAGAACAGCGTTTCAGAAACAACACAACGACATGAATGATAATTTGAAAATCTTATCAACAACTCTTTCGCCATTTACCTTAGGGTTTTAATTCAGAGGGATGACTATCGGAGACACCATGCATGGTGTCTCTACACGGTGAGTTAAAAAAAACAGCCTCCATGTTCACCACATGGAGGCTATTTTGTAATCATCACTATGATTCACCTTTTTCAAATTGCAAAATACAAACCAAAACCTAATTACTAACCTAACTAACTTATATCTATGAAAAAACTAATTTGCTTTTGACACTGCAAAGATAAGGCGAGATTTCCCCGCATGGAAAAAATATCTACTTTTTATTAATTACGTGTTGCGACAAGGGGAATTTATTGCGACAGAACGGAGTATTGACCGCAAAATCTGTCGGAAGCAGGTATTTGGTGAATCCACAAAAAAAGCGTGTCAAAAGTTTGCATGCAGGACAAATATTCCATATATTTGCAGCATATTTTGCAAGAACTAAAGAATTGTGTCTTATGAAGGGAATAAAGCATTACATTTTTTTAGTGTCTGTATCAGCAGTGTTTATCCTCGCCGGTTGTGGAGATGATGATTCAGATGACAAGACGGACACCCCTGCCACGAAGGGCTACCTCACTTGCCCAGATGACAAGCATCCTCATATGATTGACCTCGGCCTGCCCTCAGGCACGAAATGGGCTTGCTGCAATGTAGGTGCGGAAAAACCAGAAGCCTATGGCGGCTATTATGCCTGGGGCGAGACAGAGGAGAAGTCATTTTACAACTGGGGCACCTATACGCATTGTGACGGCAAAGAAAATACCAGTCACGACCTTGGTTACATTATTGCCAAAACACAGTATGATGTGGCCTATGTGAAATGGGGCGATCTATGGTCAATGCCCACTTTTGAACAACAAAAAGAGTTGAACATCAACTGCTCATCGAAATTGACGACAAAGAATGGTGTGAAAGGCTGGCAGTTCACCGGCTCGAATGGCGGCACAATCTTTTTGCCTGCGGCAGGTAGCCGCGAGAATGCATATATCACTGACGCCGGCCGCGATGGCTATTACTGGCTGTCCATTGTGTACAGGAGCGGCATTGTGGGACAGAACCCCGACTATGCCTATTCGCTGCACTTCGCAGAAAATGACAGTTATGGCAACCGCCTCACCCCAAACTGTTACGGCAACCTCCGCTACTGTGGGTATAGTGTGCGTCCCGTCGCCCGTTAGGTGGAAACACAAGGGAAAGTCTGCGCTGTCAATATGATTCCGGTCAGGTGCGGTTCTTCTCTCACTTCACCACGATTTTTCTGCCATTATTGATGTAGACGCCTTTGGATACAGGCTTGCCGTTGAGTCTTCTTCCATCGATTGAATACCACGTTTGCCCGAGGGCATTTGAAATGCCCGGCTCCTGGGATGCGGATTTGAAATCTGCATCAACAATCCCCGTCGCCTCGCCGCCGAAATTCAGCACGAAGGCATTGATGCTGCCCTCTTGTTCAGGTTCGCCACACACAAGGCCGTTGTTCAGTTGGAAATAGGCACGGAAGGCATTCACCTTGAATGAGGTCATGTCATCGCCCCACGGATAGTAGAGTTTGCCATTGTCGCCTAAGTAGAGATAAGTCTTCTCGGTGGTGAAGATCTCTGCGGGGCTGTAGGTGCCCACAAAGGCGACGTTGCCGGTTTCCTCGCCATTGTCCGTGCTGGTCACACTGCCGGGCTCACCTCCCACGATGGTCACGCCTTCGAACACGGGGTTCTCAATGACTTCATTTGTATCCGCCCACTTGATGATGTATGACTTGCCTGCCTCGATTGTATTGGCAGGCTTGAAGTTCAGGTAGAGCGTGCCGTTCTCGAAGCCCGTCTCGTGTTCATAACCGCTATTCTCGGTGTCCAACTCCATCAGCGTTGCCTCTGCAAGTTCACCGGTCAAATCGGTGTTGAACGGCAGGCAGAGCGTGTTCCACGTACCGTCTTTGTATAGCGTGCGGCCATTGAGGGTGACGTTGACCGTATCGCCATCGTGTTCATCTATAATCTCCTGGTTGTCAATGTCGTCGTATAAGACCATCTCTCCATCGCCAAGAGTGGTGAATTTCTCGATTGTGCACCATTCGGATGTCTTTCCGTTGTCAAGCACGGCCTGCACCTGCACCACATAGGAGGTGTTCTTGGTCAGTCCGGTAAGCAAGGTGTTGAGAGCACCGTTTTCTACTTCCACCTGCGTCCAATCGCCATACTTGGGCGACACCTCGACATCCACGCGGTCATAATCGCCTTCGAGACTGACGGAAAACACATAACTCATGCCCGGCTCAAATGTATAGTCATCCTTCCGTCCACCAATGTTGCCGTGGAAAGAGGCAATATACACTACGTTATATTCTGGTGTTGGGTTGGGTATACACCAATCGTAAGTGCCGGCAGGTATCTCTATGGTGACACTCTCATTGAAAACAATGTTTCCGGTATTCACGTCACCATCGGCATTTTCGGGAATCTTATACTCAAATTCTCCATACACTTCTGGCGAAACGCTACCACTATTTGACAGAGGGCCGTTATACGGTATGACACTTCCAAAGGTATTGGCATCGGCATCGAGCAGCATTTGGTATCCAGAACTATCCGACCACAAATCGTCTGCCTTGAGTGTCACCCAGGCAGTATTGTTGATGCTCATGTCATAGCCATAACGCACATTGTAACGGTCGCCATGACCATTCCAACTCACCTTGGCAGAAGTCATTCCAGGCGTCACGCTGACATTGGCCACCTGTGGCACATCCTCCTCGGTTTGCAGGAAAGCGATGCAGGAAGCATGGTTTCCGTCAGCATCGATGCCCACCACCTGATAAGCATAGTAGGTTTCGGGGTCAAGCCCGGTGATGACGGCCGTTGTCTCAGTGACCTCGACCTCCTGCCACTCCTCACCGGATGAATCGACGTTATACAGGCCGAAATCATCGACATTGAGGCGGAACTGTCCGGCGCAGTTGAAGTGGCGGATGGCGATGTAGCCCTGGTTTCCAGCAAACTTGCTCAGATTGACGGAGTATTCCACGTATTCATTGGTGACGATGGTCTCAGGCAATACGATATCGGTATCGGTAAAGTCGGTAGCGGCGTTGCCTTTGGTGGAGACATAGATGGCGAAGTGCTCTCGATAATCATTCAAATCCTGTCCTTTCATCCACACCTTCAGCAAACCATCGAGTGGCAATAGTGGCGAAACGAGCCAGTTGTCGGGGTTAAGATCGCCATTATCATTGTCATAACTATCAGATGTCATAAAAGCTGCCCCGCTGTGGGCAAAATCTTCTAATTTATCCATAGCATACCAGCATTTTCCGTCACCATCAGCATCGATGGTTGTCCAGTCCTCAGGCAATCCGTCTTCGAAACTGGTGAAATATGCAGTGTAGAGGTTTGATGGCTTGTAGCGCACCTTGTAACGCTCGAATGAGCCCGTCCAACCGATGGTGGCTGTGTTGTAGGTCGTGGTGGCAGTGAGGTCCTTCGGTGCATTCATGCTGACAACAGTATAATCCAATGTCTTGCTGCCGGTGAATAGAGCGTTGGGAATTGGGAGTTGGGCATTGGCAGCAGCCGTGATGGTAACGGTGTAGATGCCAGCCTCTTTACCGTCGCCGCTCCATGCGAGGGTATAGTTACCCTCCTGGGGGATGAGGATGCCGTCCTCGGTCATGAGGATCGGCACAGGCTTGATTTCCTCGCCTGTCTCATCGAAGGTGACCCGCATGTTGATGACAACCTTGCCATAATAGGTCTTATCGAACAGGGTCAATGCATAGTAAAGTCCACTGGCAGCGACTTCCTCTTCGGTCTTATAAATCCTTTTGCCCTGAGCACCGCCGAAAGCCTCGGTGTAGAAGCTGTTTCTGAAGGTGGGATGATTACCGTTGTTGAAACGGACAAAGGTTTTGTCGCCTATCATGGTGACCTCTGCCGGAGCGAAGATGCTATTCTCGATGAGCAGACTTTCAACACTGTCGTCCTCAGCCCATCCCACAAAGCCACCGTTGTTATCGGTTGCCATGCCGAGCAGACTGCCGTCGAAGAGACAGCCGCTGATGCTGGTTACGCCAGATTGAATGATTGCCACAAAGCCGCCATTGGTACCGTCGCCGTTGACCGTGCTGCTGATGGTGACACTACTACGACAATTGTTGAGGGCGACCGTACCCATTGCTTTGCCGATGAAGCCGGCAGCGAACTGTTCCGAGGTATTGATGCTGCCATTTATGGTGAGGTCATGGATGGTGGCGTCATTGACAAAGCGGAAGGGGGCAGCATACGGTTCGAACGTGTTATAGTCGAGGGTGAGCATATGACCGTCGCCGTCGAAGTTGCCACTGAAGCAATGCAACTCATCGGTGCCCACCATTGTGGTGACGGTGATATCTTTGGCCAAGCGGAAATACTTGCCGCTGTAGTCTGTGCCTTCAGCCACGTGCTGTGCCAGCAGATACCATTGGGTGGTGTAGCGGATAATGTATGGTGAATCTACCGTGCCATCACCCTCCCACAAAGACTCATCGATGCTCGTAGAGACAACAACATCGTCATCGGGCATGGTCAGTGTGTAAAGGTTATCGTTGCCCGTCAGGGTTCCGGCACTGGCCTGGAAGCCGTTGAATCCAGACTCGCCCATCCATGGGCAGTTGAGGTTGAGGCTCACTACATCACCTGAACCCGCATAGAGTATGTCATCAAACTTGAAGCCGGCATTGTAAAATAAGATGCCATTGATGTCGTATTCGATGGAGTCGCCAACGTTCTCCAGGGTGACATACTCCCCTGCTGTGATGCTGTGGGCCTTTTTGCCCTGTGCGGTGCCGAGGGGCAGGGAGTAGTAGCAATTGGTGATCTCAACCACACCGTCGGTTGAATTGTTGGCAAAGGTGCAGGAGCCTGTGCCGCCTACGGTAACGATGGACGGAGAGAAAAAGCAGTCGACAAAGACGGCTTTCCTCGATTGGTCTGATTCATACGTCTTATAACCTAAGAGGCCGCCACAATGAGTAGAATTTGCACCCTTCATACTGCCGGTGAAGGAACAGCCAGTGAAGTGTGCCTGGATGGCATAGCCCACCAAACCGCCGATTTGTGTCTTGCCTTTGTGGGTGGAGTTGAGGGCCACGCTGCTGGTCACGTTGGTGAGGGTGAGGGTGGCTGTGCCGTTGCGGCCCACCACGCCACCGGCATTGGTGCCGGAGGTGGTGATAGTGCCTGTGGTGCTCAAGTTCTTGATGGTGGCACCGTAGGTATAGCAGAAAGGTCCGCAGAATTCTGCATCAGTGGTATAGTTGACGGTAAGGGTGTGGCCGCCACCGTCGAATGTGCCTTGGAATGCATTGAAAACATCCCCCTCGGGATGATAGCCTACCATGCGGCTGACGCTGATGTCTCGTGTCATCTGGAAGTATGCGTCGCTGTATCCCACCCCTAAATAAACATTGCTGGCCAATTTGTTCCAGTCGTCGATAGAGGCGATGACATAAGGCGATGCCTCGGTGCCATTGCCCTTCGTGAAAGAATGGAGGTTCACGATGGGCAGCACTTGGCCGCCGATGTTCTCCCATGCATCGCCGAGTCTCATTCGGAGGGCTTCATTGTTCATGTTACTGGCTTTTATGGCATCTTGATCTTCCCCCAGGATGTCCTTGTAGTAGCAGTTGTTGACATGGATGTCGTCGCTGCCGCCGCGTGCGAAAGTTTTGCAACCCGTGCTTGTGATATTCATCTGTGCCGGATTGAACAGGCAGTTGTTGAAATAGACATCGGGCTCATCTTCGACCCATCCGACGAAACCGCCCCAACTATAGGAAGTCGAGCCGGTCAACTTGCCATCGAAAAGGCAGTTGTCGAAGTAAGTGTCATCAGCGTCGCTACTTGTGCCGAGTTCACCAATAAAGCCGCCGCTGGAACAGTCGTCTCCGACATTGAAAATGATTTCGACGCTCGAGCGGCAACTGCTGATATGACAGGTACCGAAAGCAACTCCCACGAGGCCGCCGGCATTCTTTTTCTTCGTCTTGGTGATGCTTCCCGCCACCTGCAGGTTCTTGATGGTGGCGTTCCTGATATAGCGGAACGGGGCGCTATAGTCTTCGTCATTGTTGTCCACGTAATTGACCGTCATCGTATGTCCGTTGCCGTCGAAGGTGCCGCGGAAGTTCACGTTCTCGCTAATGCCCACCATCTTGGTGGGTGGTCCTGAGAATGTTTCCTCCACCACGATGTCATCCATCAGTTTGAAGAATGTGCTGCTGTAAGTGCTGGTGCCGTTGTTCACGTTGGTGCACAGCGTGATCCAGTCTTCCTCTGAACTGATTTGGTACGGGGCGGCCTCAGTGCCGCTGCCAGTCCATGCCCATCCCCCCTGTATGACCACGCAGAGAAGGGCGAATGTCAAGAATACTTTCAGTCTCGTCATTGTAGTTGTTTTTTTCCTTCCATATTTTCACGACGCTGCATGAAGGCTGTTGGCGTAGAATTCTCTATTGTCTTGTTGCCTAATGGAATTAATGATGTTTGCAGCTTGCAAAGTTACATCCATTTCGAAAGATATCCCCCCGTTCCTCTGTAGGGTCTTAGCTCGTCTAAGACCGAAAACGAAAACCAGCGAACATATTGTAGGACACCTCCCTTCGGTCAGTGGGTCTTCGACAAATTCTCTAATTCGTGATAATAAAGAATTCTCTAATTCGTGATAATGACTCCGAGAGACAAATTCTCTTATTTGTGAGAAGTGGAATCAATCGGGAACGCCTATTGTGTCGCAGATTGGCTGTTTTTATTCTTGGTCCCGGAATCGGATGGTTTGCGTCTCATAGTTCATCTCCTCGATGACGGCGATTGACTCCAGTCGGTATCCTTCCTCGCGCAGCCATCTGCCGCCATTCTGCTGACCTTTCTCTACGGCGATGCCGATGCCGACCACCTCGCCTCCAGCCTGATGCACCAGGTCGATGAGCGCATGTGATGCCTGTCCGTCGGCCAGGAAGTCATCAACTATCAGCACGCGGTCTGTAGGGTGCAGATATGGTTTTGACACAAACACCTTGTTCATCTGCTTGTGGGTGAAGGAATAGGCCTGCGACACATATTTGTTGTCAGTGCTGTTGGCTGTCTCGCTCTTTTTGGCGAACACC
>CAMHEL010000164.1 GCA_946184125.1 uncultured Prevotellaceae bacterium
CTCCGTAGGGTCTTAGCTCGTCTAAGACCGTAAATCGAAAGCCATCCTGTAGGAGTGCGGGTTTCCAAGCACGCAAATCACCCAAAACCGCCGTTTTATTTCAAGCCATCTATTTTCGTCGCTCCACCAATAATTTCGAAAACAATCCCTCCATAGTAACGGCGCCCCAACGGGGCAATCTGCTCTCAGCCCAGGGCAACGCCCTGGGTTTTTAATCCGTGCACATTTATTCGCCCTGAAGGGGCAAAAGCTTTATAATCAGTTGATTATGACTATTTGTAATTGTTTTCGAAACTCATCAGTCCGAATATATTCTTAGGACATCTTGCTTGTCAAACGCCGATGAAAAATGAGAGATAATAGCACGAATGTGTAGCGGTCTTAGACGAGCTAAGACCCTACCAATGAGTTCGAAAGAATTCCATTTCGAAAGTCATCCCCCCGCGCCTCCGTAGGGTCTTAGCTCGTCTAAGACCGTAAATCGAAAGCCATCCTGTAGGAGCGCATGAACTCCGAGCATGCGAATTACCCTTACGCTCCTTATTATCTGGTCTTCCCATTTTGCAGATTGTTTTTATTTGCTTTCGGATTTTTATCGCAAAAGATAATTTCTTTGTTCAAAATGATGGCAATTTCGATTATTTATGCTAAATTTGCAAGGTCTTATCTCCATCACATTTTCTGAAAGGAGAATGGGAGGGCGGATTGACACTACATAATATTAAAGCGTCATTGATGCTTTGTTCTTGATCGTCGAAACGTAGGAAATTTCGGAACAGTATAAGAACAAGGTCGGAAGTGGATGCTACGGGTATGCTATCACTGTATCCCCGGGGTGTGCTGCGAGGGTATTTCCTATCCTCACGCACACTTTCCCTGGATATGTGCTACATACGACGTGGGTATCGCTCTGACTCGTTCTACTGTTCAGGTATCCTACGACCTCGGCGATGGACGGGCAGATGTGGATACCCGCGTTTTTTGTTGTGTGGTTCAATAATTCATCCCAAATATGGCCTTATCGGGTGTCTAAGGCCGCATTACATTATTATTATGGATAAAAGACCTAAAAGAACGCTATGCAAAGGCGATGTGCAAATTGAAATAGCAGATTATATCGTTTCGCATTTAGCAGAGTTGGAAATTGCACCCACTAACAAATCAAAATTGTTCAAAGGTAAAATATCTGCTGTTGCTACAATTCAACAACCAGATAGCGAGTACACGGGTATAGGTGAGTACAATGTTGAATTATGTTTTACTGGAGATTTGATTTCGCAGATTTATGGATCGACAAGAGTAAAGGTTTCTGCAACAAAAGATGAATCTCCTTTAATTTCTGTAATTGACAGTATTTACATAAGATAAAGAATATAGTTATGGAAAGTGTAAATAATAATCTTACTAAGAAAGAAATAGTCTATTTCTACAATCTTCTCTATGAATATGAGCATAGACCTTCTTCAAAATATGACAATAAAAAAGTCAAGAAAGCTATGGAAGGTAAAATTGTGATAAATGACAGTTTTCCAAAAAATGCAAATATAACAGAGATGAATTTGAATGTCTTGAATTTTACCCCATATAGCAATAGTATGTGCCTTGGAATTCTTTACCATATAAGGAATTCTTTTGCCCATGGCAATCTTACTTCTGTTGATGATGGAAAAGCTTTTCTTATCAAAGATTTTAGTGATAAACAAAAGCGATCAAAATGCAATATGCTTGGCTATATTGCAAAAGAAAAATTATATGAACTTATAGATACTATCAGAAAAACGAGTAAAAATACCAAACGTAAATAACAGACTATGAAACGATTACTACTTTTAACGGCATTGTTCCTGTGCTCGCTTTTCACTTATGCGCAGTTGTTGGGGTCGGGAACCGAGGATGACCCTTACATGATTTATGATGCGGACGATATGAACGAAGTCCGCGACTATGTGGGTGTTTCAGGTGTTTATTTCCAATTGGCTAATGACATTGACTTATCTGCTTATTCTGAAGGTGAGGGATGGGAGCCGATAGGGTCTTCTGGCGCACAATTCAAAGGCATCTTTGATGGCAATGGCCATACCATTACCAATTTGAAAATCAACCGAACAACGAATAATGTCGGATTGTTTGGATATGCTACTTCAACTATCAAAAATGTTCGTGTAGAATGTGACATTATAGGAAAAGGCTCTGTTGGTGGTATATGTGGAAATGGAGCATCTTTCACCGATTGCAGAGTATCTGGCTCTATTACAGGAACAGGAAGCCAGGTCGGTGGAATATGCGGATGTGGATATAGTTTCAGCAAATGTAAGGCAGAAGTAAATGTAACCGGTGATGGAAGTGTTGGTGGTATTGTTGGCTATTCTATTGGTTGTTCTATAAACATTTGTATGGTAGAAGGTGAGATAAATAATACATCTTCAAATACTGGTGGAATAATAGGTTATGCCTCTAATTATAATAATAATCAATATTATAGTTGTTCTATTAATAACTGCATTTTTTTAGGTACAATTAATGGAAAAGACAACACTGGTGGTGTTTATGGAAACACATATAATTATTATTTATATAGCATAAGTAGATGTTTCAGTAATGCTACTATTCAAGGAACTTCACACGTAGGTGGTATTTGTGGCCATACTTATGGTTATTATTATGAATCTGGTTCTTCATATTCATATTATTGTATTTCTCCTGAAAAATGTGTGGCAGCAAATACATCTATAACAGCATCATCTTCTTATGGAAGAATAGTTGGTTCAATATATAAATCTTCTACTATTAGTAATTTTAACAACCTCTCTCTCAGCACCACAAAAATCATTGTTAACGGCACAGAAGCGACTGTTTCTGACAATGTCAATAATGGCACAGGCGTTGGCAATGCCCTTCTTAAGCGCAAAGCCACTTACACCGACTTGGGTTGGGATTTCGAAACGATTTGGGACATCGACGAGGGCACTTCCTATCCCTATCTCCGCTGTTTCAATCCCACAGAGGAGCAGACATTTGAATTTGAGGCGCCTTCTTTGGCATACGGTGATGACGAATATACCCTTCCCGTCGCCACCGACCAAGGGTTGACCATCAAATGGTCGTGCAGCGATGAAAATAAATTGGCTATCAATGGCAATACCCTTTCCATCAAGGGAGCAGGTAGTTGTTATTTGATTGCCGAGCAGGCCGGTGACAATATCTATAAATCCTTACGCAAGACCTATCCCATCACCATAGCCAAGGCTCCACTGAAAATAACTGCCGACAACTATACGAGAAATACTGGTGTGGATAATCCAGAATTCACAGCGTCTTATTTAGGCTTCGTCTATGATGATGATGAGAGTGCATTGAAAACATCGCCTACTATTACCACCACAGCCACAAAGAGCAGTCGGGCTGGGGTTTATCCCATCACTGTCTCTGGTGCAGAGTCCGACAACTACGACATTTCTTATGTTAATGGCACGCTGACCATTAATGACCAAGCCGCCCTGCGCAACACTTTGGCCATTGACCAGACGGTGTTGCGAACAGACAAGAGTGCCGCCCTCAGCATCTCACTCAACAATGAGGACAAGATGATTGCCTTTGAGTTCTATATGCAGCTGCCCGATGGCATCAGCATCGTAACCGACGAGGAAGGCTATCCCGATGTAACGCTCAACAGAGCTCGTTCCAACGGTCATATATTAGAGGTCGCTGACGATGGTGATGGCCTATACCACTTCCTATGTTATTCCAACAGCAACTACGCCCTCAAAGGCAACAGTGGCGAACTGCTCAGCATCAATATCGTTTGCGATGAGGGAATGACCCCCGATGTCTATGATGCTCATCTCCACACCATTAAATTCTCAGACAACAACAAAAACCGTATTATGTTGTCGAACATCGACTTCAACATTGAGGTGAGCGATGTGGTGATGGGCGACGTGAATGATGACGGCGAGATTGACGTGATGGACGTGGTGATGATGGTCAACCACATCATGGGTAAACCTCTCGAAGGCTTCATTCTTGCTGCAGGTGACCATGATGGCGACGGTGTCGTAGATGTGATGGACCTCGTACGCCAGGTGGCCCTTGTCATGAGCCAGCAGGCTTCGGGCGCCTCAGCCTACAACAATTTTGATGCGCTTGAAAGTGGGTTGTCGCTGACCACAGACGACAATGGATTCGTCCGTATGAACATAGCTGATGGTAAAAGGTATGTTGCCTCACAGTTTGTCGTTTCTCTCTCAGAAGGACAGCAACTGATAGGAGTCGCCACCGACAGGAGCCACAAAGTGAATATCCATCCCTTGGCCGACAATCGCTATTTCGTGATGTGTTATTCTACGAGTAACGCTGCTTTTGCCGCCAACAATGAGGCATTGACGCTACAAGTGGCAGGGCAGGGTGCCGTATCTGTGGAGGATATCGCTTTCGTCGACACCGACATCCAGAAAGTGCAGTTCCAAAATGCAAGCACCGTGACCACGGGCATCGATAAGGCGGTAATGAATAACGCCTCGCCCATGGATGTCTATTCTCCTGATGGTATTTTGATGCGTAAAAATGCCACCACGACGGAGGGCCTCCGTAATGGTATGTACATTATCAACGGTAAAAAACACTTTGTGAAATGAAAACAGCAAGATATTTACTGACTATCGTATGGCTCGCTTTTGCGGGCCATACGATGGCTGATGACTTCACCATCCCTGACTTCACCATTCAGAATGGGGAGACGAAGACCATCTCCATTGAACTCAACAATACGAAGAAAAAGTACATCGCTTTTGAATTCTACTTGACCTTGCCCGAAGGCATCACCATCCCTGAGGATGAGGATGGCTATCTGATGGTGGAACTCAACAGCGCTCGCATCAACCGACATGTACTGGAGGTGAGTCTAATGCCCGACAGCACCTACCACTTCTTGTGCTATTCCAGTCGCAACAGTCAGCTGAGAGACACATCGGGCGAAATCATCTCACTCACCATTCAGGCGGAAAAGACCATTTACACTGCCAATAAGCAGGGAAAACTGTTCGCACAGAAACTCAGTGACCCCAATGGAAACAAGGTGACGTTTAAAGATTTCTCCTTCAACGTGAGCATCAAGGGACTTACCCCACAGATTAAATGTCCTCATGGCTGTCTGTTGGGGGACATGAACCAGGATGGAACCCTTTCCATTGCCGATGTGATGATGCTTGTTGGAGCCATCATCGGGAATTAGTCATTTCGTTTTTCCCTGAATTCCGGTCCATCAAGGGGACAGGTTGTTGATGGAATTTTCAATTCACATCAACAACCTGTCCCCTTGATGGACTTCTTTCGAACTTATCCGTAGGGTCTTAGCTCGTCTAAGACCGCAAACGAAAGCCATCCAGTTGGAGTGCGTGATCTCCGAGCATGCGAATTACCCAAAACCGCCGTTTTGTGATGTTGTAAATGCTTGATTATAAGGCTTATGCCCCTTTGTGGCGACATTATGTATCTCGATTAAAAACCCAGGGCGCTGCCCTGGGCTGAGAGCAGGTTGGCCCTTCGGGCCGCCGTCGCGCTTGGCCTTTGGTTTCGAATAATCAACGAACATATCATAGGAGCGCGGGCATCTCCGCCCACATCGCACAAAACCGTCGTTTTTTCTGGCCATCCATTTTCGACACGATAACCTTTGTTGTGCTCGGAGATCACAATCTCCTTAGTTACCCTTGATAACTTTGACCTCAAAATCCAACGAACATACTTCCGAATCCAACTACTTTCGAAAATAATCCCGCCGTCGCGCTCGGTCTTTGGTTGCGAAAATCAACGAACATATCAATTCGCTTGCCCTGATTTTTATTCCAATGGCATCATCACGCCACACTGGTAGTCGGGCGACTGAATGTCGGTGCCTTGATACCACTCCATGCAACAGGAATTCGGTGCCCATTTGTATTCAGGATGAGCAGGCAGCCACTCCTTATGGTATTTCTCGTACTGCTGTTGAAAGGCTTTCATGCCTCCCTCGAAATGCATCTTCAGCCATTTGCCGCTGCGGATGGGGAAGAGCTGCATTCCTTCCGGCACCTCGCCACCTCTATAAATCCCGCCGATGACGTATGTAAAGGTGTTCTTGCTGCAAGCACCAAAGTTTGCCTCCCAACAGGTTGCACAATTATGGTTGGGAATATCGCAGGTGCAGAGCCCGAATTCGCCGACGCCGTTGTCGATGGCGGCCTGTTGGAAAGCATCAGGCTCCTTGTGCTCCATAAAAATGGGTCGGATGATGCGTTCCACATATTCACCCCAGAACTTGGGGCACTCTTCCTGACCCTTGCAGAATGCGATTTTCTTGGCCATGCCAATTATCTGCACATCATGCAGTTCAATAATCTCGTGTTTCATCTTTTTATCTTTTAATTATAGGTGGGTTCAATTAATTATGTCGAGGCGATTTTTGACTTTTAGTCGAGGGCAAAGTGTAAGCTGAAGAGGGAGTGTAGCGGGCTACACGACCGATGAGGCTTGACACTTTGCACCGAATAAAAGCGAAAAGCGACCGAAATGTAATGTATAGAAATGCCACCTCATAAAATTCAGAATTAATAGAACACACCTATAGCACCTTCTTTACGCCAGGAATCGTCCGCAGCAGCCAGGTGAGGCCGAAGGATGCTATGGTGATGACGACTCCGATGAACATGAACTTACCGAATGCGCCCATCCAGATGCCGTCAACCGCATGCTGCAAGACGAGCATCAACAGCAGATGAACGATATAGGCTCCGTAGGCCTGAGCGGCCCAGCATGGTGGAAAATCACCAGCACCGTCAGGCATACTTTCAGGTTGTCCAAAAATAAGAGTCGTTTCATTTTTTGTTACTCATTTCCAGCCTCAATACTCTGATTGGTCTGTTCTCACCTTGGTACTGCTTTTCATCGATGCAGGTTTCGCCTGTTGGAACAAAACCACACTTCTCCATCACCCGGCCTGAGGCGGGGTTGTCAACGAAATGACCGCTGATGAGCGATTGGATATCAGTCGTTTGTCGGATATGGTTTAACATCAGCCGCAGTGCCTCCGTACAAATGCCCTGATTCCAATAGGGTTTTGCCACCCAATAGCCGATAAGTGGCTCCCCCTCGCGGGCCGGCAAGTCACACTCGCATGAAGGACCATAACCCATAGCACCAATCGCCTCACCTGTTTCTTTCAACTCGATGGCCCAGGTGTGCAGCGCATCGTTGAACACGGTACGGATAATCTCCAGACTCTCCTCCACACTCTGATGCGGCGCCCAGCCTGCACGAGGCCCTACATCCGGGTCGGAAGCCCACTTGAACAGTGCCTCCGCGTCGCTGTCGCGCCAAGGGCGCAATATGATTCTATTTGTTTCCATAGTTCTCAATGACATATTGCCATGAAGCATCTTTGTCGTCGAGATTGACCTTTACATCCGGTTCAATGCATTTTTCATCCACCGTAGCCGCATCGGGACGGGCGAAGAACTTGCAGGAGATGCTGCCCAAGATACCTGTATTGGGAAGACGGTAAGGAAGCACTTCGCCATAATGGGAGGGTGAGAAGGTGGAGGTGGTGCCGATGATGGTGCCGATATGATTGTCGCGAGCCATGGTGAAGAGCATGCCCGCACTGCTGAAGGTGCGTTTGCCCATGACGAAGACCACCTGACCTTCAAACAGCTTTGGCTGCTGAAAATCGGCAGGAATCTTTGGGGCAGGCATCTGGTAGAGTTCGTCTTTGTGACCATCATCCTCCCAACTCTTCTTGGCGATGGCTATTCTTGGATTATATGCCGCCATGAGGTCGGAGAAACGCAGAAAGGTGGTGAAATGCTTCATCTCACTGATTGGATAAAGATGCATGAGCAACTCGTCGCAGAGTCTGCTGCTGCCACCGTTGTTATATTGTGCATCCACTACCAGCGTCTTGATGCCTTCCGCCTCCATCTTGGCAAACATGTCATCAAGAAATTTCGCGAAAGGATAGTCGGGCGCATCTGCACATTGATTGAACTGGAGATAGCAAATGCCTCGTTCAGGGAAGAGACTGTAATCGTAGAAAGAGTGGTGGCGACGCATGATATGCTCCATGTCGATGGCACCAGGAACATCGGTCGTCTCCTCCTCCTGGCTTATCCTTTGCTTGCCCTCCTGCATACGTTTCATCGTCGTGAGGTCTGTATGCTTGTCGTGCAGCGGCCCCAGCACATCGATGAGGACATCGGCGAAGGCTTCATCGGTCTCTAAGGTCTTGCACTGCTGCAGGAGTGCCTGCTTCTTGGCAAACCATTCAGCACGCCGCTCGGCCTTGATATAATAGGGATGGGTGTCTGCCACCATATCCATAAACAAGATGGCGTCTTTCTGATATTTGTTGCCGGCTTGGTATTCTGCCGTTGTTTGATATGCGGAATCACTGAGAACTTTAAACTTGCTTATATCCTGAGCCCCGGCAGTCTGCCATCCTGCCACAAGGAGCAACAGAATGACCATGCACAAGCCATAAACTATACCCTCAGAACTGTCATCCTTTTTACCGCTCTTTTTGCGCCTTGTGTCAATTACGTAGAAAAGAGCAAAGAATATGGCAAGTAATATGCTCATTGCCATCCACGGCCAAGCTGCTCTTATAAAATCCAAAACCATTTCTAAGCGTTTTTTGTTATTATTTTTGACGTTGCTAAATTACATATTAATTCGGGATACTCCAAATTTTTTGGATATTTTGCATCACTTTGTGATGAAACTATACCTTAATAGAACCCACCTTAAACGATAAGGAATCACAATTTGTCGCATACGTGTGTCACATTCTTGCCTTCTGCTTGTCGCCAGCGCCTGAGCCGCGGTACTTCGAGCGAGCCTCGTTGAACTTCCACGTGAGGTTGAGCGTGAAGGTGCGGCGGGCAGGGTTGTGGACGGTGAGGTCGCGATAACCGAAGATGACGGCATCGGTCTTGTTGGTATTGAAGATATCGATGCAGCGCAGGTCGGCAGTCAGTGAGCCTAAACGGCGCAGATGGAAGTCCTTCTGAAGCCCCAGGCTGCCTACGATGCGTGGCTCGGTGATGTGGAAATTGTTGTAATCCCCCTTCGTGGCCCCTTCCACATCGGCACTCAGGCGGAAGGCGTGGGGCAGTTCGATGGTGTTTCGCCAGGAACCATTGAACCAAGGCCGGGAGAGTGTGATTACCTCGCCAGTGGCAGTAGGCGACTTGTAGTTCTGGAACATGGCCACAACCGACCATGTGGGATGCCAGCAGCCTATGGTGGGACGCGCGGAGGCGATGACCGTCAGGCGGTCGTAATCCTCCTGGCTGTTGATGTGGCGCACAAGACTGATGAACGGGTCGGTGGAACCGGGGTAAGGCTCTGTCGACATCGTGAGGGCATCCTTGATGCGCCCGTAGTTCAGCGTCAGGTTCATCCACTTGTAGGCAGTATTCAGCACTACGCTGTGGGTGTAGGTTGGTCTCAGATACGGGTTGCCGCTCTGGTAGGTGTAGCGATTGATATAGACCGTCGAACTGGTCAGGTTGGCGTATGGCGGACGCTCAATATCACGACGGTATGACAGCGAGAACTGCACCTTGCCGACCGGGGCGGAGATGACGGCCGTAGGGAACCAGTCGCCGTAATCACGAGAGACCTCATCCTCCTTCTTGCCAAAATTGAAATAGTCGTTCGTCAGATGCTCATAGCGCAGACCCACCTGGGTGAACACCTTGCCAAACTGTCGGCCATACTCTGCGAAGACGGCGGCAGATTTCTCGTTGATTTCCGTGTCGGTAGTCTTCACCGGAACAGCATCGGTGGCCATGAAGTCGTAGGCATCCGTACGGTGGTTGTAACTGTACTCGCCACCGAGGGAGAG
>CAMHEL010000165.1 GCA_946184125.1 uncultured Prevotellaceae bacterium
CAGCAAAAGCATTTGAGCCTATCTGCGTGACCGAGGATGGGATGACCACCGATGTAAGGGCTGTGGCATCGTGGAAAGCATCATTGGCAATGACTGTCACTTCATCGGGAATCACCAGTTCCTTCACCTCCTCACCATTTAAAAACAGACGGTGTGCCTGACTGAGGGGGTTGCACTCCGAGCCTCCTACATAACTTATATTACACCAGGCGGTGAGGTCCTCGATATGAACAGCCTTCAGCCCATAACAACCACTGAAGGCAGAATAACCGATTTTCTGCATAGTGGCAGGGATGGCAATTGATGTCATCTTACTGCAAGCGCCAAAAGCCCATCCGTTGATTTCGGTAACGGTATATTCCTTTCCACCATAACTGACCTTGCTAAGTATCTTGATGTCGCCTACCAGTTGGCCTGGAACCATCTGTCGGGCTACACAGGCTGTCCTTGCACTTTCCGACAAAACGTCGTAACTGATGCCTTCTACGTCGAAAGCAGCAACAGTTGCGCTCCATAATATGAAGACGAATGCAATATATATCTTTTGAATTGTTGTCATGGCCTATAGGTTTTTCTTTCAACCACAAAAGTATAAAAAATACAGAAAGCCCGCAAGAATAAAGGTGATAAAATGCAAAAATAGGCTTTTTCTTTGGAATAAAAAAAAAAAGGGCTAATTTGCCATTTGGCGGGAAAATAGCGGACTATGCGCTCCCGAAGAACCTTCAAGTCGCCGTCAACTCCAATCCTTTTCAATTTGCTTCATAGATAGTAACTATAAACTATCCGAAACGTACACAAAAATATTGTTTCGGATGCATTTTAAATTATATTTCATCCGAAACGCTAAAAAAAATATGGTTTCGGAGACATTATACTTGCATGTTTGAAAAAATAACACTATTTTTGCCATGAAAATATATACAACTGTATTATGACTGACAATCGTATCATTGGCCGCGAGTATGAGCAGCATATTCTAAAAAACATCTGTGAAGAAAAAGAGGCACGGTTAGTAGCTGTTTATGGCCGTCATCGTGTGGGCAAGACTTATCTTGTCAAGTATTTTTTTGAAGAGAAATTTGACTTCTTTTATACCGGGAGTTTTGAGACTTCCATGAAAGTTCAACTATCCTTATTCGCCAATGCCCTTAAGGAATACAGTGGCAGGACTCAGACACCGCCCAAGAACTGGTTCGAGGCTTTTGAACAGTTAAAGAAATATCTGCTCACTCTGAGGAAAAAAAGGATAGTGGTCTTCCTCGACGAATTGCCATGGATGGAGACACCAAAATCCAACTTCCTCACCGCTTTCAGCCATTTCTGGAACACATGGGCGTCTACTTATGATGGCCTAAAATTAGTGGTTTGCGGTTCTGCAACCTTATGGATGCTTGACAAGGTCATAGGTGACAAGGGAGGGTTATACGGCCGGTCTTCACGTTCCATTTACATTGCCCCATTCAATTTGTATGAAGTGGAGAAATTCTTGCTGCAAAGAAAAGGGATTGTTTGGAACCGGTATCAGATACTGGAAGCATACATGATTTTCGGCGGCATTCCATACTACTTGGACATGCTGGAAAAGGGATTACCTTTTGAGCTGAACATTGACAATCTTTTCTACCGTCATGGTGCCCCCCTTCGTGCGGAATATGAATTTCTGTTCCGTTCATTGTTCAAATCATCCAATACTTACAGACAAGTGGTGGAAACTGTGGCCAAGAAAAACAAAGGACTCACGCTAAAAGAAATAAAAGAAGAATTGAATATTGGCGATGGAGGCACGCTCTCCACTGTCCTTGATAACCTATGCAAGTGCGATTTCATTCGCAAGTATTCTGCTTACGGTAAGAAAGAGCAAGGGAGCCTTTATCAACTAACCGACTTATTCTGCCTCTACCACCAGAAATTCCTTGGTAACAGAACGGGGCTTGACGAGCATTACTGGTCGAATATCAATGAAGGAGTCAGGCGTGCATGGACGGGATATGCCTTTGAGCAGGTATGCCTGCACCACATCAGCCAAATCAGGGGCAAGCTAAGCATAAAAGGCGTTCTGACCAATATCTGTTCATGGTCTATAGCAAAACATACGGATAAAGATGGCACGGAGTGGCCAGGAGCACAGATAGACCTGCTCTTATGTCGTGGTGATCATGTCATTGATGTTTGCGAAATGAAATACTGTCAGTCTTTGTTTATTCTGTCCGGAGAATATGAAAAGAAAATCTGGGAACGCAATGAAGCATTTGCCCATTTCACAAAAACAAATGACGCCATTCACACCATCCTTGTCACTACTTACGGACTAAAGGAGAATAAATATTCGGGACGTTTCTATGCAACAGTCACAATGGATGACTTGTTCATGGAATAGGCCAATGTTCGTTAATCTTCAACCTTCAATCACTCTCCTTCCTTTTCCTCCAAGCAACTCGGCACAGTGACGGAGGAGTTCGTCGGAGGGAGCGGCCATGGGGATTTGCTTCGGATTGTATGTTGACCACATGCGGCGGTGCTTGTCACGCCCCACATCATGATAAGGCAGCAGATAGACTTCGCCCGCCCAAGAAAGCGTGTCGAGGAAATGGGCCGTCTGCCTCATATTGTCATCGTCGGCATTAATGCCCTCGATGAGCGGGATGCGGACGGCGAAATGACATTGGTGGCGGTCGAGCCATCGGATATTGTCGAGAATCAGCTCATTTGACACACCTGTCAACAGTCTGTGCTTCTCATTGTCCATCAATTTGATATCAACCAACATCAGTTCACATTCCGATGCCACCTCTTGCACCACCTCGGTGGGAGCATACAGCGACGTGTCCACCACGCGATGAAACCCACGGCGGCCCAATTCCTTAAGAATTGCCATTGTGCTGTGGTGATGCATCAGCGGTTCACCTCCGCAGAGGGTCACCCCTCCCCCACTGTCGGTCATGACGTCGCGCTCCTTCTCCACCTCAGCCATCAGACTGTCCATCGTCCACTCCTTGCCGCAAATCTCGAGGGCCGTGGTGGGACACTCATCGGCACACCGTCCGCAAACCAGACACCGGTTTTTGTCGCGCTGCAACCCATTAGCCCCGAGGGTCAATGCCCCCTGCCGACAAATCTCCACACAAGTGGCACAGCCGATACATCGCCCCGCCTTGTAGAGCAACTGACGCTGTGGCTGCCAACTCTCAGAATTGTGGCACCACACACACCTCAACGGGCACCCCTTGAAGAAGATGGTGGTGCGTATGCCGGGGCCATCGTTGATGGCATAGCGCTTGATGTCGAAGATGAGACTACAGGTCGTCATTCTGTGTGCGTGCGATAATCTCTTCCTGCAACTGCTCCGTCATGTCGTTGAAATAGTCAGAATAGCCCGCCACCCGCACGAGCAAGTCACGGTAATTCTCGGGATGCTGCTGTGCATCCCTTAGCGTGTCGGTATCGACGATATTGAACTGTATATGATGCCCACCGAACTTGAAATAGGTGCGTATGAGACTTGCCAGTTTCCGCTGGTCCGCCTCCCGCCTGAGCAGTGCCGGCACGAAGCGCACATTAAGCAGTGTGCCTCCGCTCTTGGTCTGGTCGAGTTTGCCAAGCGACTTGACCACAGCCGTCGGCCCATGACTGTCGGCACCATGCGCAGGCGAGGTGCCATCGCTGATGGCGAAGTGCGCCAACCGGCCGTTGGGCGTCGCCCCGCACACCGACCCGAAATAATTGTGGCAGGTGGTGCTGAGCATATTGAGATGCGTCTTACCCCCTCGGGTGTTGGGACGTCCCTCTATCGCCTTCACCAAGTCATCGTAGATGCGCACGGCGATGTCATCGGCGTATGCATCATCATTGCCGAAGAACGGCGTGTGGTAGCGGATGTACTGCCGCATCTTCTCCTCGCCCTCGAAATTCCGCTCCATGGCATCGAGCATCTCGCCGAGGGTAAAACGCTTTTCCTCGAAGACATGCTTCTTGAGCGCAGCAAAGCTGTCGGTGAGTGTGCCGAGCCCCGTGCACTGGATGTAAGTGGTGTTGTAGCGGGCGCCACCATTGTAATAGTCCTTCCCGCGCTCGATGCAGTCGTCGATGAACAAGCTGAGGAAGGTGGCAGGCGCATAGAGGGCGAACATACGCTCGATATAGTTATTGACCGCCAGTTTCAGGTTGACGAAATAGTGCATCTGCTTCTTCCATGCCTCATAAAGCTGTTCGAAAAGGGTGAAGCACCGCGGGTCGCCAGTCTCTATGCCAATGCGTTTCCCCGTCTCGGGGTCGGTGCCGTTGTGCAGGGCGATTTCAAGTATCTTGGGGGTGTTGAGATAGCCAGTAAGCAGATAGGCCTCCTTTCCGAACGCTCCCACCTCGATACAACCGGAGCACCCTCCCTCACGGGCATCCTCCACCTTCTTTCCAGCCCTCACCATTTCTTCGACATAGGTATCGGGATTGAACACCGAGGGGTAGCCGTGCCCCTGCCGGATGACCTTGATGCCCTCGAGCAGGAAGTCATCGGGTGTGTTTTGTGCGATGTGGATACTCAGTCCGGGCTGTAACTGGTGAAGTTCCTCCTGTATTTCAAGGATGATATAGGATAGTTCATTGGCCGCGCTGTTCCCCGACCTGTCGATGCCGCCGATGTTGATATTGGTGAAATCATTGTAAGTGCCCGATTCGAGCGCTGTGACGCCAACTTTCGGCGGTGCGGGCTGATTGTTGAACTTCACCCAGAGGCAGCAGAGCAGTTCCTTGGCACGCTCGCGTGTGAGAGAGCCGTCGGCCAGTCCTTGCTGGTAAAACGGCCAGAGATGCTGGTCGAGATGGCCGGGGTTCATCGAGTCCCAACCATTGAGTTCTGTGACAGTGCCGAGATGAACGAACCAATACATCTGCACCGCCTCCCAGAAATCGCGCGGTGCGTAGGCCGGCACACGGCGGCAAACCTCAGCGATACGCTTCAGTTCCGCCTTCCGCTGCGGATTGCACTCCTCCCCGGCCATCTGCTCGGCCAGCGACGCATGGCGCTCGGCTAAGAGGATGGCGGCGTCGCACGAGATGGCCATCGCCTCCAGTTCCTGCTGTCTGTCGGTAGCCTCGGGGTCTTGGATATAGTCGAGGGCTGCGATGCGGCGCTCGATGCGTGCCTTCACATCGAGCAATCCCTCATGGTACATCTTCCCGTCCATGGCGGTATGGCCGGCGGCGCGCTGCTCCATGAACTCAGTGAAGACGCCAGCATGATAGGCCTCCTCCCACTCTTTCGAGACATGACCGAAAATGCGCTCACGCTGTGTCTTGCCCTTCCAATAGGGAATGACCTCACGCGCATAGGTGTCGATGTCATCCTGACTGATGAAATAAGGCTGCAACTGCCGCGCATTGAGGGTGTGCAGGTCTTCCACCGAATGGCACGTCAGTTCGGGAAATGTAGGAACCGACTTGGGGCGCGGCCCACGCTCACCCACAATCAGTTCATCGTCGCCGATATAAAGGGTTTTCTTCTGGCAGATGTTATAGAAATTGCGGGCACGGAGCACGGGGATGGACATCGTGCCGTAGTACTCCTTATAAAAAGCGGTCTCGATGAGAGCCCTCTCGATGCTCAGTGTGACGGGGGTGTCGATGCTCTTCTGGCGAAGACGTCGGATGCGGGCATTCATGCCCTTGTCGTTCTCTGGATGTTTCATGCGTGCAAAATTACCGTTTTTTTTCCAAAGGGCAATTTCTTATTGAAAATATGTGGCAAAACTTGCAAGAATGATGGATTATTCGTTATTTTGCAAGAAGAAAAACGCGTGTTGCACTGAATGCAACCGATATGGCAGGAAAAGTTATGGAAGAGAGAATCATCATATATGTCAGTCTGGAACCTTTTTATGCTTCGATTGAGCAGCGCGACCGCCCCGACCTTCGTGGTCTGCCCATCGCGGTGTGTTTCGGTGGTGGTATAGGCACGGTGGCAAGTGCGAGCCGTGAGGCAGCAGCACGGGGTGTATACGTGGACCAGCCCACAGAACTGGCATTGCGCGTCTGTCCCAACCTGCACTTCGTGGATGGTGATTATTCGAATTACCAAGACGTATGGCTCCAACTGAAACACCTTTTTGGTCTTTTCACCAACGAGATGGAGATAGAGAGAAAAGGGTGTGTCTTTCTCGACATGACACATGCTTCGGAAAGCGGGGTCGCCCCCGTCGACATGGCCACCCAACTCAGTAAAGCCATCGCCGAAGACACGCAGTTGCACCCTGTCATCGGCGTTTCCCACAATCGTTTTCTGGCGAAGGCCGCCACTTTTCATCTCAGCCCTGGAGGGGTGAAGTATGTGCCAAGTCAATGCGTGGAGGACGTTGTAAGAAGCCTCACCATCGACCAGCTATGGCTTCTCAGCGACAACACAAGGAGCAAGCTGCACTCTTTGGGCATGGCAATGGCCAACGACCTGAAAGGCTATTCCAAGGAGGAATTGGAAAGCATGCTCGGCGCTGCTGAGGGGGGAAAGCTACACCACCTGCTAAAGGGAGACGATGATACACCATTGCGGATACCAGGCATTCCCTCAAGGTCACACACTTTCGCCCTCTCACGGCAAAGCCATGCGAAAAAAGGGAATAACGGCGGTCAACAACTCACCCTCGACCTGTTTGGCGACTGACCCTACCCTCACGACCAGTTTTATAACACTCCCGATGTAAATGCACCCAGCACTTGTCTGCTGGCAAACTATCAATTTGCTTTTCTTTGCCCCCATATCACAACAAATTAGTAAAAAAGTATGGTCTTTTCATCAAAAATTTATATTTTTGCCGAGTTTTTTCAGTAGTATGTTATTTTTTCAATTCTTTATTATCAAAATTTGCGTATGAAAAGATTTACTCTTCTAACCATGCTCATCACACTGCTGAGTGTGACGGCATTTGCACAAAACGATGTGAATCTGCGCTTATTACAAAGCTCGATTCAAAAAACAAATCCAATGATGAAAGTGAAGGCGACGCCCCGCCATTCACTACCTGCAGTCAATCGTGTAAAGGGTGTTGACGATAGCGAATTGGTAACACCTCCAGCCACAGCCACAGTAGAGACTTGGTACACCTCTGATGGCGCTTTCTATATTGCCAGCCAAGGTTCATGGCAAAATAGCACTGCTGACATGGAGACCATCAATGTGGCTATCGATGGCGACAACCTCTACATCCAGGGCATCGCCTATTGGTTCAAGAATAGTTGGATCAAAGGAACAATCAATGGTTCGAAAGTCCTGTTTGACAATGGTCAGTTAGTAGGCGAAGACATGTATGGCAAGGAATATGTCGTCGGCAGCGATAACGGGTCAACCCTGTCGGAAGCCATCGTCTTCAACTACGATGCCGAGAATGGCATTCTGCAGTCAGCCACTTCTTTCATCGTAGAGAGCGATTCTCCAACAGAAATAGCACCTTACTGCTACTGGAGCGACCCTGTTTTCACCAAGGAACCTCCTAAAGCCCCTGAAGTGGTGGTCGTTCCCGATGGCTTGTTGGCCGAGGAATACGTCATCTCCTATGTCGACGACCAAGACATCGCCACATCTGCCTATCTTTATATTGGTTTCGACGGAACCGATGTTTATATCCAAGGACTTTGCACCTATTTGCCCGAAGCATGGGTGAAGGGTAAGGTGGAAGGTGCGACCATCACATTGCCCGGCTACCAGTTCTTCGGACCATACAGCAAATATAAAATGTTCCTTCAGGAGCAAGATGTTGTCTTCGCTTATGACGCAGACGCCAACAAGCTGACCGCACCAGAAAAGATTGAAATCGTCACTGCTGAAGGACTGAAAGGCTATATCTATAACAATGCTGTCATCACCAAGGTGGTAGAGAAAGCTGGCACACCCGCCATGCCATCCGTCCTCGAGATATACGAATCGGAAGATGGCCCCATTGCCATGCTGAATTTGCCGGTGGTCGATGTCGATGGAAACGGTATGGTATCTTCGAAACTGAGTTTCCAGCTCTTCTCCGATGTGGAGCAGGAAATCTCGCCCGTGACTTTTGACCCCAAGAACTATACGAAACTGGAGGAAGCCATGACAGTCATCCCCTATGGCTTCACAGAAGACTGGGACTTCTATACCACCTATATCTATATGAACCAGCCTGATTTCAACACATGGAACAAGATTGGTATCCAGAGCATCTATACCGGCGGCGGCGAGGAGCACAAGTCGGAAATCTCGTGGCTCACCATTCAGGATTACGGCAAAGTGGGCTTCAACTTCAATGCCATGGATGTGCCTTGCTCTTCCAACGACAGTCAGGATGGCGACATCACCGAAGACTGTGTATTGAAGGATGGCGATGTGTCGCTGACCATCTCGCCTAAGGCAGAAGAGGCAACCACTGCCAACCGTTTCTGGAACACCAACAAAGGTCCGCAGCTCCGCGTCTATAGTGGAACTCTGACTTTCGAGGTTCCCGTTGGCAAGGTCATCACCAAGATTGAGTTCGATGCCGCCAAATGGAATGAGAACAACAGCGCAGACACAGGCTCCTTCGAGGAAACGACATGGACAGGTGAGGCCAACAAGGTGGTGGTGACCATCGCCGGCAACACCCAGCTGAACAGCATCACCGTATATTCCAGCACCTTCGTACCCACTGCTATTGTGGTTCCTGAGGGATTGCAGACTGAGACTTACTCATTCAAGGCCACCGCTGTGGAGGCTAAATATGACCCAGAAGAAGAGGTGGAAGAACCCTACAGTATTCAGATTGAAGTTGGCTTCGACGGCAATGATGTCTATTTCCAGGGCTTGGCTGCCGATGCTCCCGAGATGTGGGTGAAGGGTACCAAGAACGAAGCAGGACAGTATGTCATTCCAGCCAATCAGTTCATGGGCACATTGGAAGTCTGGGGCGGTCTGTTCGCTTTCGACTATTTCTTCACCGCTGTGGATGAAACAGGAAAACTGGTTGATACCGTTCTCGATTTCGATGCAGAGAAATCTCAGTTCACCACATCGCAGACCCTGGTCCTGAATGGTGACCCCGCAGAACTTTACGCTTACATCACCTTCACCAACGTGGTCATTGAGAAGTTCGTTGAAGTGGCAGCCACTCCGGCCGACCCAATTCTCGAGAGTATTAACTTCGTCGGCACAGAATATCCAAGCATCTACTGCTCGATTCCCAATATTGGCTCCAATGGCGAGTCGCTGAATCTGAACAAGTTGTTCTACACCGTATGGATTGAGAAAGATGGCAAGGAGCAGCCCTACGTCTTCACAGCAGCTGTTTACGGACAGGACTTCGAAGAGGACGTGGTGGAAATTCCTTACAGCCACGATGGCTACGATATCTATGCTTATGGCGAAATCATCTATTTCGAGGACTCCATTGAAGAGCTTCTCTCTTGGACGAAGGTCGGTATCCAAAGCATCTACAAGGGTGCCGGCGAGGAGCACAAATCGAACATCGTGTGGCTCGAGAATAGCTCCAGCGATGCCATCAGCGACATCACTACTGACCGCAAGGCTGGCAAAGCGATGATTTTCAACATTGCCGGTCAGCGTCTCGACGCTCCCCAGAAAGGTCTGAACATCATCAATGGCCGCAAAGTGTTGGTGAAATAATCTTTGCCTACATGCCCTCAATTGCATGATCATGCAGGGGCAAAAAGCGAACCTTTTACTCAAGGCCCCGGCTTTTCCGAGCCGGGGCCTTCTTATTGTTGCTTGCTGTGGAAAAACCATAGGTAACCTCTTCAGCGATTCTTACGCTCAGATGGATTTGCAATCCACCTGCATGGAGTAAAAGTTATTAATGCGATTTGCGGATTGAAAATCCT